>NZ_JBEXQJ010000041.1:0-64201 GCF_040612515.1 Streptomyces sp. NPDC006372 | reverse complement strand
CTAGACCTCGAAGGCGAATTCGCCTTCGAGGGGCCCTCCTCGGTGTCGTGTCAGGGCTCCAGGACCACCTTTCCCGTCGTGCCCCGGCTCTCCAGTGCCCGGTGTGCGGCAGCGGCCTCGCGGAGGGGGAAGCGGTGCACGGCGGGGGTGAGGCGGCCGGCCGCGGCCTCGGTCAGGGCGCGGAGTTCGAGGGTGCGTACGGGGTTGGGGCCGCCGGCCTTCTGGAGCATGACCGGGCCGAGGACCTGCTCGGAGAGGCCCTCGACGAGGTAGGGCTCGCCGTCGTGGAGGCCCTCGCCGGACCAGCCGAAGACGATGTGCGAGCCGCCGGGGCCGAGGAGGGCGACGGCCTCGCGGGCCACGTCGCCGCCGACGCCGTCGAAGACCACGGTGGCGCTCCGGCCGCCGAGGTGGGCGCGGACCTTCGCGGGCCAGGCCGGGTCCGTGTAGTCGACGGCGAGATCGGCACCGTTCGCCTGCACGCGGGCGACCTTCTCCGGCCCGCCCGCGAGGCCGACGACGGTGGCACCGGCGTTCTTGGCGTACTGCACGAGCAGCGTGCCGATGCCGCCGGCGGCGGCCGGGACGACGGCCACCGAGTCGGGGCCGAGGTCGGCGAACTGGAGGATCCCCAGCGTCGTACGGCCCGTGCCGATCATGGCGACGGCCTCGGCGAAGTCCAGGTTCTCCGGGATCTCGTGCAGCCGCTCGGCCTCGGTGACGGCCAGTTCGGCGTAGCCGCCGGGGACGAAGCCGAGGTGCGCGACGACCCGCTTGCCGAGCCAGCGGTCCGCGACGCCCTCGCCCAGGGACTCGACGACACCGGCGACCTCGCGGCCGGGGACGGTGGGCAGGGGCGTCGGCTCGGGCGCCGGCCCCTGAGCGCCCTCGCGCAGGGCGGTGTCCAGGAGGTGGACGCCCGCGGCCCGTACGGCGACGCGGACCTGGCCGGGGCCCGGGCGGGGGTCCTCGACCTGCTCGTAGGTGAGGTTCTCGGCCGGGCCGAAGGCGTGCAGGCGTATGGCGTGCATACGGGGCTCCTCGTGTGGTCGTGGTCTGCGCCCAGTTGTCGTGGTCTGCGCCCAGCCTTCAACCTCAAGCATGCTTGAGGTCAAGGTCCCGTCGGCCGAGGGCCAGGGACACCGCCGTCAGGGCGCTGTTGAAGGAGACCTCCGACAGCACGCCGGGGGCCGCTACCTGGTCGCCGGCGAGGTAGACACCGTCGCCCCGGTCCACGGCGGGCCGGTCGCGCCAGCTGGTGCCGGGCGGGTCGACCGCGCCCGTACGGCCGCTCGCGACGGACTCGCGCCGCCAGGTGACCCGCTCGCGCCAGCCCGGGAAGCCCAGGTCGAGCAGTTGCTCGGCACGGGCGGTGCCGTCGGCCTTCGACTCCCGCGGGGCGAGGGGGATCTGACCCTGGATGAGCTGCTCGCCGGCCGGGGCGAGGCTGCGGTCCTGGGCGGTGAACCGTTCGAGCCAGCCGGGCGCGTCGAGGTCGGAGACCGCGAACGCGTCCCCGCGCCGGGTGCGTACGGCGAGGTCGACGAGGGCGGTATGGCCGCTCGGCCAGGTCAGCGAGGAGTCCTGGAGGAGACGCCGGGCGGCGTCGAGGGAGGTGGCGACGACGACCGGTGTGTCGGTGGGGAGCGTGTCGACGCGGGACAGGGTCTCGATCCGGACGCCCAGGTTCCAGGCCCGGGCGGCCATCCGGTCGATGAGCGTCGCCCAGCCGCCGCGCGGGTAGTGCGCCTCGGGCGGCAGCTTGGTGGCGCGGCGCAGTCGCTCCTGGACGAACGCGGCCGACAGGGAGCCGGGGTCGTGGTGGAAGAGGGCGACGGCCGAGTAGTTGGCCGCGGCCCGGGCGCCCTCCTCGCCCGCGACACCGGCCGCCCAGGTCCGGAAGTCGGCGTCCACGGGCGCCTGCCGGACCGTCCTGCGCAGCAGCTTCAGCATCGGGAACGGTGGGGTGCGGCGCAGCACGCCCTGGTGCCGCAGCCGGAGCCGGGCGGCCTCCAGGGGCGGGAGCGGGGCGAGAGGGCCGATGAGGTCGCGCTGTTCGAGCCAGGTCCAGTGCGGGCCGCCGCTGTAGAGGGCGTGCGGGCCCTCGTTCGTGCGGTACGGGCCCTCGGCGGTGCGGGCCCGGCCGCCGAGGGTGTGGTGGGCTTCGTGGACGGTGACCTCGGCGCCCGCCTCGGCGGCGGTGATGGCGGCGGTCAGGCCGGCGAAGCCGCCGCCGATGACGGTGATGCGGTGCATGGCTGGGGTCTCCCTGGTTGGTCGGGTTCGCCTTCTGGGAGTACGACCGTTCGGGAGCGCCGGAATGTGACATGGCCGGGGTTCGCGCAGGTCAACGGGTGTTGTCAGTGGCGGGGTGCAGCATGGGGGCATGGCGAGGAGAGCGGCGGGCGGTACGGGTGTGAAGGGGGCGCGGCGACCGGAGGTGCGGCTGCCCGCGCTGGAGCCGTACGGGGGCGGTGAGCTGGAGCCGGACGGGGACTACGACGGGCTGGAGTTCCGGGACGCGGACCTCGGCGGACAGGACGGCTCGGGCGCCCGCTTCATGGACTGCGCGCTGACCGGCTGCGCCCTGGACGAGAGCCGGCTGCGGCACGCCCGGGTCCTGGACTCGGCCCTCACCGGCGTCCGGGGCGTCGGCACCGACCTCGCCGAGGCGACCCTGCGGGACGTGGAGCTGACCGACGCCCGTCTCGGCGGGCCGCAGCTGCACGGGGCGGTGCTGGAGAGGGTGCTGATCCGCGGCGGCAAGATCGACTATCTGAATCTGCGAACGGCCCGGCTCAGGGACGTCGTCTTCGAGGGCTGCGTCCTCGTCGAGCCGGACTTCGGCGGCGCCCGCCTGGAGCGGGTGGAGTTCGTGGACTGCGCGCTGAAGGGCGCCGACCTCCACGCGGCGACCCTCACGGACGTGGACCTGCGCGGGGCCGCGTCGCTGGAGATCAGCGGGGGACTGGACCGGCTGTCGGGGGCGGTGATCAGCACGGCTCAACTGCTGGATCTCGCGCCGGTGCTGGCGGTGCAGTGGGGGATCAGAGTGGAGGACCGACCCTGACCGAGCGCGTTCTACCTGCGTTTTACGGGAGGCGGGGAAAGCGCGCCTGGAGGGTCCAGATCGCCGGGTTCTCCGCGAGGTCGTCGTGCAGGTCGGTGAGGTCGGCGACGAGGTCGTGGAGGAAGTCCCGGGCCTCGCGGCGCAGTTCGGAGTGGGAGACGGTGAGCGGGGGCTCCTCCGCGCGCATCCAGTCGGCCTCGATGTCCACCCACCCGAAGCGGCGCTCGAAGAGCATCCGGTCGGTCGACTCGGTGAAGTCCAGCTCCGCCCGCTGCGGCCGGGAGGCCCGGGAGCCCGCCGGGTCCCGGTCGATCCGCTCCACGATGTCGCACAGCGCCCACGCGAAGTCGAGCACCGGCACCCATCCCCAGGCTGTGGACACCTCGTGGTCCGTCCTGGTGTCCGCCAGATAGACGTCACCGCAGAACAGGTCGTGCCGCAGGGCGTGGACGTCCGCGCGGCGGTAGTCGGTCTGCGGTGGGTCGGGGAAGCGGTTGGAGAGGGCGTAGCCGATGTCGAGCACGGGTGTGATGCTGTCACGCCCCCCATAGGATCGAGAGCGTGGCCCGGTCCGTACGTCTTGTCCCCGCCCTGCTCGTCTCCGCTCTCGCCCTCACGGCCTGCGCCGGGGTCCACGGCACCCCGGGCGGCTCCGGCGTACGCGACCCGTACTTCCCGAAGGCCGGCAACGGCGGCTACGACGTCACCCACTACGACCTGCGCCTCGCCTACGCCCCGGACGCCCGCCACCTCACCGGCACGGCCACCCTCACCGCCCGGGCGACCAAGGGCCTCTCCGCCTTCAACCTCGACCTGCGCGGCCTGGAGGTCGGAAAGGTCACCGTCGGCGGCGAGACGGCCCGCTGGAACCGGGCGGGGCAGGAGCTCACCGTCCGGCCGCACGACGACATCGAACGGGACGAGACGTTCCGCGTGACGGTCCGCTACTCCGGTGTCCCGGAGACCGTCACCGACCCGGACGGCTCCGAGGAGGGCTGGCTGCGCACCACCGACGGGGTGCTCGCGCTCGGCGAGCCGGTCGGGTCGATGGCGTGGTTCCCCGGCAACCACCACCCCTCCGACAAGGCGGCCTACGACCTCACGGTGACGGTGCCCCGGGGGCTGCGGGCCGTGTCCAACGGGGAGTTGCGGAGCGAGACGAGCACGGGAGGCCGTACGGCCTTCCACTGGCACACCGGCGAGCCGATGGCGAGCTACCTCGCCGTGCTCGCGATCGGCCGCTTCGACATCGGCCGCTCCAGGACGGGGGACGGCCTGCCCGTGTACACGGCCGTCGACCCGGCGGAGGCGAAGGCGAGCCGGCCGGTGCTCGGGCGGATCCCGGAGGTGCTGCGCTGGGCGGAGCGGAGGTTCGGCCCGTATCCCTTCTCCGCCACCGGCGCGATCGTCGACCGCGCGCCCGACGTCGGGTACGCGCTGGAGACCCAGAGCCGCCCGGTCTTCCCGGGCGCCCCCGACCTCACGCTCCTCGTCCACGAGCTCGCTCATCAGTGGTACGGCGACTCCGTGACGCCCGAGAGCTGGCGGGACATGTGGCTCAACGAGGGGTTCGCGACGTACGCGGAGTGGTTGTGGGAGGAGGACCACGGGGGCGAGAGCGCGCAGGAGACCTTCGACTCGCTGTACTCCGGGGACTACTTCGACACCGAGAAGGCCGCTGAGTCGATCTGGGAGTTCCCGCCCGCGGAGCCGCCGGACGCCGCGCGGATCTCCGAACCGCCGGTGTATCTGCGGGGGGCGATGGTGTTGCAGAAGGTGCGGCAGGTCGTCGGGGACGACAGGTTCTTCGGGATTCTTCGGGGGTGGGCGGAGGAGTACCGGTACGGGAACGCCGATACGGCTGACTTCACGGCGTATGTCGAGAAGCAGGCGCCGGGGCAGGACTTCGAGGGGGTCTGGGAGGACTGGCTGTATGGGGAGGGGAAGCCGGAGCGGGGCTGAGGGGAGCGTCGTTGGGGCGTGCGTGCCCGGGTGCCGGTGGTTCGTGGCTGGTCGCGCCCCGCGGCGGAGCCGCAGTTTGACGCTGTCCCGCGCCCCTTGGGGGGCATGCCCTTGAGGGCATGCCCCTGGGGTGTCCGTCAGACGTTCACGCCGAAGTCCTGGGCGATGCCGACCAGGCCCGAGGCGTAGCCCTGGCCGACCGCGCGGAACTTCCACTCGGCGCCGTTGCGGTAGAGCTCGCCGAAGACCATGGCCGTCTCCGTGGCCGCGTCCTCCGAGAGGTCGTAGCGGGCGATCTCCGCGCCGCCGGCCTGGTTGACGATGCGGATGTAGGCGTTGCGGACCTGGCCGAAGTTCTGCGAGCGGTTCTCCGCGTCGTAGATCGAGACCGGGAAGACGATCTTGTCGATGTCGGCCGGGAGCGCGGCCAGGTTGACGTTGATCGCCTCGTCGTCACCCGCGCCCTCACCCGTGCGGTTGTCGCCGGTGTGGACGATGGAGTTGTCCGGGGTGTTCTTGTTGTTGAAGAAGACGAAGTGGGCGTCCGAGTAGACCTTGCCCTGCGTGTTCACCGCGATCGCGGAGGCGTCGAGGTCGAAGTCCGTGCCGGTGGTGGTGCGGACGTCCCAGCCGAGGCCCACGGTGACGGCGGTCAGGCCCGGAGCCTCCTTGGTGAGCGAGACGTTGCCACCCTTGGACAGGCTTACAGCCATTGTTGGGAGTCCCTTCCCTCGTATACGTACGGCAAAGAAGCTACAGCTACCCCCATGAACGCGGAGAGGGGTCCGCGAGGTTCCTGCTCCTTTACTTTCTTTACTCGCGATTATTGGGATGACGTGGACGGGACAGGAGCGGGAACATGGAGGGCATGTCTGGTCCCCACGTCATCCGCGGCTCCGTCTCCCTGCCCGAGGCCGAGCTCATGTGGCGTTTCTCGCGGTCGTCGGGGCCGGGCGGGCAGCACGTCAACACCAGTGACTCGAAGGTCGAGCTGAGCTTCGACCTGGCGAGGACCGAGGCGCTGCCGGAGGTGTGGAAGCGGCGGGCGCTGGAGCGACTGGCCGGGCGGCTGGTCGACGGGGTCGTCACCGTACGGTCCTCCGAGCACCGCTCCCAGTGGCGCAACCGCGAGGCCGCCGCCGTACGCCTCGCCGCCCTCCTGGCCGAGGCCACCGCGCCCCCGCCCAAGCCCCGCAAGCCGACCCGCATCCCACGCGGCATCAACGAACGCCGGCTGCGGGAGAAGAAACAGCGCGCCGAGACGAAGCGCGGGCGCTCCGGGCAGCACTGGAACTAGACGAGGTCCAGTACACCCACCGTCTGGCCTCCGCTGATCTCCCCGTTGGTCCGGAAGCCGAGCCGACCGGGCGGTCGTCGTCGACGATGAGCCGGGGCCAGGCGACGCCGGGATGCGCGTACGCCTCGGCGAGCGACTTCACGACCGGAGCGACCGCGTGTTCCTGGTCGGGGCGGACGCGGACCGCGAGGGCGGCGTCGATGTTCGCGGGGGTGATCTCTTCGAGCCGGGGCGAGGGCGTCGTGGGTGTCGTGGGTCTCGTCGTCCGGGCACCCTAGGAGCGCCCGCGCGGGCCCGGCCACGGAATATCCGGGTCAGCCCAAGTGGCGGTAGCGGCCCCGGAAGTACGTCAGCGGTCCGCCCTCCGCGCTCGGGACGCGGGCCGTCAGGACGCGGCCGATCACCAGGACGTGGTCCCCGGCCGGTACCCGCTGCTCGGTACGGCACTCCAGGACGGCCAGGGCACCGCCGACGAGAGGCGCGTCGGTGTACTCGCCGCGCGTGTACGGGATGTCCGCGAACAGCAGGCGGTCGCTGACCCTGCCCTTCATGGCGAAGCGGCCGGCGATGTGCCGCTGGCTCTCGGCGAGGACCGAGACCCCCCACAGGGGCTGCTCGTCGAGCAGATCGTCCATGCGGGAGCCCTCGCGCAGGCTCACCAGCACCAGGGGCGGATCCAGGGACACCGACATGAAGGCCGTGGCGGTCATGCCCACGTCCTCGGCGCTCGGCGCTCCCGGATCGTCGGGGTCGAGCGGCGCCTCCCGCGCGGTCACCAGGACCACGCCCGAGGCCAGCCGGGACATGGCGGCGCGGAACTCGTCGTTGCTCACCCCCTCAGCATGCCCGGAGGCGGGCGACGGAATGATCGGGGACGTGGCGGGGGGAGTGTTCAGCACACCGGAAACGCTAATCTCCGTCCCGCGCCTCGCGCATCGGGCTCCCGGCCGACCACGGTCTTAGGACCCGCGACCGATCTCTCGCGGCGCTCTCGCGACGTTGTGCGCAACGCCACAAAAAATGGGCTCACTGCGCGCACCGGGAAAACGCAGAAACTCCAGTCAATTGTTCAGGTTTGCATGTGACTTGAGTCACAAGGGGCAGGAATTGTTGACCCTGTGTACCGAGTGAGCAGCGCGCTGTGATTCAGTGGCGGGGAAGCTGCCAGGACGTACGCCGATGAGAACCCTTGATTCTTGATTCGCTGCGAGGTACTCGGGGGGAGGGCGAGCATGGAGACCGAGTCGGAGCCCTACGTCCGTCTTGCGTCCCTGCGACAACTGCACCAGGTCATGGCCGACATGAACACGGCCCGCAGCCTGGCGGACACACTGCAGACCGTCGCGGAGGGCGTGGTCACCGCCCTCGGGTACGAGCTGGCGTGCGTGAACCTCGTCCGGCCAGACGGGGACCTCGTCGTCGCCGCCTTCGCCGGGAACCCCGCGGCCGAGGCCCTCATCACCGGCCGCGTCGGCTCGCGCGGGTCCTGGGACCGTCGCCTGAACATGGGTGAGCGCTGGGGCGACCTGGTGTTCATACCGCACACCGAGGGCTGGGTCCTCGACGACGACGACGTCCCGCAGTGGTACACCGACGGCCCCGCTCCCCGCTTCGAGGACGAGTGGCATCCGGCCGACCGGCTCTTCGCGCCCATGTACGCGCCCGGCCCGTCGGGCAGTGGGACGTGCGGCGAGCTGATCGGCGTGCTGTCCGTGGACCGGCCGCGCAACGGCCGCCGCCCCGGCGCGTGGGGCCGCGAGGCGCTCCAGATGTACGCCTTCCAGGCCGCCATCGCGATCAGCAACGCCCGGCTGCGCGCCAACATGCAACGCGCGCTGGTCCGCCTGGAGCGCGAGCAGCAGGCGCTGCGGGCGAGCGAGGAAAGCTTCAGGCAGGCCTTCGAGTACGCCCCCTCCGGCATGGCCATCGCCGAGATGGGCGGCGACCAGCACGGCCGGATCCTGCGCACCAACGACGCCCTGTGCCGACTGCTGGGCCGCCCCGCGTCCGCGATGCGCCGCTACTCGTTCTCCGACCTGGTCCACCCCGAGGACATAGGCACCCTGCTGCGCACCTCGGCCGAGGGCGGCCGCGCGGAGCTCCGCCTCGGCCGCCGGGACGGCACCTACGTCTGGGTCAGCCTGCGCAACAGCGTCGTCGCCGACGCCGCCGACGGCCCCCGCTTCCTCCTCACCCACGTCGAGGACATCGAGGAGCGCAAACGCCGCGAGCTCCAGCTCGCCCACCGTGCCTCGCACGACTCGCTCACCGGCCTGCCGAACTCCGCCGAGCTGCGCTCCCGCCTGTCCGCGCGGCTGTGCCAGCGCGCCGCGTCCCCGTACCCCGCGGTCGCCGAATCCCACGACGCGGCCTTCGGGCATCCCGCCTTCGACGCGGTCGGCCAGGGCTTCGACTTCGGCGGGCCGGGCGCCGAACCGTACGACGCCTACGACCACCATGTGCACACCGTCGCCCCGGACGGCGACCACGACGACGGCACCAAGGGCCTCGCCGTGCTCTTCTGCGACCTCGACGGCTTCAAGTCGATCAACGACCGGTTCGGGCACAACGCGGGTGACGCGGTTCTCATCGAGGTCGCCCGGCGGCTCGGCAACGGCGTCCGCGACGGCGACACCGTCGCCCGGCTCGGGGGTGACGAATTCGTCATCCTGGCCGACGGGCTCGGCCGGGCCGACGCGCAGGACCTCGCGGTCCGTCTCCGCAACGAGATCATCCAGCCCATCCGTGCCGAGGGGCGGGCCGTCCGGGTGGGCGCCAGCTTCGGCATCGGATGGGCACACTGTGGAATGACGGCGGACGAAGTGTTGAAATCCGCTGACGAGCGGATGTACGTCGAGAAACGATCTCGTCCCAAACAACACAGACGCGCCGGGTGAGTCCCAGGTCAGCGAGTGGATGCGGTCTGAGTCACCCGTTTGGGGCACTGGGAGCGGGTAGGCTCGCGTTCTCGACTCGTACTTCTTTGCACCGCACCTGACTGAGGAGACCAAGGGATGACGCCCGGCAACAACGGCGCGAGCACGCCCGAGGACGACGACCCGTTCGGCTATCTCTACGCCGACGGGCAGGCCAACGGGGCCCAGCCGCCGTCCGGGGGCTACGGCTACCCGAACTCGGTCAACCGGGTGCGGGCGGTCGGCACACGCCAGTACGGCCAGCAGCCGCAGGCCACCCAGACCGCGGCGTACGGCCAGGCCTCGCAGCAGGGTGCCTACGGTCAGCCGAACGCGCACTACGCGGCACCGGAGACGCTGCCCGGCGGCGCCCCCACCGCCCAGCAGCAGATGCCGGCCGGCGGCGGTGGCGGCGGCCGGGGTGGCCGCGGTCCCAACACCAAGGGTCTGCTGATCGGTGCCATCGCGGTGGTCGCCGCGGTCGTCATCGGCATCGGTGTGGCGATGCTGGGCGGGGACAAGGACAAGGACGAGCCCGACAACCAGGCGAACCCGGGGCCGACCCAGTCCCAGGAGTCGAAGCCGAGCCCGTCGAAGAGCAAGGGCGGCGGCTCGTCCGAGAGCGAGCTCCCGAAGAGCGACGTGAAGACGATGCGCCTCGGTGAGGGCGTTACGACGGCGTCGGACATCAAGGGTGCGAAGGCCGACGGTGGCGTCTATGTGACCGGCTTCAACCACGTGGGCGCGACGGTCACCTGGTCCGTCGACGGCATCAAGAAGGCCGGCACCTACCGGCTGTACGTGCACTACGCCGTTCCGGGCGTCGACGCCAACGCCACGCTGGTCGTCAACGGCGAGCCGCAGGACCGGCCGATCCAGATGAAGAACTTCGGCGGGACCACGCCCAAGGGCGACTATGAAAAGGGCTGGAAGGAGACGTGGTCCAACGTCAACCTGACCGAGGGCACCAACACGATCGAGCTCGCCTGTAACGAGGGCAACCAGTGCGACGCGCTCCTCGACCAGTTCTACCTCGCGAAGGACTGACCGCACCGGCGTACAAGACGGCGGCCGTCTCCCCGCACCATGCGGGAGGACGGCCGCCGTCGTACGAGCGCGGAAGCGGTCAGCTCACTCGACCCGGCCCCACTCCAGGCAACGGCTCGCGGCCCACGCCTTCTTGCCGTTCCAGCGGACCTCGTGCCAGTCCTTCTCGGTCGGCGAGCTGCTCGTGCACTTGTAGGCACCGCCGTTGTGCGTGCCGCTGCACCCGGCCACCCAGCACTTGACGATCTTCCCCTTCTTCAGGGTGCCGACCTTGCGCGCGGTGGTGCTGGGCTTCTCACGGATGCTGACGTCCCGGACGTCGCTCCAGCCGCCGCCCCAGTCCTGCACGGTCACGGTGCCGGCGCTGCTCACCGGAGCCGCCGAAGCCCCGGAGTTCATGGTGACCATGAGGCCCACGGAGGCGATGCCCACCATGGCAAGCCTTGTGATCTTGTTCAATTGTTCCCCCAGCAAAAAGGTCGTTCTTTGGTCGTCCGCGATCTTAGGCGGGGCGAGACGGGGCGGCCAGGGGTTTCCGATCAACTGTGCCCTACGCCGCAGATGCCTCGCTCGTCACCGTGACCCGCCCCAGCAGATCCTCGTAGACCCGCCGGTCGAACTCCCCCGCCACCGGCGCCTGCACGGTTGCCGCCGACAGGGCCGTCGCCCGGGTCAGGCGGTCCGGCCAGGGGAGGTGTTCGACCAAGCCGGACAGCAGGCCCGCTACCGCCGAGTCGCCCGCGCCCGTCGGGTTGCCGTGTACGAGGGTCGGCGGGCCGGCTCGCCAGCGGCCTTCTCGGGTAGCTGCGAGGAGACCCTGGGGGCCGAGGGAGGCGACCACCGCGCCCGCGCCCCGGCGACGGGCGTCCTGGGTGGCGCGCAGGGGGTCGTGGGAGCCGGTGAGTTCGGCCAGTTCGTCGGCGTTCGGCTTGATGATGTCGGGGCGGGCGGCGACCCCCCGGCGCAGGGGCTCGCCGCTGGTGTCCAGGAGTACCGGGACGCCGGCGGACCGGGCCGTGCGGACCAGGCCCGCGTAGGCGCCGACCGGCACGCCCGGTGGGAGGCTGCCGCACAGGGCCACCGCGGAGGCGGAGGCGAGCAGGTGCTCGTAGGCCTCCTGGAAGGCCGACCACTCGGACGCCGTGATCGTGGGGCCGGGTTCGTTCAGCTGTGTCGTGTCGCCGGTCTGCGCGTCGACCACCGCGACGGTGCGGCGGGTCGGGCCCGCTACCGGGACCAGTGCGTCGACCACGCCCGGTACCGATGCCAGCTTCTCCTGCACGACCCGGCCGGTCGCCCCGCCCGTGAACCCGGTCACCGTCACCTCGTGCCCGAGCGCCGCGAGCACCCGGGCCACGTTGACGCCCTTGCCGCCGGGTCGTTCCGTCACCTCGGAGACGCGGTGGGAGGCGTGCGGCCTGAGAGACCGTACGCGATAGGTGATGTCGAGAGCGGTGTTCAGCGTGACCGTGAGGATCACCGGGCCGACCTCCCCCAGACGCGCTTGTTGCCGTGAACGTTCCCTGATCATGCCAAAGAGACGGCGGTCGGCCCAGTCCTGGAGTCGGCCACCGTCTCTCGACTGAGGGATGGATCAGCCCAGTTGGGGAGGGACCACCCATTCGCCCCGGCGCATCACGCCCTTCAGGTCGAAGTCGGTGTCCAGGAGCACCAGGTCGGCGAACTTCCCGGGCTGCAATGAGCCGATCGTGTCGTCCAGGCCGAGCAGGCGGGCCGGGTTCGCGGAGAGGGCCGTCACGGCGTCCTCGACGGAGAGGCCGTCGACCGTGACCGCCCGTTTGAAGGCGCGGTCCAGGGTGAGGGTGGAGCCGGCGATCGTGCCGTCCGCCACCAGGCGGGCCACGCCGTCGGCGACCTCTACCTCCAGCGGGCCGAGCCAGTAGCGGCCGTCGCCGAAACCGGCCGCGTCCATCGCGTCCGTGATGAACGCGACCCGGTCCGCGCCGGCGTGATGGAACGCCAGCTGGAGTGCGGCGGGGTGCAGGTGCGTGCCGTCGTTGATCAGCTCCACCGTGATCCGGTCGTCCTCCAGGAGTGCCGTGATCGGGCCGGGGGCGCGGTGACCGAGGGGCGGCATCGCGTTGAAGAGGTGGGTGGCGACCGTGGCGCCCGCGTCGATGGCCTCGACCGTCTGCTCGTACGTCGCGTCCGTGTGGCCGATCGCCGCGATCACGCCGTGCTCGGCCAGGAGGCGTACGGAGTCCAGGCCGCCGGGGAGCTCCGTGGCCAGCGTGAGCATCTTCGCCCGGCCCCGGGCCGCGTCGAGCAGTTTGCGGACCTCCGCGGGGTCCGGGTCGCGCAGGAGGTCCTCGGCGTGGGCGCCCTTGCGGCAGGGGGAGATGAACGGGCCCTCGAAGTGGATGCCGGCGATGTCGCCCTGCTCGGCCAGTTCGCTCAGCAGGCCCGCGCGCCGGGTGAGGAAGTCCATGTCGCCGGTGACGGTGGAGGCGACCAGGGTGGTCGTGCCGTGCAGGCGGTGGGTGTGGATGCCCTTGAGGATGTCGTCGACCGACCCGGAGGTGAAGGAGGCTCCGCCGCCGCCGTGGTTGTGGAGGTCGATGAAGCCGGGGAGGAGGTAGTGGCCGGTTGCGTCGATGAACTGGGCGTTTTCGGGGACTGCTGCTGTGATCCGGGTGCCGTCGATGGCCACCTGGCCGTTTTCGACCGTTCCTGTGGGGAGCACCACTGTCGCGCCGGTGAGGACCGTGGGGTGTCCGGTCGTCGCGGGGTGCGGGTGCGTCGTGGCTGGTCGCGCCCCGCGGCGGAGCCGCATTTCGACGCTGTCCCGCGCCCCTGGGTCCGCTGCCATCAGGGCGTTACCTCCGTACGGTCGGTCTGGTTGAGGAGATCCCAGGCCAGGAGCCCGGCGCCCAGACAACCGGCCGCATCGCCCAGGGCCGCGGGGACGAGCGTCGGCTGTTTCTGGAAGGTGATGCGGCTGCGGATCGCTTCCCGCAGGGGTGTGAACAACGTCTCCCCCGCCTCCGCCAGGCCGCCGCCGATGATCAGTGTGCGGGGGTCCAGCAGGGTGAGGGCCGTGACCAGGCCGTCGGCGAGGGTGTCGACGGCGTTCTGCCAGACCGCCCGGGCCTCGGGGGCGCCGGAGACGACCGCTTTCGCGCAGTCCGCCGCGTCCGCGCCCGGGTCGCCGGAGGCCGCGGCCCATGCCTCGCTCACGGCCGCCGCCGAGGCGAAGCGCTCCAGGCAGCCGTACTGCCCGCACGGGCAGGCGGTTCCGCCGGGGCGTACGACGATGTGGCCGATCTCGCCCGCGAAGCCGTGCGCGCCCGCCTCGACCCGGCCGTCGACGCCGATGGCACCCGCGATGCCGGTGCCCAGCGCGACGAACAGGAACCGGTCGGCACCCCGGCCCGCGCCGACCCGGCCTTCGGCGAGGCCACCGGTGCGTACGTCGTGGCCGAGGGCGACCGGGACGCCCAGCCGCTCGGACAGCAGGTCGCGCAGGGGGACGTCGCGCCAGCCGAGGTTCGCCGCGTAGGCGGCCACGCCCCGGGCCTCGTCGACGATGCCGGGGACGGCCACGCCGACGGCCTCGGCGGGCGTGCCGAAGTGCTCGGCGCCGTAGGCGTGCAGCTCGGCGGCGAAGTCGAGGATGCCCGCGACGACGGCCTGCGGCCCCTGCTCGCGTCCGGTGGCCCGGCGGGCGCGGTGCAGCACCTCGCCCCCCGGTCCGGCCAGGGCGGCCTTCATCCCGGTGCCGCCCACGTCGAGGGCGATGACATGTCTCACGGAGAACAGTGTGACCCGGGGACCCGCGAGAGGTCTAGTCCACTCACGTGGTGTAGACCTTACTCCGAATATCGAAAACTTTCGGTGGCGGAGACGCCACGGTTACGGCGGCGACGCCAGGGTGGGGAAGAACAGCGGTGCAGCGGCGGCGGATGGCAGGAACGATCGCGGTGGTGTCCGCGCTGGGGATGACGGCGGTCCTCGGTGGCTGCGGCATGACGGGCGGCTCCGCCGACGTGACCCTGAAGCTGGTCGCCGCCGACTACGGCGACAACGCCGCCAACAGCTCGAAGAAGTACTGGGACAAGCTCGTCCGGGAGTACGAGGCCGAGCACCCGGGCGTGGAGATCGACGTCAGCGTCTACTCCTGGAACGACGTCGACCGCAAGGTCCGGGAGATGGTCTCCGCCGGTGACCCGCCGGACATGGCGCAGATCGGCGCGTACGCCGACTACGCGGCCCACAACCAGCTCTACAAGGCCGACGACCTGCTCTCCATACCCGTGCAGGCCGACTTCGTCGGGCAGCTGGCCACCGCGGGACAGGTCAAGGGTGTGCAGTACGGCATGCCGTTCGCCTCCTCCACGCGCGTGCTCTTCTACAACAAGACCCTCTTCAGCAAGGCCGGCATCACCCCGCCCGAGACCTGGGAGGACCTGGCCGACGACGCCGAGGCGCTCAAGGCCGAGGGCGTGAAGTACCCCTACGCGCTGCCCCTCGGCCCCGAGGAGGCGCAGGCCGAGAGCATGCAGTGGATGCTCAGCGGCGGGGGCGGCTACACCGACAGCGTCGACAGCTACGGCATCGACTCCCCGGAGAACGTCGACACCTTCTCCTGGCTGAAGGACGACCTGGTCGGCAAGGGTCTGACCGGGCCGGTCGCGCCCGGCGAGCTCAACCGGGCCGCGGCGTTCGCAGCCTTCGCGAAGGGCGAGGTCGGGATGCTCAACGGGCACCCGTCCCTGGCGAAGATCGCCGCCAAGGGCGGCGTCAAGTACGGCATGGTGCCGACGCCGGGCAAGGAGGGGACGACCGGCTCCACGCTCGGTGTCGCCGACTGGATGACGGCGTTCCGCAAGAACGGGAACCGCGACCAGATCGGCGACTTCCTCGACTTCGTCTACAGCGAGAAGAACGTGCTGGCCTTCTCCCGCGAGTACGACCTGCTGCCGGTCACCAGCTCCGCCTCCGCGACCATGGCCGCCTCCGGCCGGGACCGGCACCTCAGGACGTTCCTGGAGGAGCTGCCGTCCTCCGAGCTCTACCCGGCCGGCAAGACCTCCTGGGCCGACGTCAGCGCGCAGGTGAAGCAGCAGATCGGCAAGGCGGTCGCCCCCGGCGGCAGCCCCTCGGCCGTCCTCGGCCGGCTCCAGGCGGAGGCGAGCCGGGCGGAGAACGCGGAGTAGCGCCGCTGTCGGTGGTGGGCGTTACCGTGCCGGGCATGGACGAGGAGTACGACGACGGCGTGGGGCTCGGGCGCAGGGAGCGGGACATCCTCGCCCTCGAACGCCGTTCTTTTCCCGGGCCCGGGGCGAAGGAGCGGGCGGTCCGGGAGGAGTTGGGTCTCGCGCCGGTGCGTTACTACCAGCTGCTCAACGCGCTGCTGGACGATCCGCGGGCGCTGGCCCACGATCCGGTGACGGTGAATCGGCTGCGGCGGGTGCGGGAGCGGCGTCGGGGGGAGCGCTGAGGACCGTGGGGTGTTCGGCCGTCGCGGGGGTGCGGGTGGGCGGGGGCTTGTCGCGCAGTTCCCCGCGCCCCCAGGCAACTAGCCGAGCCGGTCCGCCAGAGCTGCCAGCAGGTGTACGACACCCTCCGGGCCGTCCACCACCACGTCCGATCGCTCGCTGAGTTCGGTCACCTCGTCGCTGCCGCTGCAGACCAGCAGGCCCGGGGTGCCGTCCGAGCGGAGCTTGTCGACGGCGGCGTAGGCGGGCAGGTCGCCCAGGTCGTCGCCGGCGTAGAGGACGGACCCGGCGCCGATCTCCCGGGCGAACTCGGTGAGCGCGACGCCCTTGTCCATGCCGGGCGGGCGGAGTTCGAGGACCATGCGGCCGGGCTCGACGATCAGGCCGTGGCGGGCCGCCAGTCCGGCGAGCGGTTCGCGCAGGGAGTCCAGGGCGGCCTGCGGATCGGCGGCCCGGCGGGTGTGCACGGCCACCGCCCGGCCCTTCTCCTCGATCCAGGTCCCCTGCGACGCGCCGAGCCGTTCGAGGAGCTCGGGCAGCTCGGCACGGATCGCGGCCACGCCGGGGTGTGGTTCGGGGGCGCTGGTCTCGCCGCTGCGGGCGTCCCACCGCTCGGCGCCGTAGTGCCCCAGCACCACCAGGTGCTCAAGGCCCGGTACGTCCGCGAAGGCGCCGTTGCGCACGGCGACCTCGGCGGGCCGCCCGGTGATCACCGCCACGGCGGCGACCTTCGGCGCGAGCGCGGCCAGCGCGGACAGGGCCTCGGGGTGGGCCCGGGCCTTCTCGGGGTCGGCCACGATCGGCGCGAGCGTCCCGTCGAAGTCGAGCCCGATCAGAGCCTTGCCGGGATGCGTGAGGAGGGCGTCGAGGCCTTCGCGGCCGGGGCGGGTGGTGGGCTCCGGCAGCGCGGAGCCGGCGGAAGCGGCCATCGGTGATCAGCCCCTCAGTGCCTCAGTGCCTCGAGCTGGTCCAGGAACCACTGCGCGGGCGGCAGCGCGGTCGCCGACGCCGCCAGACGCTTGCTCCGCTCCGCGCGTTCCTCCGGGCGCATCGACAGCGCCTCGTGCAGGGCCGCCGCCGTGCCGGTGACGTCGTAGGGGTTCACCGTGATCGCGTCCTCGCCGAGTTCCTCATGCGCCCCGGCCTCCCGCGACAGCACCAGCGCGCAGCCGGCCTCGGAGAGCAGCGGAACCTCCTTGGCGACGAGGTTCATGCCGTCGCGGATGGGGTTGACGAGGGCCACGTCGGCCAGCCGGTACGCGGCCAGCGAGCGGGCGAAGTCGTCCTTGACGTGCAGGACGACCGGTGTCCAGCCCGGTGTCCCGTACTCGGCGTTGATCTCGTCCGCCACCCGCTGCACCTCGGCCGTGTAGTCCCGGTACACCGCGAGGTCCTGCCGCGACGGGTAGGCGAAGGCGACGTGCACCACGCGCTCGCGCCACTCGGCATGGGTCTCCAGGAGCCGCCGGTAGGCGAGCAGGCCGCGGACGATGTTCTTCGACAGCTCGGTGCGGTCGACGCGGACGATGGTGCGGCGGCCCTCGCCGATCTCCCGGCGCAGCGCCACGATCCGCTCCTCGACGTCCTGCCGGTGCGCCCGCTCCCGCAGGAAGTCCGCGTCGGCCCCCAGCCCGTGCACGCCGATCCGCGTGCCCCCGAGCCCGCCCGCGAACCGCTCGGCGCACTCCTCGAACGCGTCCGCCCAGCGCCGCGTGAGGAAGCCCAGCCGGTCCGCGCCCAGCATGCCGCGCAGCACCTGCCCGGCCACGTCGTCCGGCAGCATCCGGAAGTACTCGGGCGGCGCCCACGGCGTGTGCGAGAAGTGGCCGATACGCAGGTCGGGCCGTAGCTCGCGGAGCATGCCCGGGACCAGCGTCAGGTGGTAGTCCTGCACCACGACCGTCGCGCCCCGCGCCGCCTCCTCGGCCAGCGCCTCGGCGAACGCCCGGTTGTACGTCTCGTACGACGCCCACTGCCGCCGGAACTCCGCGTCGAAGACCGGCTCCAGCGGCGTCTGGTACAGCATGTGGTGCACGAACCACAGCACCGAGTTGGCGATGCCGTTGTAGGCGTCGGCGTGCACGTCGGCCGGGATGTCCAGCATCCGCACGCCGTCCTCGCCGACCCCTTGCCGGACCGCCTCGCGGTCACCGTCGGACAGCGCCGAGCACACCCACAGCGCATCCGCGTCCGAGCCGATCGCGGACAGCCCCGAGACCAGCCCGCCGCCGCCGCGCTTGGCGTTCAGCGAACCGTCCTCGCCGACCGTGTAGGAGACCGGGCCGCGGTTGGAGGCCACCAGTACCTGGGCAGCACCGTACGTTGAAGCCATACGCCTCAACCTAGCCCGGCCAGGAAACGCTCAAACGTACGGACCTGCCCCACCCGGCCGAAAACGACCCCGGTCAGGCCGCTCTCCGGGCCTGGTACTCGGCGATCTCCACCATCGGCGGACGCTCCTCGGTGTCCACGGAGTAGGTACGCGGCTCGAAGCCGTCCTCGCCCCGCTCGAACTGGGTCAGGGACGGCCGGACCAGATGCCCGCGGGCCAGCCGCAGCTGGGCCGTGCGGTAGATCGCGGCGGCCATCCGGCCCAGTGCCTGCCCGTCCTGGTGCCGGTGCCTGCGCACCCCGACGTCCACCTGGGCGAGCGAGTCGAGCCCCACCAGGTGCAGGGCGTCGACCAGCATGCCCAGCTCGACGCCGTACCCGACGGGGAACGGCAGCTGCTCCAGCAGCGAGCGGCGGGCCGCGTACTCGCCGCCCAGCGGCTGCACGAACCCGGCCAGCTGCGGCCAGTGCATGTTGAGCAGCGGCCTGGCCATCAGCTCCGTGACCCGGCCGCCCTGCCCGGCGGCGCCCCCCAGGGGGCGGTCGTACATGGCCTTCACCAGGTCGACGTCCGGGTCGGTGAGCAGCGGGCCCACGATCCCGGAGACGAACTCGGACGAGAAGTCCCTCAGGTCGGCGTCGACGAAGCAGACGACGTCCCCGCGGGTGGCGAGCAGCGAGCGCCACAGCACCTCGCCCTTGCCGGGCACGGCGGGCAGGCGTGGGAGTATCGCGTCCCGGTGCACCACCGTCGCGCCCGCGGCGGCGGCCACCTCCGACGTACGGTCGGTCGAGCCCGAGTCCACGACGACGAGCTCGTCGACGAGCGGGACCTGCCGCATCAGGTCGTGGCGGATGGCGGCGGCGATGTCGCCGACCGTCTCCTCCTCGTTGAGCGCGGGCAGCACGACGCTGACCGTCTGGCCCGTGCGCTGCTTGGCGGCCAGCATCTGGTGGAGCGGGCGATCGGCCGCGGACCAGGAACGGGTGCCCAGCCAGCGCTCGACTTCTTCCAGCACCGTGGCGGCTCCTTAAGCGTTTCTCTCGGCGGGACGGGCTGTGAGCCATCTCGCGGTTCGGACGACTATCTCAACTGTCCTGGTCGTCGGTTACAGTCTTGAACAACGCGGGTGACCAACGCATGTCCGGGGTCAACCGCTGTTTACAACCACATACAGCTCATCCAGAGGGGCAGAGGGAAACGGCCCGATGAAGCCCCGGCAACCCTCCAGTCGGTACTCGTAGGTCACTGTCGACCACCTGCGCGAGGCTCCCGGCTCGGGAAGGTGCCAAATCCGTCTCACGGCGAGATGCGTCGTGAGGAAGATGAGGAGAAAGGGCCTCGCCTCACATGGCTGCGCAGACTGTTGCAAGCACCACGAACTCCACCGTCGACCTCGGCCCCGCCGCCGCCCTGAGCTGCCGCGAGTGCGGCCACCGGGTGCCCCTCGGCCCGGTCTTCGCCTGCGAGGAGTGTTTCGGCCCGCTGGAGATCGCCTACGACTTCTCGGCCTACGACACCGAAGAGCTCCGCAAGCGCATCGAGGCGGGCCCCTCGAACATCTGGCGCTACGCCCCGCTGCTGCCGGTCCCGGCCGACGTGGCGGACAAGCCGAACATCAACCCGGGCTGGACCAAGCTCGTCAAGGCCGACAACCTGGCGCGCGAGCTGGGTGTCGACGCCGGCAAGCTCTTCGTCAAGGACGACTCCGGCAACCCGACGCACTCCTTCAAGGACCGCGTCGTCGCCCAGGCCCTGGAGGCCGCCCGCGCCTTCGGCTTCACCACGCTGTCCTGCTCCTCCACCGGCAACCTCGCCGGTGCGGTGGGCGCGGCGGCGGCCCGTGCCGGTTTCCGCTCCTGCGTGTTCATCCCGCACGACCTGGAGCAGGGCAAGGTCGTCATGGCCGCGGTCTA
Source organism: Streptomyces sp. NPDC006372 (assembly GCF_040612515.1). NCBI lineage: Bacteria > Bacillati > Actinomycetota > Actinomycetes > Kitasatosporales > Streptomycetaceae > Streptomyces > Streptomyces sp. NPDC006372. The sequence continues at coordinate 44,203 of NZ_JBEXQJ010000041.1, read as the reverse complement.
CGGCGGCGAGCTCGTCGGCATCGAGGGCAACTACGACGACGTGAACCGCTTCTGCTCCGAGCTGATCGGCGACCCGGCCGGCGAGGGCTGGGGCTTCGTCAACGTCAACCTGCGCCCGTACTACGCGGAGGGGTCAAAGACTCTCGCGTACGAGATCTGCGAGCAGCTCGGCTGGCAGCTCCCGGACCAGCTGGTCGTGCCGATCGCCTCGGGCTCGCAGCTCACGAAGATCGACAAGGGCCTGCAGGAGCTGATCAAGCTCGGGCTGGTCGAGGACAAGCCGTACAAGATCTTCGGTGCCCAGGCCGAGGGGTGCTCGCCGGTGTCGACGGCGTACAAGGCCGGGCACGACGTCGTACGGCCGCAGAAGCCGGACACCATCGCCAAGTCGCTGGCGATCGGGAACCCGGCGGACGGGCCGTACGTGCTGGACATCGCGCGCCGTACGGGCGGGGCGGTGGAGGACGTCAACGACGAGCAGGTCGTGGACGCGATCAAGATCCTCGCGCGGACCGAGGGGATCTTCGCGGAGACGGCCGGGGGGGTGACCGTGGGGGTGGCGAAGAAGCTGCTCGAGAACGGGGTGCTCGACCCGTCGAAGTCGATCGTTGTGCTGAACACCGGGGACGGGCTGAAGACGCTGGACGCGGTGGCGGGCACTGGTCTGACTGCGACCATTCGGCCCAACCTGGACTCGTTCCGGGATGCCGGCCTCGCCTGATCGTTGTTCGCTGCGGGCCGGTGGGGGCTGGTCGCGCAGTTCCTCGCGCCCCTGAGGGCGATACCCAACCGGAGGTTTTGAAGTCATGAGCGTCACCGTTCGCATCCCCACCATCCTGCGTACCTACACCGGCGGTCAGGCCGAGGTGTCCGCCGACGGCGCGACCCTCGGGGAGGTCATCGCCGATCTGGAGAAGAACCACACCGGGATCGCCGCCCGTGTCCTGGACGACCAGGGCAAGCTGCGCCGGTTCGTCAACGTGTACGTGAACGACGACGACGTGCGGTTCGAGCAGGGGCTTGAGACGGCGACGCCGGACGGTGCCGGCGTGTCGATCATCCCGGCCGTCGCCGGTGGCTGAACCGGCCGACCGGCTTGATTGTTACCCGGAGTAACGCCGGTTACCGAGAGTTCATCGAATTGCCCCCTCCGTGAGAGAAGCGGAGGGGGCAATTCTGCGTGATTGAGCGCGGTACAGTTGGGGAACACGGTCCCGATCTCGTGATCGCGAGCCCTGAATTCCTGCCGCGCGCCCGACAAGATGTAGCCAAAGTGTGAGTGTCTTTCGCGGCTTTTGTTCCCTTTGTGTGGCCCGACTTGCCCTGAAGTCACACGAATTCTCCCCACATTCCGGATGCTGCGCGTCCAGAATTCTCGTCCGATTGACCTGTTGCAGACGGCAGTTGGACAGATACATTCAGCCGCGGTCGACGCGTTCCGGCGCACGCCCCCAACCGTGGGGGGTGAGGTCTGACCCGGGTCCGCGAAGTGCGGATCTGTGCAAGGGCCAGTAATAGGGGAGTTAGGCATGGCTCAGGGCACCGTCAAGTGGTTCAACGCGGAGAAGGGGTACGGCTTCATCGCGGTCGACGGTGGTGCGGATGTTTTCGTCCACTACAGCGCCATCCAGATGGACGGCTACCGCACCCTGGAAGAGGGCCAGCGGGTCGAGTTCGAGATCTCGCAGGGCCAGAAGGGTCCGCAGGCCGACATGGTTCGCGTAGCTGCCTGAACGCGCGTTCCACGACCAACCGCAAGCGACCGGTCTTCTCTGAAGGGCCCGCACCCCGAGGGTGCGGGCCCTTCGGCCTGCCCGGGGGGCCGGCCGGACGGTGTTCGCGGGTGGCTGAGCGCCCCGGCCGAACCCCGGGAGGCGCTTGCACTCGCCATGCCCGAGTGCTAATCATTGCGTTAGCACTCTGAAGGTGAGAGTGACAACGTAAGGACCGGGTCGGTGAGGCCCGCAGGCCGGGTGGGGAAGGAACCACCAGGCAAGCGAGCCGTCCGTCGCGGGCGCGGGCGCGGTCCGAAGTAATCACCCCCAGTCCTGGAGGGACCACTTCACATGGCCAAGATCATCGCGTTCGACGAGGAGGCGCGGCGCGGCCTCGAGCGCGGCATGAACCAGCTCGCGGACGCCGTCAAGGTGACGCTCGGCCCCAAGGGCCGCAACGTCGTCCTCGAGAAGAAGTGGGGCGCCCCCACGATCACCAACGATGGTGTCTCCATCGCCAAGGAGATCGAGCTCGAGGACCCGTACGAGAAGATCGGCGCCGAGCTGGTCAAGGAAGTCGCCAAGAAGACGGACGACGTCGCCGGTGACGGTACGACCACCGCGACCGTCCTCGCCCAGGCCCTGGTCAAGGAAGGCCTGCGCAACGTAGCCGCCGGCGCCAACCCGATGGCCCTGAAGCGCGGTATCGAGCGTGCCGTCGAGGCCGTCTCCGCCGCCCTGCTGGAGCAGGCGAAGGACGTCGAGACCAAGGAGCAGATCGCCTCCACGGCCTCCATCTCCGCCGCCGACACCCAGATCGGCGAGCTCATCGCCGAGGCCATGGACAAGGTCGGCAAGGAAGGCGTCATCACCGTCGAGGAGTCCCAGACCTTCGGTCTGGAGCTGGAGCTCACCGAGGGTATGCGCTTCGACAAGGGCTACATCTCGGCGTACTTCGCGACCGACATGGAGCGTATGGAGGCCGTCCTCGACGACCCGTACATCCTGATCGCGAACTCCAAGATCTCGAACGTCAAGGACCTGCTCCCGCTCCTGGAGAAGGTCATGCAGTCGGGCAAGCCGCTGCTGATCATCGCCGAGGACGTCGAGGGCGAGGCCCTGTCGACCCTGGTCGTCAACAAGATCCGTGGCACCTTCAAGTCCGTCGCCGTCAAGGCCCCGGGCTTCGGCGACCGCCGCAAGGCGATGCTCCAGGACATCGGCATCCTCACCGGCGGCGAGGTGATCTCCGAGGAGGTCGGCCTCAAGCTGGAGAACGCCACGCTCGACCTGCTGGGCAAGGCCCGCAAGGTCGTCATCACCAAGGACGAGACCACCATCGTCGATGGTGCCGGCTCCGCCGACCAGGTCGCCGGCCGGGTCAACCAGATCCGCGCCGAGATCGAGAACAGCGACTCGGACTACGACCGCGAGAAGCTGCAGGAGCGCCTGGCGAAGCTCGCCGGCGGTGTCGCGGTCATCAAGGCCGGTGCCGCCACCGAGGTGGAGCTCAAGGAGCGCAAGCACCGCATCGAGGACGCCGTGCGCAACGCCAAGGCGGCCGTCGAGGAGGGCATCGTCGCCGGTGGTGGCGTGGCCCTGCTGCAGGCCTCCCAGGTCTTCGAGAAGCTGGAGCTCGACGGTGACGAGGCGACCGGCGCCAACGCCGTGAAGCTCGCGCTGGAGGCCCCGCTGAAGCAGATCGCCGTCAACGGTGGTCTCGAGGGCGGCGTCGTCGTGGAGAAGGTCCGCAACCTCACCGTCGGCCACGGCCTGAACGCCGCGACCGGTGAGTACGTCGACATGATCGCCGAGGGCATCATCGACCCGGCGAAGGTGACGCGCTCTGCCCTGCAGAACGCCGCCTCCATCGCCGCGCTGTTCCTCACCACCGAGGCCGTCATCGCCGACAAGCCGGAGAAGGCCGCTGCCCCGGCCGGCGGCGGCATGCCGGGCGGTGACATGGACTTCTGATCGACCCCCTGGGGATTCCCCGGGTTGATCAACGGTCTCATCGAGGGCGGCACTCCCTGTTCCGACAGGGAGTGCCGCCCTCGGGCGTGTGCGGGATCACAGCGGGGGCGGGATGCCGTGGGCGGGGCCGGGCTGTTGGAATGTGCGTCCTATGCGTATGCACATACTGCCCGGTACCTTCTGAGGAGTTCCCCACGTGACCGTCCCCGCCACCGCCTCCGCCGCTTCCCGCGCCGCCGAAATCCTGTCCCGGCCCGTGTCGCTGGGCGGCCTGACCGTCCCGAACCGGATCGTGATGGCGCCGATGACGCGCATGTTCTCCCCGGGCGGCATCCCCGGCGAGGACGTGCTGTCGTACTACGCGCGCCGCGCCTCCGCCGGGGTCGGCCTGATCGTCACCGAGGGCACCTACGTCGGCCACGACTCGGCCGGCCAGAGCGACCGCGTACCCCGGTTCCACGGCGAGGAGCAGCTCGCGGGCTGGGCGAAGGTCGCCGAGGCGGTGCACTCCGCGGGCGGCACGATCGTGCCCCAGCTGTGGCACATCGGCATGGTCCGCAACCAGGGCGAGCCGCCCGTCGCCGACGCCCCCGCCGTCGGCCCCTCCGGTCTGCGCATCGGCGCCACGGAGCCCACCGGCAAGGCCATGACCCAAGCCGACCTCGACGCCGTGATCGGCGCGTTCGCCGAGGCCGCGGCCGCCGCCGAGCGCATCGGCTTCGACGGCGTGGAGATCCACGGCGCCCACGGCTACCTGCTCGACCAGTTCCTCTGGGAGGGCACCAACCGCCGCACCGACGCCTACGGCGGCGACCCGGTCGCCCGCACCAAGTTCTCGGCGGAGATCGTCGCGGCCGTCCGCGAGACCGTCTCGCCCGACTTCCCCGTCATCTTCCGCTACTCCCAGTGGAAGCAGGAGGCCTACGACGCCCGTCTCGCCGAGACCCCGGAGGAGCTGGAGGCCATCCTGACCCCGCTGGCCGCCGCCGGTGTCGACGCCTTCCACGCCTCCACCCGGCGCTACTGGGTCCCCGAGTTCGACGACTCCGACCTCAACCTGGCCGGATGGACCAAGAAGCTCACCGGCAAGCCCACCATCACCGTCGGCTCGGTCGGCCTCAACGGCGGCGACTTCCTCAAGTCCTTCCAGGGCCAGGGCGCCGAGGTCGGCGACCTCGACAACCTCCTCGACCGCTTCGAGCGCGACGAGTTCGACATGGTCGCCGTCGGCCGCGCCCTGCTCCAGGACCCGCTGTGGGCCCAGAAGGTGCTCGACGGCCGCTTCGGTGACCTGACGCCGTACGACGCGGCGGCGCTGAAGTCCCTCAGCTGACACCGGAATCGGTGACACCTGGATCTCCTTGCGTCAGTCAAGGACACTGACTGAGCGCCTGTTCACCGGCATGACGTGAGGAGATCCAGATGCCGACGACCGAGTCCCGCCCGCCGACCGGCGGTTCCCCCGAAGCGCCCGCGCCCGTGGTCCGGACGACCGCCGGTGCGGTCCGGGGCCGAAGGGAGGAGGGGCTCGCCGTCTTCCGTGGCATCCCGTTCGCCGCACCGCCGGTGGGCGAGGCCCGCTTCATGGCCCCGCGCCCCGCCCATGCCTGGGACGGCATACGGGACGCCCACGCCTTCGGCCCGCCGCCCCCGCAGGACCTCGGCAGCCTGGGCGGCCCGGGCCTGCTCGACGTCCCCGAGGGCGACGACTGGCTCACGGTCAACGTCTGGACCCCCGAGCCGGACCCGGCCGCCCGGCGCCCAGTGATGGTGTGGATCTACGGCGGCGCCTACAAACTCGGCCACTCCGGCAGCCCCGGCTACGACGCCCGGCACATCGCGGCCGACGGCGATGTCGTGGTCGTGTCCCTCAACTACCGCGTGGGCATGGAGGGGTTCGCGTTCATCGACGGCGCGCCCGCCAACCGCGGACTGCTCGACCAGGTCGCGGCACTGGAGTGGGTGCGCGACAACATCGAGGCGTTCGGCGGTGACCCCGGGCAGGTCACGGTCTTCGGCGAGTCCGCGGGTGCCGGTTCGGTCGCCTCACTGCTCGCCATGCCGCGCGTGGCGGGTCTGTTCCGGCGGGCGATCGCGCAGAGCGTGCCGGGGACGTTCTTCTCGGACGCGCTGGCCCGAGACATCGGCACGTCCCTCGCCGCCGAGGTGGGGCTGCGGCCCACGGTCGCCGACCTCTCGACCATCGCTCCGCGGCAACTGACCGCGGCGGGCGAGGCGTTGGGCCCGAAGATGCCCCAGTACATCGACCGCTGGGGCCAGGCGGCGCCGACGGTCACGTCGTTCTCTCCGGTGGTCGACGGCGAGGTGCTGCCGACCGCGCCGTGGCAGGCGCTGGCGGCCGGTTCGGCGAAGGACGTCGAGCTGCTCGTGGGCCACAACCGCGACGAGTACCGGCTCTTCATCGCCATGGCGGGCCGGCTGGGCCAGATCACGGAGGAACAGGCGACCGCAGCCCTCCGCCTCTTCGCCCCCGACGGTGGACAGGCGTACCGGGCCGCCTTCCCCGAGGCCTCCCCGAGCGAGCTCTACGAACGCGTGCAGACGGACTGGCTGTTCAACATGCCGTCGCTGCACCTGGCCGAGGCACAGCGGGCGGGCGGCGGACAGGCCCACGTCTACGAACTGACCTGGCCGGCCCCCGGGAACGGCGGCGCGCTGGGCGCCTGCCACGGTCTGGACATACCCCTGCTCTTCGGTACGTACGGGGCGGATCTGGGGGCGCTGCTGTTCGCGGGCGTCGAGCCGTCCGACGCGGTGCGGGCGCTGTCGTCCCGCTTCCGCGCGTCCTGGACGGGGTTCGCGAGGTCGGGGGACCCGGGCTGGCCGGCGTACGACGAGGAGCGGCGGCTGGTGCAGGTGCTGGACGCGGAGCCGGAGGTGCGGGCGTACCCGGAGGAGGCGTCACGGCGGCTCTGGGAGGGGTACGACTTCCGCCCGCTGCCGTTGCTGCTGGGATGACCTAAAGGTTGCCCATGGGCTCGATGTCGACCCGCACCGGCGTCCCCCACACCCGCAGCACCTCGTAGTCGGTGAACTCGTGCACCAGCCGGTACGCCATCGCGGCCCGGGGTGCGCGGCGCTGGGCGTTGATGAACATCTCGGCCTCGCGGCGGTCCCGGCGCGGGGTGCCGCACAGTTGCCAGGTCTGGCCGTTCCACAGCTCCGGCAGCCAGCGCTGCTGGGGCTGGGGGCGGTCGCCGCTCACGCCGTAGCGGGACTGGACGGGGGCTGGCTGCGGCTGCTGCGGGGCGGGCCCGTTGAACTCGTTCCGGCGGGCGGCCCTGCGCCGGGTCTCGCACAGCAGGCACAGGTCGGGGGCGTTCTCGTCGACCGGGCCGTTCGGATGCTCGGGGCACCGTGTGCTGGGCGCGGCGCCCGCGACGCTCTCGTCCAGCAGCTCCAGGGCCCGCTTCAGATCCCCCTTGACCTCGTGCAGCTTGGCGTCCGGGGTGTCGGAGGTGAGGGCTTCGCCGTGCTCACCGAGGAGACGGAGGGCGCGGCCTAGGGCGGTGAGCTGGGCGTGGTTCATGGTGCCCATTGTCCTCAGTCGGCGTAGTCCTTGAGTTCTTCGGTGTCCAGAGTGAAGCCGAGAGGCTCGGGCAGCTCGACCGGGGTGCCCCAGGCGTGGGACGTTTTCTGCTGGTACCGGCCGTCCTCGGGCTCGCTGTACACGACGACCGTGTTGTGGTCGCGGTCGATGAGCAGGTAGACGGGGATGTCCACTGCCGCGTATCCGACGGGCTTGTCGATGCGGTCCCGCTGGTTGGTGTCACGGTCGTGGGAGGTGATCTCGACGACCATGAGGACGCCGTTGGCAGCGGACCACTCACCGTGCCCTTTGAAGTACCCCCGTCGTACGAGAGCCCCGTCGGCCCGGGCACGGCCCTTGCGGTAGGCCTCGGTCCGGACGCCTCGCTCGTGGTGGAGCCGCAGGTCGGGCCGATGGTGCAGGCACTGCTCAAGCAGCCACATGTGAATCTCGCTGTGGTTGCCGTCCGGCATCGCCTTGACCTCTAGTTTTCCGTTGATGTACTCGAGCCGCACGGTCTCCGGGGCGCGGCGTTCCAGCTCTTCGAAGTCCTCGACGCTGAGCGGGTCCTTCGTGCGGACGCGTCCGTCGACGTATTCGAGCCGCACGTGGTCAGGGGCCGCGTCGGCAAGATCCTCGAAGTCCTCGATGGGCATCAGCGGGCGGTCAGCGGTACCAGGGGTCATGGTGGTGCCTCCTCCCTTCCATCGTGCCCTGGAGGAGTGACGTCGCACCGTAGGAGCCGTCATGCGTATGCCTTCTCTTGTCGTCGTTGGGACATCGCGGCGCGGATCCTGGCCGCGTGGGCGTGGACCGTGGGGGCGGACAGAGGTGCAGGGGGTTGCGCGGGGGCGCGTTCGCCCCGACAGGCGCTGCAACGCCCCCCTGGCAGGGTTTCCGGGCGGCCCGGGGCGCCGCAGTTCGCGCACTCCAAGACCCGTAGCGGCGGACGTGGGGCGGGTGGGGGCGGGAGTTTGCTGGTCAGGCGGTTGCGGACCAGCGCGGCGGGGTGGTGGACGGGCGTCGGCAGGCCGGCCGTGAGCGCACGCAGTACGTCGCCCTCCGAGGCGCCTCGCTCGAACCACTCCGTCACCAGCGGGGCGAGCGTCGCGCAATCGGCCTGAGAGAGGGACAGGACGGGGGCGGCGCGGCCGAGAGCGGCCAGGAGGATGTGTGCCCGGGAGCGGGTGGGGCGCTGCTGCGTCGGTACGTCGCCTCGTATGAAGGCCGCCCACCAGGCATCGTCACGTGCGGTGCGGGAGAACCACGATCGGGTGATCCAGCGGGAGCTGCCGTCGTCGGCCGTGACGCATTCCCGGCCGCGGCGCAGGTGGCCTGCCTGCTGGATGCGGTTGAGGGCCGTGCCCAGGGCGCACTGTCCGTAGGGGAGTTGCTTGGCCAGCGTCTTCACGGAGATGTCCGCGCCGTCGGGGAGTCGGTCCAGGTAGGCGGCGATGGCGGCTTCGCGGGGTGGGAGGTGGGCGAAGTCGTGGTTTGTGCCGGGGGGTTGGTCAGGGGCGCTGCGTTTGCCGTAACCCGGGCCCGCCATGGGGTGCGTGGACGGGAAGGCAGCACTAAAGTTGGCTTCAGCCAAGGGATCGACGTCTTTCGATCTCGTTGGTTAAGCCCCCGCAGGTGTTGGTAGCACCTGGCGGGGGCTGTTGCTTGTCCAGGAACGTTAGAGGCTCGTGACTGTCCGTGGCAAGCCGAACGCGTCAAGTCAACACGCAGGGTGGGAGGGCGGGTTGAGGCCCTCCGCCCATTCCTCGAAAAGAGGGCTCGAAGCCCGGATCCCGAAGCTCAGGCCGTCTCGATCCGAAGATGAAGTCACGGTGAAGTAAGAGACAACGGCCGGTGTACAACCATTCGACCGTCATCGCTGTCGAACTGGCGTATCGCGCATACAGCGGCGTACGCCCCACCGCACGCCACTCCGGAAAACGCACCTTTTCCCCAGAGGAATCCTGTCTTATGACGCTCCGTTGGCTGTGCGGTGTCCTGCGTGTGCGCGGGAAGACCGACCTTCTTCTCGTGTTCCTGTTCGCCGCCGGTTTCGCCGCACTGCCCGTCTTCGCGCTGCTGCCCTCGCTGTGGGGCTTCGCCGTGGCGTCGGCCGTGAGTTACGCCGCGGACGAGGTGCTGCACACCCGTGCTCCCGCCTTCGTACGACGGCTGGCCGCGCTGCAGCTGACCCGCACGCTGCGGTTCGCCGTGCGGACGGTGATGCTGCTGGCCCTGGCCGAGCGCATGGACGCGCCGGACGCGGTGCTGGTGGCCGCGCTGGCCGTGCTCAGTGCCCACTTCACGCTGGTGGTTCTGTACACGGCGGTGCATCACGCGATACGGAGGCGGCGCATCCTTCCGGTGGTGGTGCGCAACCTCGACATGAGCGGGGCGGGCATTCCGCAGTCCCCGCCCGCCGTCCTCTACCGGCGTTTCCTGCGCAAGCTGCTGCATCTCGATCTGCCGGCCCACGCGGGGCTGCTCGTCGCGCTCGCGGCCGGGGTGTGGCAGCCCGCGGCGATCGGCTTCGCGCTCACCGCCGGGCTCGCGGTCGCGGCCGTCGTGGCCCTGCTGGGGCAGCTGCGCCGGGCCCGCCGGATGCCGTCGCGGGACGAGGTGATCGGTGAGGTCAACCGGCAGCTCGCCGGATACCGGCCGGAGGTGGCGTTGTACTTCAGCTTCGCGTCCGTGTCCCGGGACTTCATGTACCAGGTCAACATGTGGATCGAGACGCTGGAGCAGCTCGACCGGCGGCCGTTGATCATCCTGCGGGAACGGGCCTCGTTCCGCTATCTGGGCCGTACCCGGATCCCGGTCGTGTGCGTGCCGAAGGCCGACGACGTGGCACAGCTGGAGCTGCCCGAGCTCCGGGTCGTCCTCTATCCCGGCAACGCGGGCAAGAACGTGCACATGCTGCGCGTCGCCGAGGCCAAGCACGTCTTTATCGGGCACGGCGACAGCGACAAGCTCGCCAGCAGCAACCGGGTGAGCAAGGTGTACGACGAGATCTGGGTGGCCGGGCGGGCCGGGCGTGACCGGTACCAGCGGGTGCGGCACGCCATCAGTGACGAGGCGATCGTCGAGGTGGGGCGTCCGCAGCTGTCGTCGATCCGGCTGCACGCCGGCCACGTGCCGGGGCCGCTGCCCACCGTGCTGTACGCGCCGACCTGGGAGGGCTGGAGCGACGACGACTGCCACACGTCCCTGATCCCGATGGGCGTGCCGCTGGTCGAGAAGCTGCTCGCCGAGAACGTACGGGTCCTCTACAAGCCGCACCCCCTCACCGGCAAGCGCTCCCCTGCAGCGGCCGAAGCCGACCGGGCGATCCGGCAGCTGCTGCGCGCCGACAACGAGCGGCGTGACGCCGAGGGAGCCGAGGCCGCAATCGCCGCTGCCCGCCCGCGGCTCGCCGAGATCCAGGCCCGGCTGGGCGAACTGTCCGGGCGGCTCGCCGGGGACGACGCCCAGCAGACACGCGAGGCACGTCTGCCCGGCCGGGACGGGGAGGCGGAGTGGCGCGAGTTGCGGGCCGAGTGGCACCGGCTCTTCTGGGAGAGCCGAGGGCCGGTCCGGCACCAGGTGATCCTCAAGCAGCTGCCCACGTTGTACGAGTGCTTCGACCAAGCGGACATGCTGATCAGCGATGTCTCCTCGGTGGTCGCGGACTTCGTGGCGAGCCTCAAGCCGTACGTCCTGACCAACGCGAACGACCTGACGGACGAGGCCTTCCGGGCCGCCTACACCACCGCCGGGGGCGCCTACCTGCTCGACCGGGACTGCGCACGGCTGCCGGAGATCCTGGACGCGGTCCGCACACCGCGCCGCGACCCGATGGCATCCGAGCGCCGGATCCTCAAGGAGTACGTCCTGGGTCCCGACCGTCCCACCTCGATGGAGCGGTTCAACTCGGCGGTCAACGCCCTGGCCGAGAAGGCCGCGGCGGAGCAGGCGGAGCGGGAGCAGGTGGAACGGGAGCAGACGGAGAGGTCCACGGTCGGGCAGGAGGCGGTCGTCCAGCTCTCCGGCTGATCGGGGGTAGATCCAGTATCCCTTCCTCGGCGGGCTCGCGTCACCGTCCTCCGGAATGATCTTTTCGGGGCGAATACGGCTTTAGGGTTCTGTCAACCAGCCTGTGCAGCAGAGGAGTTGACCATGAACCGCGACCTGACGGCCCTCTCGGAGGAGCTGACCGCCATGGCCGCCGCCGACCACGAGAAGGCCGTCACCGGAGCCGCGAACAGCGACGACCCGGCCGAGCAGCTGGCGTGGCGGCGGCTCACCGCTCGGCACGGGGACCGGCTGAACGAGATCATGGACGAGGTCGGCTGGCCCACGGCCGCCCTCGTCGGCGAGGACGCCGCCCGGGCGGCCTGGCTCGTCGCCCAGCACGCCGACCGGCAACTGGACGTGCAGCGGCGGGCGCTGCGGCTGCTGGAGGAGGCTGTGGAAGCGGGGGAGGCCAAGGCTCGTGAGCTGGCGTTCCTGCGGGACCGCACGCTCGTGAACGAGGGGCGCGAGCAGGTCTACGGCACCCAGATCGCGGGAGTGCGTGACGACGGCTCGCCGATCCCCTGGCCCTGCACCGAGCCCGGCCGCGTGGACGCACTGCGCGCGGAGGCCGGCATCGAGCCGTTCGCCGCGTACGTCGCGCGGTTCCGGTGATCCTGGGCGCGGACCGCGTTGCCGGCGTCGCCGCGGGCACCAGCACCCGCCGGATGCGGCCGAGTCAGTCGGTCGCTGCCAGTGCCGCTCGCAGGTGGCCGTCGGACTCCGCCAGCAGGCGCGCCGCCGTGGGGCCGTCCACGTCGGCCAGGATCGTCAGGATCGCGTTCTTCACCTCGCCGTCGGTGGCGGTGAGGGCCTCTTCGATCTCCTTGTCGTCGGCTCCGGTGGCCAGCGCGACGATGCGGTGGGAGCGGGCGCGGAGTTTGTCGTTGGAGGCGCGGACGTCGACCATCAGGTTCCCGTAGGTCTTGCCCAGGCGGATCATCGTGATGGTCGAGAGCATGTTGAGGACGAGCTTCTGGGCCGTGCCGGCCTTCAGGCGGGTGGAGCCGGTGAGCAACTCCGGGCCCACGACGATCTCGATGCCGTGGTCGGCGGCGGCCGCGAGGGGGCTGCCGGCGTTGCAGGCGAGGCCGACGGTGAGGGAGCGGCGGGCGCGGGCGTGCTCGACCGCGCCGATGGCGTACGGGGTGCGGCCGGACGCGGAGATGCCGACCACCGTGTCGTCGGGGGTCAGGTCGAGGGCCTCCAGGTCGGCCCGGGCCAGGTCCCGGGAGTCCTCCGCGCCCTCGACCGAGGTGACCATGGCCGGTGGGCCGCCCGCGATGAGACCGACGACCCGGGACGGGTCGGTGTTGAAGGTGGGCGGGCACTCGGAGGCGTCCAGCACACCGAGCCGGCCCGCCGTGCCGGCACCCGCGTAGACCAGACGGCCCCCGCGGGCCATCCGCTGAGCCACGGCGTCGATCGCGGCGGCGATCTCCGGCAGCCGCGCCGCGACCGCACCGGCCACGGTGGCGTCCTCGCCGTTCATCAGCCGCGCGATCTCGAGCGTGGGCAGCCGGTCGATGTCCGCGAGCTCGGGCCGGAAGGCCTCGGTGGTGAGGGACTCCAACTCGTTTCTGAGCTCGCGGGCGTCGGAAGTGGAGGTCATGGACGGCTCTTTCCGTGTCTTTCCGGTGCTGGGCGTGGCGGCGGCCTCAGGGTCGGTGCCGGTGGGCCAGCGCCTCGTACGACGCCGAGAGCGCCGGCGCCGCCGTCTCGTACGTCCGCTGCGCCACCCCCACGAACAGGCAGTCCACCACAAGGAGCTGACCGGTGCGGGACGACATCGCCGCGGGGCGCAGCTCGCTCTCCCGCGCGGTGGACGTGGTGAGGACGTGGTCGGCGTACTGGGTGACCGGTGCGCCGGGGCGGCCGGTGATCGCCACCGTCGTCGCCCCGCGCTCGAAGGCGACCCGCAGCGGCTCGATGACGTCCCCGGTCGAACCGGAGTGCGTGATGGCGATCGCGACGTCGCCCGCGCGCAGTTGCACGGCGTTGGTGACGGCGAGGTGCGGGTCGCTGTGGGCGTGCGCTATCAGCCCTATGCGCAGCAGCTTCTGCGTCAGGTCCTGGGCGACCAGCCCGGACGCCCCGATCCCGTACACGTCGGTGCGGGAGGCGCCGGTCAGTGCGGTGACGGCCGCGCCCAGTTGGACCGTGTCGAGGCCGGCGGCGGTGTCGGCGAGGGTCTGCTGCTCGTCGTAGGCGAGCTTCGCGACCACGTCGGCGATCGGGTCGTCCACGGCGATGTCCGTCGTGATGGCGGGGGCGCGGCCGGACTGCTGCTGCGCGGCGAGGCCGGCGAGGGCCAGGCGCAGGTCCCGGTAACCCGGATAGCCCAGCAGCCGGGCGGTGCGTACGACGGTCGCCTCGCTGGTGCCGGTGAGTTCGGCGAGGCCGGTGACCGTGAGGGCCGCGCAGCCGGCCGGGTCCCCCGCCACGGCCTCGGCGACGCGCTGCATGGAACGCGTCATCGACGGGCCCAGGGTGCGGACCTTGGCCGCGAGGGCGGCGGGCGCGGGCGGGGTGCCGAGCGTGCCGACCATGGCCCTGGGACCACCTGAGAAAGTTTCCTTCACTTCACGGGTCACCCTTGAAAGATATTTTCGGCTCGGTGTCGCGGTCAAGAGTGCGCACAATGGGGGCATGGACCCCATCAGCCCCCTGGAACAGGCGCTGCACGCCGCACGCGCCCTCGTGCTGGCCGACCTCATGGCGGGACGCGTCGCCGAGGCGGACGTCGTGACCCTGGTCGAGGAGTCCGTCGTGCAGCGGCGGTGGTGGGTCGAGCAGTGGCCCGAGGGTGCCCCGTACGTGGCCGGTCTGGTCGCCCAGGACGTGCAGGACGCCCTGCTGGAGCGCTACGGCCGCTGGCCGCTGTGCCCGGTGTGCGGCACCGGCGACCCGCACGCCCTGGACGTGCAGCCGGAGTTGGGGCCCGACCCGCACTGGGTGTGCAGCGAGGCGGGCGTGAAGGTGGCGGCGGTGGGTTCGCTGGGCGAGGCCCTCGGCGGGGCGGCGTCCTCGTGAGGCCCCGGTGACGATCTACATCGACCCGCCGGCCTGGCCGGGGCACGGCCGTATGTGGTCGCACCTGGTCAGCGACGTCTCCTACGACGAACTGCACGCCTTCGCCGAACGCCTCGGCGTGCCCCGGCGCGCCTTCGAACGCGATCACTACGACATCCCCGCCCAGCGGTACGCGGACGCGGTGGACGCCGGGGCCGTGGAGGTCAGCAGCCGCGAGGTGGTGCGGCTGCTGCACGGGGCCGGGCTGCGACGGCCGAAGGGGCGGGCTCAGACGCCGGGTTCGCGCAGCTCGTAGGCGACCTGCTCGTCGTCCTCCGCGACGGCCTTGAAGCCGGCACGGGCGAGGACGTTGTGCGAGGGGGTGTTGTCCCGCTCGACGTTCGCGACCACCGTCCGTACCTCCTCCCGGCTCAGCGCCCACGCCGACAGCGCGAGCAGCGCCTCGGTGGCGTAGCCGTGGCCCCGGGCCGCTTCGACGAGGTCGTAGCCGACCTCCACCCGGCCGTCCTCGTCCGGGACGCTGTGGAACCCCATGGCGCCGAGCGCGCGGCCGTCGTCGCGGCGGACCAGCACGTACGTGCCCCACTCCGGCCGGTGGACGCCGTCCTCGTACTGCTTGTACACCAGTCCGGAGCCGACCCGGGTGCCGTCCATCGGGCCGCCCTCGATCCACTCGAAGCCGCCGTCGCCCACCGTGGCCAGGTCGTTGGCCGCCGCCGGAGTGACCCCCTGGAGCGTGAGCCGGTCGGTGGGGATCACGTGGTTGTTGCTCCACCGCCACGCGGTGACCGGGTCGCGGCCCGGCAGGTCACCGCGGCCGGTGGCCCACAGCAGGGTCCGCCACGGGGTGGGTCCGGGCTGGACGTGCGGGAAGATCCGGGTGAGGACGAAGTCGCACAGCTCGGAGTCCGCTTCGTAGGCGACGCCCAGGCCTTCGGCGATGTCGTGCGTGTGCAGCAGGACCTCGGCGACACCCATGGCGGCGAACCCCTCACGGTTCGCGCTGCGGAAGGGGTACGGATGGAAGGCCCGCACCTCACGCGGCGTCGTCCTGATCGCGGCGGCGAACAGGGCCCCCATCGTGCGGATCACCCGCACCGCACCCGCATTGTCGGTCCCCTCCTCCAGCGACATCTCGAAGGGCGTGTAGCTCTCGGGCTCCCGCCCGGCCAACTGCCCCGCGTACCCGATGAGGTCCTCGGCGATGTGCACGGCCGTCTCCCGGCAGCTCCACTCCAGCCGCCCGGCCCGCACCCCCTCCCAGTCCCGCTCGGTGACCGCCCCCAGCAGGCCGACGCACTCGTCGACGGCCCGCTCCACCTGTTCCGCACCCGTTGTCCACATGGTGGGCAGGCTACGAGGGGCCGTGGGGTCAGGGCGACAGCATTTCCAGCTCGGCGGCCAGGTTGTAGCGGGCCGTCGCCTCCCACTCGGCCGTTCCGTGCGGGGTCCTGAACAGCTTCGGCAGGTCGAGCAGTTGGCGCAGGATCGCGGCGCGGCCCGTGCGGAAGGCGTCGTTCGGGACGAAGTGGTACTCCTCGCGGACGGCAGTGGTGTAGGCGGCGTACGCCGATGGCGGCGAGGCGAGGATCGCCAGGTCGGCGTCGCACAGCACCTGGCCGTCGGGGTCGTCGTCGGCCGGGTCGTGGCTGACGGTGAGCCGGACCAGGCGGGCCACCTCGGCGGTCTTCGCGTCGGGAACACCGGCTTCCGCGAGGGCGCGTTCCGCGAGCCGGGCCGAGCGTTCCTCGTTCTCGGAGCGGTCGGGGAGGTAGACCGCGTCGTGGAACCAGGCGGCCAGCCGGACCACGTCCGGGTCCGTCGCGTACTTCTCCAGTACGTCGACGTGGTCGAGGACCGCCGTGAGGTGCTCGACCGTGTGGTACCGGCGCTGCGGCTCCTGCCAGCGGGCCAGCAGGTTGTCGGCGTACGGCGCCGGGTCCGGACCGGCGGCCGGGCCCCTGGCCGCTTCCAGGGTGCGGGTGAAACGGGCGCGGAGGGCGTCGGGATCGGCCATGGGGGCATTCTCCCGCTGCCCGGGGGTGGGCCCTAGCGTGGGTGCATGACGACTCCTGCTGATGTGCCTGACGTACGGGACCCCGAGCAGCCCGGGCGGCTGCTCACGATCGAGCGTGACGCGCTGATTCCGCTGCTGCGGAGCCGGGCCGACGAGGACTTCGCGCTGCCCGTGGCCGCGTGTCCGGGCTGGTCGGTGCGGGCGGTGCTGGCGCACTGCTCGGCCGCGCTCATCCGGGTGGTGGAGAACCGGTTCGAGGAGGGGGTGTTCTCGCCCGCGTCGAACGACCGGGACATCGCCGATCGCGACGGCTGGACCAACGCTCAGGTCGTGGACGAGCTGGAGCGCGGACTGACCGAGGTCGGTCCCGTGATCGCCCGGGCGGACGGGAAGCTGGACGGCCTCGCGCTGGGGGAGTGGGTGCACGCCGGGGACGTGCGCGAGGCCCTGGGGGAGCCCGGGGCGTACGGCGGGGCCGGGCTGCCGGACGCGCTCGCGCTGCTCGCCCGGATCACCCGCGAGCGGGGGCGGGTGCCGCTGCACGCCGACCTCGACGACCAGGACGAACCGCTGCGGCTGGGGGAGAGCGGCGGGGAGCGGCCCCCGGGGCGCTTCATCGGGGACGGGCCGACCCTGGTGCGGCTCTGCACCGGGCGGCCGGTCGACGGGGCGCCGGGCTTCGAGCTGGCCGGGGTGGAGGCGAAGGAGCTGAACATCTTCGGCTGAGGCACCCGGGGCCCGGCCGGGGCGTGGGAGGCGGCGCGACGGGGCAGCGTAGTCTTTGATTGGACTAGACCTGTTGCCGAACGCCGATTCCATGCCGACGAAGGGGCCCCATGAGCAAGCGTGCAGTCCTGGAGGTGATCGCCCTCGACGTCGAGGACGCGGTCGCCGCCCAGGCGGGAGGCGCGGACCGGCTGGAGCTGGTCACCGACATGGCGGCCGACGGGCTCACCCCGCCGGCCGCCATCGTCACCGGGATCCGCCGGGCCGTCGACCTCTCGCTGCGGGTGATGCTGCGGCTCGCCGACGGCTTCGCGGCCGGGGACGTCGACCGGCTGCTCCGGGTGGCGGCCGAGCTGCGGGAGGCCGGGGCCGAGGAGTTCGTGCTCGGGTTCCTCGGCCCGGACGGCGGGGTGGACCTGGCGGCGGTGGAGCGGGTCGTCGGGGTGCTGGACGGCTGCCCCTGGACGTTCCACCGGGCGATCGACCGGGCCGCCGACCGCGACGCCCTGCGCAAACAGCTCGACGGGATGCCCGGACTCGACACCTACCTCACGGCGGGCTCCGGCGACGGGGTCGACGACGGGCTTCCCGTGCTGCTCGCGGAGGCGGCCCGCCGAGGAGAGCCGGGCTACGAGCAGCACCTGCTGGTCGGGGGCGGGCTGCGGCTCGACCATGTGCCGACGCTGCTGAAGGCCGGGGTCGACGGCTTCCACATCGGCGGGGCGGCCCGGCCGGAGGGCTGGGCGGCGCCGGTGTCGGCGGAGGCCGTCGCACGGTGGCGGGCCGCCCTGGACGCCACCTGACCACACGAAGCCAGGGGGAAGCAGGGGAAGCGCCCGTGCGTTGTGCTGGTGCATGAGCCTGCGCTTCTCACTGATGGGTCCCGTACGAGCCTGGCGCGACGAGGAGGAGGTCGGACTGGGGCCGCGCCAGCAGCGGGCGGTGCTGGCGGCGTTGCTGCTGAACAACGGCATCCGGCTGAGCAACGACCAGTTGATCGACATGGTGTGGGACGACCCGACGCCGAGTGCGGTGATGGCGTTGCGGACGTACGTGTACAAGATCCGCAAGACGCTTCCGGACTTGGACCTGACGTCCAGGGACGGCGGGTACACGGTCCGCGCGGAGGTCGTCGACGACTGCCGGGGCGAGCCCTTGGAGGGGCTGAGGAGTGCCTACTTCGACGCGCAACGGGTGCGGCTCGGTGACCACCGGCTCAAGACGCGGGAGGACTGCCTCGAACGCGAACCCGACGTGCTGGAGCTGCAGAAGCACGTCGCCGCCTTCCCGCTCAGGGAAAGGCCCCGCGCCCTCCTGATGCGCGCGCTCTACCTGGAGGGCAGGCAGGGTGAGGCACTGGACCACTTCCACCGGGCGCGGGCGCTCCTCGACGAGGAGTTCGGCCTCGAACCCGGGCCGGAGCTGCGCGAGGTCCACGCGCAGATCCTCAACGGCGATCTCACCCTGCCGCGCAGGCCGGAGCAGCTGCTGCCGGATCTGAGCGACTTCACCGGCCGCGCCGAGGAGATCGAGCAGGCTCTCCGGACGTTGCCGGGCACGGTGGGCATCACCGGTATGCGGGGCAGCGGCAAGACCGCGCTGGCGACCCGGATCGGCCATCTCGTCAAGGGCCGCTTCCCGGACGGGCAGATCTTCGTCCGGGGCAGGGACGTCGCCGGTGAGCTGTTGCGCGCGGTCGGCGTGGAGAACCCCGTCGGCGACAGGGCCGCGCTGTGGCGGGAGAAGACGCGCGGCAAACGGTTCCTGGTCGTGGTCGACGACGTGCGGGACGCGGCGGCCGTGCGCGACCTCGCCACGCCCGGCTCGGCGATGATCCTCACGAGCGTCCGCCGGTTGAACGAGCTGCCGGGGGTGACATGGCTGGAGATCGCCGGGCTGGCCGAGCGGGATGCGCGGGAGTTCTTCCGCAAGGTCTTCGGCCCGGTGCGGGCGGACGCGGAACCCGAGCAGGCCGAGGTGCTGCTGGAACGCCTCTCGCGACTGCCGCACCCGATCAGGGTGATCGGCGGCAGGCTCAGCTCGCGTCCGCACTGGACGATCGAGATGGTGCTGCTGCAGATGGAGCGGGACAGCAGGCTCACCGACGTGATCCCGCCCGACTGCGCCGCCATGCTGGCCCCCTTGATCGAGACCGAGAAGCAACTGAGCGATCCGGAACGGCACTTGCTCTCGTGCTTCGCGCGCCAGGACGCCGAGGTGATCGACAGTCACGAGGCGGCGGCGATGTCCGGGGCCGATCCCGGCGAGATCGAGCTGGTGCTGGAGTCGCTCGCGGGCGTGCACCTGCTCGAGCCGCTCGTACTCGGCCGCTACCGGCTGCCGCAGTTCGTGCGCTTCGGCTTCGGGCTGCGCACGGCTGCCTCCTCGCGACGTGACCAGGCCGTATATACGGAAATTATGCTGTGACGATGTGGCGCGGCCAGGCTCGCAGACATGTCAACCAAGGAACTTCAGGACAAGAAGGCACTCGTCACCGGCGCCACGTCGGGCATCGGCCGCGCGATCGCGGTCAAGCTCGCGGAGGCGGGTGCCACCGTCTACGTGACCGGGCGCAGGGCCGAACTCGGCAAGGAGACCGTCGAGCTGATCGAGCAGGCGGGCGGGACGGGCCACTTCGTCGTCGCGGACGTCGCGAACATCGACGACGTCCGGCGGCTCGCCGAGGAGGTCGGCGAAGTGGACGTGCTCGTGAACAACGCGGGCATCTTCCCGTTCTCGACGACCCCCGAGCAGTCGCTCGACAGCTACGAGCAGGTGTTCGACATCAACGTGCGGGCGACCTACTTCCTGACGGCCGCGCTCGTGCCGGCGATGGTGGCCAAGAAGAAGGGCGCGATCGTCAACGTGTCGTCGATCGCCGGGCAGATCGGCACCCCGGTCGGCTCCGTCTACAACGCCTCCAAGGCCGCGATGGACGCGCTGACCCGCTCGTGGGCCGTCGAGTTCGGCGCGGCGGGCGTTCGCGTCAACTCCGTGGCGCCCGGCCCGATCCGCACCGACATGGCGGTCGACACGGTGGGCGAGATGTTCGACGAGTTCAGCCGGAACACACCCCTCGCCCGCGCCGGCGAGCCCGAGGAGATCGCGGAGGCCGTGGTGTTCCTGGCCTCCGACAAGGCCGGCTACATCACCGGCGCGGTCCTCACCGCCGACGGCGGCTTGGTCGCGACCTGAGCCGGTGCCCCGTCAACTGCCCGACGCTTCGGCGGCGGGCAGTTGCGGCGGCAGCCCCGCCGCATGCGTGACGATCAGCCCCGACACCGCTCGCGTCAGCGCCACGTACAGGCGCCGCAGCCCGGTCCGTTCGTCCGGCTCGCCGTCGACCACGGCCCGCGGCTCGTCCAGGACCACGTAGTCGTACTCCAGACCCTTGGCGAGTGATGCCGGTACCAGGGTCAGGCGGGTCTCCTGTGTGGTCTCCTCGCCCGGGCCGAGGTACGGGATGCCGGCCTCCGCCAGGGCGCGGGCCAGCTCCGGGACCCGGGCGTCCGCCGCGATCAGGCCCGTCGAGCCCTCGTGCCGCAGCGACTCGCGGCAGGCGCCGACCACATCGGCGGTGCCGGTGACGCTCCGGACCTCGAAGTGGCCCGGGTTCTCCCGGATCGACACGACCGGCGTGAGCCCCGGGGCGATGTGCGGCAGCAGCCGGGAGGCGTAGGTGATGACGTCCGTCGGTACGCGGAAACCCGCCGTCAGCTCCTCGACCAGCGCGTCCTGCTTGCCCAGGTGCCGCAGCGCCTCCTGCCAGTCGCGGGTCGCCCACGGCGTGGTGCCCTGCGCCAGGTCGCCGAGGACGGTCGCGCTGCCGGTGGTGCAGCGGCGGCCGACCGCCCGGTACTGCATGGGGGAGAGGTCCTGTGCCTCGTCGAGGACGACGTGTCCGAGGGAGTGCGTGCGCTGGATCAGGTCGGTGGCCTCGTCCACGAGAACGGCGTCCGCGGCCGACCATGTGGCCGACTTGACGCTGCGCGCGGGCTTCGCCCACAGGACCGCCTTCTGCTCCTCCTCGTCGAGGATCCCCGCCGCGTGCTCGGCCAGGAAGTCCGCGTCCGACAGCAGCCGCAGCACCAGCTTCGCGGGGTCGACGGCAGGCCAGACCGCTTTGACGGCCGCCTTGACCGCACTGTTGCGTGCCACCGCGTCCTGCACCCGGTCGTCCGGCGCCTCCCCCGAGCGTTCCATCTGCACCAGCACGGCGTGCGCGACACGCTGCGGCAGGGCCTCGCGGGCGGCGCCGTAGCGGATGTCGCGGTCGAGCAACTCGCGGACGATGTCCTCCAGTTCGTACGCCGGGACACGCCAGCGGCGGGAGCCGCGCACGACCACGACCGGTTCGGTGGGCATCGTGACGTGCGCGTACAGGGCCCTGCGCAGCACCCGCGCCATCCGGGCGTCGCCCTTGACGACGGCGGCCGTCGCGTCGTCCGTGCCCTTGATCTCCACGTGGGCCACGAGGTCGTCGACGGTGGCCTGCTGGACGGTCAGCTCGCCGAGGGCGGGCAGCACCTGCTCGATGTAGTGCAGGAAGGAGCGGTTCGGTCCGATGACGAGGGTGCCGGTGCGGGCCAGGCGCTCGCGGTGGGCGTAGAGGAGGAAGGCGACCCGGTGCAGGCCGACGGCGGTCTTCCCGGTGCCCGGGCCGCCCTGCACGCACACCGTGCCGGACAGGCCGGAGCGCACGATCTCGTCCTGCTCGGGCTGGATCGTCGCGACGATGTCCCGCATCGGGCCGACGCGTGGACGCTCGATCTCCTGCTGGAGGAGTCTGCTGGTCTTCGCCGCTTCGGCCGGGTCCGACAGGTGCTCGTCCTCGTAGGCCGTGAGATCGCCGCCCGTGTAGCCGAAGCGGCGGCGCAGCGCGACGTCCATGGGGTCCTTCTTGGACGCCCGGTAGAACGGCTGCGAGACGGGCGCACGCCAGTCGATCACCATGGGGTCGCCGTCGGCGTCGTGCACATGCCGCCGCCCGATGTAGAAGCGTTCCCCTTCCGCCCCTTCCGCCTGTTCACTCCCCGGCGCGTGCAGATAGTCCAGCCGGCCGAAGAACAGCGGGGTGTCGCTGAGGTCGGCCAGGGCCTTGATGCGTTCCTCGATCTGGTGAGCCAGCACCTCGGCGTTGACCCAGTTCGCGGTGACGTCGCTGATGTCGAGGGCCTCGACGTCCTCGCGCATGGCACGCAGGGCGGAACGGGAGGCGGCGAGGTGGGAGCGCTCGCGGGAGAGGGGGTTGTCGACGGGCGTGGACAAGGGAGTGCCTCCGGAGGACCTGCTGGAGAGATGGCGGTGAGATGCCGGCCGGTTTCCGTCCGGTCGGCGGCACTCCCTCGGGGAGGCGGGCAAGAGCGGAGATCCTAGACGGGCGGGGGAGGCGACCGCCAACGGTTTTTTTCTCGTCCCCTAGGGGACGGGGGCGTCCTCCCGGAGGGGCAGGAGTCGGCCCGCAGGCGTACGAGCGGAGCGGGCAGGTTCGGTCCCGAGACCGACGCGGGCTTTACGGGCGAAAACGCACCATGGAGACATGAGCGCAGCAACCGTCTCCCCCGCCCCGGGCCCGAGCCGCCCGCCCGGCGCCACCGCCGTGACGGGCAGCCACCGTCATCGCCTCGGCGATGCCCTGCGCGCCGTCAAGGTCTTCGCGGGCGCCGCCTTCGACGTGATCATCCTCGGTCAGTACGGAGAGGAAGTGGGCGTGGTCCGCCGCAAGTGATCAGCTCTCGGCCAGGAGTTCGTCCGCGTCCACGATCCGGTACGCGTACCCCTGCTCCGCCAGGAAGCGCTGGCGATGGGCGGCGAAGTCCTGGTCGATGGTGTCCCGGGCGACCACGGAGTAGAAGTGGGCCTGGTGGCCGTCGGACTTCGGACGCAGCACCCGGCCGAGGCGCTGCGCCTCCTCCTGGCGTGAGCCGAACGTCCCGGACACCTGGATCGCGACCGTCGCCTCCGGCAGGTCGATCGAGAAGTTCGCGACCTTCGACACCACGAGCACGCTGATCTCGCCCTCCCGGAAGGCGTCGAACAGCTTCTCCCGCTGCGCGTTGGACGTCTCGCCCTTGATCACCGGCGCGCCCAGATGCTCACCCAGCTCGTCGAGCTGGTCGATGTACTGGCCGATGACGAGGATCTGCTGCCCGGCGAAACGGCGGACGATCGCCTCGGTGACCTTCCGCTTGGTGTCGGTCGTCGCACAGAAGCGGTACTTCTCCTCCGTCTCGGCCGTGGCGTACGCGAGCCGCTCGGAGTCCGTCAGGCTGACCCGGACCTCCACACAGTCGGCGGGCGCGATGTAGCCCTGCGCCTCGATCTCCTTCCAGGGCGCGTCGAACCGCTTGGGGCCGATCAGGGAGAACACGTCGGACTCGCGGCCGTCCTCGCGGACCAGGGTGGCCGTGAGGCCGAGGCGCCGACGGGCCTGGAGGTCGGCGGTGAACTTGAAGACCGGCGCGGGCAGCAGGTGCACCTCGTCGTAGACGATCAGCCCCCAGTCCCGCGAGTCGAACAGCTCCAGGTGCGGATAGACACCCTTCCGCCTCGTCGTCAGCACCTGGTACGTGGCGATGGTGACGGGCCGGATCTCCTTGCGCGTCCCGCTGTACTCGCCGATCTCGTCCTCGGTGAGCGACGTCCGCCGCACCAGCTCGTGCTTCCACTGCCGGGCGGAGACGGTGTTGGTGACGAGGATCAGCGTCGTGGACTTGGCCTGCGCCATCGACCCGGCACCGACCAGCGTCTTGCCCGCGCCACAGGGCAGGACGACCACGCCCGACCCGCCGTGCCAGAAGTTCTCCACGGCCTGCTTCTGGTACGGCCTGAGCGCCCAGCCGTCCTCGGCCAGCTCGATCGCGTGCGCCTCGCCGTCGACGTACCCGGCGAGGTCCTCGGCCGGCCAGCCCAGCTTCAGCAGGGTCTGCTTGATCTGCCCGCGCTCGGAGGGGTGCACGACGACCGTGTCCGGGTCGATCCGGGTGCCGACCAGCGGGGCGATCCGCTTCGACCGCAGCACCTCCTCCAGCACCGGACGGTCCGTGGTGGTCAGGACCAGGCCGTGCGCCGGGTGCTTGGACAGCGTGAGCCGGCCGTAGCGGTCCATCGTCTCGGCGATGTCGACGAGCAGCGCGTGCGGCACCGGGTAGCGGCTGTACTGCACCAGCGCGTCCACGACCTGCTCGGCGTCATGGCCCGCCGCGCGGGCGTTCCACAGACCCAGCGGGGTCACCCGGTAGGTGTGGATGTGCTCCGGCGCCCGCTCCAGCTCCGCGAACGGGGCGATGGCCCGGCGGCAGTCGTCGGCCTGCTCGTGGTCGACTTCCAGCAGCAGGGTCTTGTCGGACTGGACGATCAGCGGACCATTCACGCGCGGCACCCTTTCCCGTGGCCGGACGGCTCGGACGGTTCGAACGACTCGGCCAAACGTCCAGTGTGCCTGATCGTCCGCCCCCGGTGGTGTGATCTGCGCGGCCGGCGAATCGGATGCAGTCCTACTGAATGCCTTTTCATCCCAACGTGTGGTGTGAATTCAGTTTTTCCCTCGCGGCCCCGAAGAATGGCGAACCGTGCAGAACACGCCGACCACCACGCTCGGATACGCCCTGTTCGCCACCCGCTGGCTCCAGGCCCCGCTGTACTTCGGGCTGGTGGCCGCCCAGGGCGTCTACGTCTACAAGTTCTTCAAGGAGCTGTGGACCTTAATCCTGATGTGCGTGAGCGGGCACGCCACCGAGACGTACGTGATGCTCGCGGTGCTCAAGCTGGTCGACGTCGTCATGATCGCCAACCTGCTGATCATGGTGATCGTCGGCGGCTACGAGACCTTCGTCTCGCGCATCGGCCTCCAGGGCCACCGCGACCAGCCCGAATGGCTCTCGCACGTCAACTCCAACGTGCTGAAGGTCAAGCTCGCCACCGCGATCGTGGGGATCTCCTCGGTCCACCTGCTCCAGATGTTCGTGGACGTCCACCACACCTCCCACCACGCACTGCTGTGGGGGACGGTGATCCACATGGCGTTCATCGTCTCGGCCGCGATCCTCGCGTACATGTCGGGGCCGATGGCCGCGCAGAGCGATCGCGGACACGCCGACCGTGCGGCGGCCGGTCGCGCTCCCGGCGAGCGCACCCCGGCCGTCCACGCACCCGAGGAGCCGAAGCCCGAGGCCCCGGCCGTCACGCTGCCCGCCCCGCGCCAGGCCGAACCACTCGCGCGGGACGCCGACGCCGAGGCCCGGATCCGCGCGGCCGGCTTCCCGGCCCGCAAGCTGCTGGAGGACTTCGACCAGCAGCACCCCCGGGGCTTCGACCGCGAGACCGTGGCCCGGCTCGGCAAGGCGGACTTCGTCGCCGCCCGGCGCAACGTGGTGTTCGTCGGCCCGCCCGGCACCGGCAAGACCCACCTGGCCATCGGCCTGGGACTACGGGCCTGCCAGGCCGGGCACCGGGTGCTGTTCGCGACGGCGGCCGAGTGGGCCGCCCGGCTGTCCGAAGCCCGGGCCGCGGGCCGGCTCGACGAGGAACTGGCCGCTCTCGACGCGCACCCCCTGCTGATCGTCGACGAGGTCGGCTACACGCCCTTCGACGCGGCGACGGCCGGCCTGTTCTTCCAGCTGGTCGCGCACCGCTACGAGCGGGCCTCGCTGATCGTCACCAGCGACCGTCCGCTCGGCCGCTGGGACGAGGTCTTCGGCGCGTCCGCCCCGGCGATGACGGACCGCCTCGCCCATCACGCCGAACTCGTCCGGCTCGACGGCGACAGCTACCGGACGCGGCGCACTACCTCGGCATGGGCAGAGTGACGTTGTTGATCAGCGGGCCCTCGACGGAGACCCCCTCCGTGACCAGGGACTCCGGTCCGGCGCCCGGAAGGGGCAGCGGGAGCGCGGGCGGTGCGGCAGCGGCGGCGGAGGGCGCGAGCACGGCCACGAGGGCGACGGCGAGGAGAGCGACGGCGGGGAGCGTTTCACGCATGGGGACGACAGGCCCTTTCACGTACGGAGCGGTGAGGGGCGCCCGCACCGCGGGCCGGCCCGGAACGCGGGGACCGGCCCCGACGGGTGCGCGGAGGCGGATCAGATCTGCGGCGTCTCGATGACGAGACCGGCGGCATCGATGCCGATCGCCGCGGCCGGGGTGGCGAGTCCGCCGAACATCATCAGGGCGGCGGTGGCCAGGACGGCGGCGACTCGACGGGCAGCACGCATGCTGGGACTTCCTTTCGGCAGCGCTCACAGGGACACCCGGTGGCTGCCCCCGGGCACCAGGCGCGATGCGACCCGCCCGGAAAGGTCGCCCAAGGGTGGGAACTCCCCGGCGTGGCGTGCATGAACGCCGGTGTGCACCCGAACGAGTGAGCTCAGCCCGCGTCGTCCGCGAGCTCCGCGACCCCCGTGATCCGGTGCAGCGGATACGTACGGACCTCGTCCGCCGTGTGGTCGTACGCCGTGACGAATCCGCCCTCCACGCGGACCGGGGCGATGACCCGCTGGCTGGCGGTGCCCTCGGCGTTGACGTAGCCGATCCACAGGGCCTCGCCGGTCAGGACGGCGGCCTGCATGGTGGCGAGGGTCTCCGCGGAACCGGTGCGGGGCAGTTCCCCGTTGCCTGTCGGCGCCGTGCCGGGCTTGCGCGGGGTGGTGGAGGCGAGGTCACCGGCCCGGATGGCGCGCAGCGCCGCCGCGAGCAGGGTGTCGTCGGGGACCGGCGGGCCGTCCGGGACCGGCTCGGGCGCGCTGCGGGGCGGGGTGCGATGGGCGAGGGCACGGGTGATCAGCACATCGCCCTCGGCGGACTCGGCGGCCGGCGCGAACCCCATCGCGCGGAGCCCCTCCAGCAGCCCCGCCGGGTCGGCCTGCGCGGCCAGCACGGTCGGAGCGAGCCGGCGCAGCCCCAGAGTGGCGGCCCGCTTGTCCGCGAGGATCTCGCTGAGCACGGCGTCGTCGTCGCAGCGCACATACGCCGAGGCCGCGCCCACCCGCAGCTGCCCGTGCCTGCGGGCCACGTCGTCGATCAGGTAGGCGAGCGGCTGCGGCACCGGCGTACGGGAGTGCGCGGCGAGGAAGGCGTGCAGGTCGGAGGCGGCCTGCCCGGCGTCGAGGGCGCGCCGCACCGAGCCGGGCGTGAACCGGTAGACGGTCGCCCCGCCCTTGGACTCGACGTCCGCGAGCACCCCGAGCATGTCGGCGAGGTGCTTCTCCAGCGGGCCGGGCGCGACCGCCGTCAGATCGGCCTGGAGCAGCACGTGGTCCAGCGGTTCGGGCAGCAGGGGCGTGAGGAGCCGGACCGCGGCGGCGGAGGCGACGGCCTGCTCGGCCGGGGAGAGCCGGGCACGCGGCGGGGCCGGCCGGTGGTGGTGCACGGGGAGCTTGTCACCGGGACCGGAGGGCTCCGCCCCGGGGCCGGACGGCGCCGCCGGGGCGCCCAGCAGGGCCCGGCCGTGCGCCGACAGCGCGCCCCGGCCGGTGACCCCCAGCAGCTCCGCCTCGGACAGCGCCCACTCGGCGAGCCGGCCGCGCAGGTCGTCCTCGCGCCGGTCGCCCCGCAGCGGCCGCTCCCAGCGCAGCCGGGCCAGCACCGACCCGGTGTCCGGCGCGGCACCCTCCGGCAACCCGGCCAGCAGCCACAGCACCCGGTGCCGAACCTCGGGCGCCGCAGAACGGTCCAGGCCCGGCCCGAGCGCCGACAACGTGCGGTCCTTCGCGTCCCGCCCGCCCACCAGCCCGGCCGTCCGGGTCGCCGCGAGCCATGCCGTGGCCAGCCGCGACCAGCGTTCGGCGGGGGGCAGCTCCCGCCACTCGTCGTACTCCGGGGTCGCCGCGTACCGCTCGTCGGTCTCCCCGTCCGAGGCGATCAGGCCCGCCGCGTACGCCAGTTCCACCCAGAACGCGGCGACCGGCTCGGACGTGTCCAGCGCGACGGAGGTCCGCTTCAGGTCCCGCACGCTCAGCCCACCGGCCCGCAGCACCGCCGGGCCGCCCTCGTCCCAGTCCTTCAGCAGCTCCTCGACGGTCGCGAGCGCGGTGTACGCCTGCCCGGCCGCGGTGCTGTCCACAACCTGTGGACGATGAACGGCGGCGGCCTCGACCACCGGCGGCACCGGCTCGGGCGCCCGGTGCGCCAGCCCACGCCGCAGATGCAGGGCGACCTCACGCGGCAGCACGACCGTCCCGGGCGCCGTCGGCAGCAGCAGTCCCCGGTCCAGCAGCCAGCGCAGCCGGGGCGCCGGGTCGGGCGTGACCTGGCCGTACGGCGGCCCCCACACCAGGCGCTCCAGCACCTCCAGGGAGTCCGCCGGGGCCTTGGCGAGCAGCCGGTCCATCCGCTTCCGGTCCGTGAACAGGCCGGAGAGGGCGGTCACCGCGGAGACTGAGTCATGGGTCGAGGGCAGCCCGGCGGCCGCGACGATCTCCTGGATCCGCCCCGGCGACATCCCGGCCGTCGCCTCCTGGACCGTCGGGCCCAGACCCGTCGGCGAGGGGTGCTGCGGAGTGGGAGCCAGCAGCTCACGGGCGGTACGGACCAGCCGCAGCCGGTCGTCGCCGCCCCACACCAGGGCCTGCTCGCGCAGGGTGTCCAGGGCGTGCGGCAGGGCAACGACGACGGCCGGGTCTGCCTCGTCCCCGGCCATGAGCCCGAGCAGCTCGTCGTAGGTCGCCGGGTCCGCCGCCACGGCCAGGGCCTCCGCCGTCTGGAGCGCGAACCGGTCCAGCCGTTCCAGGGCCCGCACGACCGAGGCGCGGGTGCCGGCCCGGGTCGCGAGCTGCGTGAGGTCGGTCGGCACGGGCGTGATGAGATCCGGCCTGCTGCGCAGGAGCCTGCCCAGCGACACGTCGTCCCGCCCGCGGAGTGCTTCCGCGAGGGAACGGGGGGCCGGCGGCCTGTCCTCGGTGCTCATCCGGTCCACGTTAGCGGGTCGCCTCCGGCGGGTGAGCCGACTGCGCGCGGCCGGGCGCCGGGACGGTGCGGGGGCGGGGTCGGGGCTTTTGTGCCACCCGCCCGCACTCGCGGTACCGTCGTCCGACGGCGTCAGCCAACGCACACGCCCCGGAGGGGACTTCGTGGGGATTGAGAGCGACCAGGTCGTTTACGAGTATCTGAGCCGCGTCGGCGACGTGGCCCAGCAGCGGCAGTTGTCGTCGGCCACCCGCATGCGCCTGGTCGCCGATCTGCGCGAGGAGATCGACCGGCGCCGTGCGAAGGCCACCGTCGACTCGCCCGCCGCCGTCCGCCGCCTCCTGTCCCGCATCGGCAGCCCCGACGAGGTCGTCACGGCGGCCGCGGGCAGCGCCGGCACGACGGCCGCCGGTGCCCCGGAGGGCGTCTCCGCCGCCGTCCCCGCGCAGCGCGACCGGGAGCCGCGCGTGGCGGAGGAGGAGCGCGGTGAGCGCCCGAAGGGGGTGCTGCGGCGCGTCGTACCGCGTCCCCGCCCGGAGCGGTCCGCCGGGGAACCCCACCCCGCCGCCTCCGAGGGCGCGGCCCCGCCGCACCTGGCCGCCGGGAACGAACTCGGGGACAGCGTGGTCCAGCCGGACTGGTGGCGGGTGGACAGCAGCTCGTTCGGCGTGGGCGACGACGTGCCGGGGTTCGTGGGCGGTGTGGAGCTGCCGGACCTGCTGAAGCCGCCGCCGCAGCGAAAGGCGGGGACGGAGACGGAGAAGGAGGCGGAGAAGGAGCCCGCCCTGGTCGTCGAGGCGGCCGATGCGGCCGGCCCCCGGCGCCGCCGCCTCCCGGGTCTCCCGGCCGGCGGCTGGAGCAACCCCCTCCTGCTCGTCGCCGCGGGTCTCCTCGTCGCGGGAGCAGTCCTCGGCAACTGGTTCGTCCTGCTCCTCGGCTGGCTCATCGCGTACGCCTCCCGCCGTCTGACCCAGGCGGAGACGAAGTGGGCGGTCGTGATCCTGCCGGGCCTCGCCGTGGTGGGGGGGCTGGTCTGGATCTGGGGCAGGATGAACGATCGCTGGGGCGCCCCGATCGCCGAGGGGCATGTGAACGCGGCGGTGGCGGAGACGTGGCCGTGGGTGGTGCGGGGGGCGGCGGTGGCGTCAGCACTGTTCCTGGTGTGGCGGTCCCAGCGGCAGCGATGACTACTTGGCGGCGGGGCGTTGTCGCTGAGGCCGGGGCGTTGCGCAGCCCGGCGGTGCGGGGTGCCGCTGCGCCCACCCGTGCCGCCCTTGGCGGCACGTATGCCCGCAGCTAGGTGGGATCGGTGCCGGGCACAATGGCCCATATGGCAATCACCGTCGGCTTCGACCTCGACATGACCCTCATCGACTCCCGCCCCGGCATCCGCGCCTGCTACCAGGCACTGTCCGAGCGGACGGGGACCTACATCGACGCCGACCTGGCGGTCACGCGGCTCGGGCCGCCCCTGGCCGAGGAGCTGATCAACTGGTTCCCGGAGGAGGAGGTCGCGACCGTGGCCGACGTGTACCGGGAGATGTACCCGACCATCGCCATCGCCGAGACCCCGGCCCTGCCCGGCGCCCGGGAAGCCATAGCGGCCGTACGAGAGGCCGGCGGACGCGCGATAGTCGTCACCGCCAAGTACGAGCCCAACGCCAAACTGCACCTGGCCCACCTCGGCATCGAACCCGACGCGGTCATCGGCGACCTGTGGGCCGAGCAGAAGGCGGAGGCGCTGCGCGAGCACGACGCGGGCGTCTACGTCGGCGACCACGTCGGAGACGTACGCGGCGCCCGGACGGCCGGCGCGCTGTCGGTCGGGGTCGCCACCGGCCCCTGCCCGCCGGAGGAACTGCGTGCGGCGGGCGCGGACGTCGTTCTCACGGACCTGACCGAATTCCCCGGCTGGTTTTCGGACTACCGTCCCGCACGCGCCTGACGCCGGCCGGCTGCCACGGAACGGAGTACTCCCGCGCCGGCCAACAGGAATCCGACTGCCATGAGCATGCTCAATCCGAACATGTACGTCGGAAAGGGCGTCGTCCCGAGGAACAGAGGGGCGACCGTGACCAGTGTGGCCACGGCACCGATGAAGAACACGACGGCGCCGGCACGGACCAGACGGTCACCGGGAGCGGCGGAATTCGTTTGGGTTTTGTCACGCACCCGACCAGGGTAGTTCCCAGCGCGAAGGAACAACCGGGTGACGTCTTGTCACCGGCTGCAAGAGCATTAGCCTTGGTACCGGCGGGTCCGTACGACCCGCCCGAGTGCTATCAAGAGCCGTTTCAGAAGCAGTTTTCCGACGAGTACGAGGACGAGGACAGACGTGCCTACCGGCAAGGTCAAGTGGTTCAACAGCGAGAAGGGCTTCGGCTTTCTCTCCCGCGACGACGGCGGTGACGTCTTCGTCCATTCCTCGGTCCTCCCCGCCGGAGTCGAGACGCTCAAGCCGGGCCAGCGGGTGGAGTTCGGGGTCGTCGCCGGACAGCGCGGCGACCAGGCGCTGTCCCTGGCGATCCTGGACCCGACCCCGTCGGTGGCCGCCGCGACCCGCAAGAAGCCGGACGAGCTGGCCTCCATCGTCCAGGACCTGACGACGCTCCTGGAGAACATCACGCCGATGCTGGAGCGGGGCCGCTACCCCGAGAAGACCGCCGGCAAGAAGATCGCCGGCCTGCTGCGCGCGGTCGCCGACCAGCTGGACGTGTAGGCCGGCTACGGGAAACGGAGCCCGTTCGGGCCGAGGGGCGGTACCAGTCCCTCGGCCGCCGCACGGGTCAGCAGCCCGCGTACGGCGGCGTAGCCGTCCTCGCCGAGGTCGGCGGTGAACTCGTTGACGTACAGCCCGATGTGCTGGTCGGCGACGGCCGGGTCCATCTCCTGGGCGTGTTCCATGACGTACGGGCGGGACACCTCGGGGTCGTCCCAGGCGGCCCGTACGGACGTCCGGACGGAGTCGGCGAGGAGCCGCAGCTTCTGCTCGCCCAGCGACCGCTTGGCGATGATCGCGCCCAGCGGGATGGGCAGCCCGGTGGTGTCCTCCCAGTGCTCGCCCATGTCCGCGAGCTTGTGCAGCCCGTAGTTCCGGTACGTGAACCGCGCCTCGTGGATGACGAGCCCCGCGTCGACCTTCCCGTCCCGCACGGCCGGCATGATCTCGTGGAACGGCATGACGACGATCTCGCCGACCCCGCCGTCCACGGTGTCCGCGGCCCACAGCCGGAACAGCAGGTACGCGGTGGACTTCTCACTGGGCACGGCGACGGTACGGCCCGCAAGGTCGACGTCCGCCTCCCGCGTCAGCACCAGCGGCCCGCAGCCCCGCCCCAGCGCACCTCCGCAGGGCAGCAGCGCGTAGTCGTCGAGGACGTACGGCAGCACCGCGTACGACACCTTCAGCACGTCGAACTCGCCGCGCTCTGCCATGCCGTTGGTGATGTCGATGTCGGCGAAGGTCACGTCCAGCGCGGGGGCGCCGGGGACGCGGCCGTGCGCCAGGGCGTCGAAGACGAAGGTGTCGTTCGGGCAGGGGGAGTACGCGATCTGCAGCTGCTCAACTGTCATGCCGGTTCCAACTCTCCAGTACGGGCACGAGCTTCCCGAAACCCTCGGTCAAAGCGGCCAGGGCGTCCCCGATGCGCCACGCGGCACGATCCCGCGGCCCGACGGGATTGGAGATCGCCCGGACCTCCAGCACGGGCACCCCCTGCGCGACGGCGGCCTCGGCGACCCCGAACCCCTCCATGGCCTCGGCGAGCGCGGTGGGGTGCCGCTCGCGGAGCACGGCGGCGCGGGCCGCGGTCCCCGTCACGGTCGACACGGTGAGTACGGCGCCGCTCGGGGCTCCGGCCGCCTCGGCGGCCGACCGAACGAGGTCACCGGGCGGCTGATGCCTGACGGTCCCGAAACCGAGCTCGGTGACCGACAGGAAACCGTCCTCGGTCTCGGCCCCGAGATCGGCCGCGACGATCTCGTCGGCGACGACGAGCGTCCCCACAGGCGCGTCGGGCAGGAATCCCCCGCCGATCCCGGCGGAGACGACGAGGCCGTAGGGGCTGCCCCGGAAGGCGGCCGCGGTGAGGACAGAGGCGGTGGCGGCGGCGGCGAGACCGGGCCCGACACCGGCGGCGATCACGTCGACGGCACTACCGCCGCCGCCGTGGGCAAGGGCCCGGGCCACCGCGTCCCGCTCCACGGGAACAGCGGTGGCGACCAGCACCCGGCCCAGCTCAGCGGCAGCGATCAGGCGTCCTTCTTGAGCTTGAAGTTCCAGAGGCCCGAGGTGTCCTTCTCGCCCTCCTTGATGGACACCAGCGTCGAGTTGCCCTGCGCCCCGTACTGCGCGTTGAAGAACACGCTGCCCGGGATGGTGCGGTACGTCTTCGTGCTGGCGTCGGTCAGCGGCTGACCGTTCATCAGGATCGTCCAGCCCTTGTCGGCGATCTCCGGGTCGACACCGAAGCGCACGGTCTCGTCCGGGTCGACCGAGATGGTCTTGATGCCCTTGTCCTTCAGGCACTGCGTGAGGTCGGACGGCTTCAGGGTGTCGCCCTCGCCGCCACAGGTGGCCTCTGAGTTCACCGAGTCCTGACCCACGGTGACCGTGGCGATCGGCGTCGGCTTGTCACAGGCCGACAGGACGAGCAGTCCGGCGGATACGACGCCGGCGGCGGCGACGGCGCGGCGGCGTCGCACAGCACGGAATCCATCAGCGGCTTCGCCGCGGGGCAACCTGGTCATGGGCGAAGGCTATCGGGCACACGGGTCGGACCGCCCACGCGGGGTACGGCTCCGACGGAGATCCGTCGGACGGGCGCTACGCCACCCGCGTCCGTGTGCCACCGCGCCGGGCCGAGTCGATCAGCCCCCGCACCGTCGTCACCCAGCCCGCGCCGACGATGGCGGCGCCCACCGCCAGCCCGGCCGTCCCGTTGAGCGGCATCACGATGCCGATCGCCCCGCCCAGCACCCACGACATCTGCAGCAGCGTCTCGGAACGGGCGAACGCCGACGTACGGACCAGCTCGGGCACGTCCCGCTGGATCAGCGCGTCGAGGGACAGCTTGGCCAGGGCCTGCGCGAACCCGGCCATCGCGGCCAGGCCGGCCACCAGGACGGCACCGAAGAACAACGTCGCCAGGATCGCCACGCCGAACACGCACGCCACCACCGTCACGATGATGATCTCCGGAGCCCGGGACCGCAGCCAGGCCCCGACCGCCGTGCCGAGCGCATTGCCCGCGCCCGCCGAGACACCGACTGTCGCCAGCGACACGGCCGCGCTCTGGCCGGAGATCGGGTGCTCGCGGAGCAGGAAGGCCAGGAAGAAGATCAGGAAGCCGGTGAGACAGCGGATGGAGGCGTTGACGGCCAGGGCATGGGTCACCGCCGGGCCGACCGTGCGCAGCCCGGGGCGTTTGACGGGCCGGCGGTGCGGTCCGTGCAGGTGCTCTTCGTCCGCGGCCAGCAGGGCTCGGTCCTCGCCCTTGGCGGAGTCGACCTTCGGCGGCAGCCGGAACGACAGGAACGTCCCTGCCACGAAGATCGCGAAGGCGCCGAAGAGGGGCCAGCGCGGCCCGATCTGCTGAAGTCCGGCGCCGACCGGCGCGGCGATGCCGGTGGCGAGGAGCCCGCCCAGGGTGACGCGCGAGTTGGCCTTCACGAGGGAGAAGCCGGGCGGCAGCAGCCGGGGCACGACCGCGCTTCTGACCACCCCGTACGCCTTCGAGGCGACGAGGACGCCGAGTGCCGCCGGGTACAGCTCGATGCTGCCGCTGACGACCGCGCCGGACAGGACGATCGCGAGCAGCGCCCGGGCGAGCATCGCGCAGGCCATCGCCGCGCGGCGGCCGTGCGGGACGCGGTCGAGGAGGGGGCCGATCACCGGCGCGAGGAGGGTGAAGGGCGCCATGGTGATGGCGAGGTACAGCGCGACACGGCCACGGGCCTCGTCGGTCGGCACGGAGAAGAACACGGTCGACGCGAGGGCGACGGTGATCATCATGTCCCCGGCGCCGTTCACACCGTGCAGCTCGATCAGCTTGCCGAGGCCGGACTCGCCGGCGCCGTGGGCGTGGGTGGCCTTGCGGATGCCGCGGGCGGTGCCGGTCACCGGGAAGTGCAGGGCACGGCCGACTCTGCGGAGGGGGCCGCCCAGACGGCCCGTTCCGCTCAGTCGGCTGTTTCCCTTGACCCCTTTCGACCCACCGGTCCCGGTGGCGCCCGGGGGCGTCTTCGCGGCTGCCACGTCGTCATAGTGCCCCGTGAAGGCTGTGGGTAGTGCCATTACCGCTTGTATAGGGCCTGTGGGGTGACTGTCCGATTGGTCGGGTCATGGCACCGTCGGTGTACGCGAAGTGGGGCGGAAGGGTAGCGTGCGTATCTCGGCCATCCCGCAGAATGGATGAAGGACGTCGACGCGGTCCTCCGGTCCGCTCCGTCCGCCCTGGCGCTGGGAGTGGCGCACTCGTGAGACGGCGTATGGAGAGAAGCGATACCTGTGAGCGCAGCGACAACGCGAAGCCGCACCCCTGACCGTCTGTGCGCCGAGGCCGTCGACCTCGCGCGCGGCGCCGCCGAGGAGGCGGCCGCGCCCGGTGTGGTCGGCGAGCACGTGGGTCTGGTCTCCGAGGGAGACCGCGTTGTCACGCACTTCTTCGAGTGCCGGGAGCTCGGGTACCGGGGCTGGCGCTGGGCCGTGACGGTGGCCCGGGCGTCCCGCGCGAAGATCGTCACGGTGGACGAGGCGGCGCTGCTGCCCGGCCCGGACGCGGTGCTCGCCCCCGAGTGGGTGCCGTGGAGCGAGCGGCTGCGCCCGGGCGACATGGGCCCGGGTGACCTGCTGCCCACCGACGCCGAGGACCTCCGGCTGGAGCCGGGCTTCTCCGGCGAGGACGAGCCGGCGCCGAACTCGGCCGTGTCGCACGAGATGGCCGACCTGGTGGAGGCGGAGGACGCGGACGTCACCTCCGGCCCGCCGGCCCGCCTTCCCTTCACCCCGTCCCGCGGCTCGATCGCGGCGGTGGCGGAGGAACTGGGCATGCGCCGCGCCCGGGTGCTCTCCCGCTACGGCCTGCACACCGCGGCCGATCGCTGGGAGGAGGCGTTCGGCGCCAAGACCCCCATGGCCCAGTCGGCCCCCGCGGCGTGCGTCACCTGCGGCTTCCTCGTCCCCGTCGGCGGCTCCCTGGGCCAGGCCTTCGGCGTCTGCGCCAACGAGTTCTCCCCGGCCGACGGCCGGCTCGTCTCCCTGTCCTACGGCTGCGGCGGCCACTCCGAGGCCGCGGTCATGCCCCGGCCCCCGCAGCCGGCCCCGCCGGTGATCGACGAGACGCGGGTGGACCCGTTCCCCCTGCGCCCGGCACCCGACTCGGGTTCGGTGCCGGCGACGTCGGACCAGGACAGCGAGGAACTGGGGCACTCCTAGTCACCCCGGCCGGGCGTACACCCCCCGCTCCGCAGGCGGTACCTTCGTCCTCACGTCGACGAGGAGAAGGAACGGAACGTGAGCAGCAAGTTCGTGCGGCCCGCCGCCGAGGGGGCCGACCCGTTCGGTACGGCCCGCCTGCGGCGCGGTGTCCTCGACGCCTGGGCCACCAGCCCCGCCCGGTTCCGTGAGGACGCCAACGCCGAGGAGGACCTCGTCCTCGGCGGCTACCGGGACCGGCTCGTCGTCGAGCTCGCCCAGAACGCCGCCGACGCGGCGGCCCGGGCCGGAGTGCCGGGGCGGTTGCGGCTCACCCTGCGGGAGGGCGTTCTCGTCGCCGCCAACACCGGGGCACCGCTGGACGCGGCCGGGGTCGAGTCGCTGTCCACCCTGCGGGCGTCGGCGAAGCGCGAGACGAGCGAGCACGCCGTAGGACGTTTCGGCGTCGGGTTCGCCGCCGTCCTGGCCGTCACCGACGAGCCCGCGCTCGTCGGCCGGCACGGCGGGGTCCGCTGGTCCCTCGCCGAGGCCCGGGAACTGGCCGCCGACACCGCCCGGCACAGCCCCGGGCTCGGAGACGAGATCCGGCGGCGCGACGGGCACGTGCCGCTGCTGCGGCTGCCGTTCGCCGCCGAGGGCTCCGCGCCCGGCCCGTACGACACGGCCGTCATCCTCCCCCTGCGCGACACCGCGGCCGCCGACCTCGCCGAACGCCTGCTGCGGGCCGTGGACGACGCCCTGCTGCTCGCCCTTCCCGGCCTCGAAGAGGTCGTCGTGGAGATCCACGGCGAGAGCCCCCGGACGGTCTCCCGCCGCACCGACGGCCCCTTCACGGTCGTCGACGACTCCCTCGGCGGCGTCACCCACTGGCGCACCTGCGCCGCGCGCGGCCCCCTCACCCCGGACCTGCTCGCCGGCCGGCCCGTCGAGGAGCGGCTGCGCCCCCACTGGTCGGTCACCTGGGCCGTGCCCGTCGACGCCGACGGCAGCCCGGCCCGGCCCCGCACCAGCCCGGTCGTGCACGCCCCCACCCCCAGCGACGAGCCGCTCGGCGTCCCGGCCCTGCTCATCGCCTCCTTCCCGCTGGACTCCACCCGCCGGCACGCCGCCCCGGGCCCGCTGACCGACTTCCTGGTCCGGCGCGCCGCCGACGCGTACGCCGAACTCCTCGGCGACTGGCGGCCGGTGACCGCCGGACTCGTCGACCTCGTGCCCGGCCCGCTCGGCCAGGGCGAGCTGGACGGCGCCCTGCGCCAGGCGATCCTGGAGCGGCTGCCCCGCACATCGTTCCTCCCGCCCGCCGTCCCGCCGGCCGCCCACGAGGGTGATGACGAACTGCCGGAGTCCCTGCGTCCCCGGGACGCCGAGATCGTCGAGGGCGCGGGCGCGGACACCGTGCGGGTGCTCGCCGAGGTGCTGCCCACGCTGCTGCCCGCCGGGCTGGAACGGCGCGCCGAGCTGCGCACGCTGGGCGTGGCACGCGTCCCGCTGACCGACGCGATCGACCGGCTGGCCGGGCTGGAGAAGGAGCCCGGCTGGTGGCGGCGGCTCTACGACAGCCTGGCCGGGGTGGACCCGGACCGGCTGTCGGGACTGCCCGTGCCGCTCGCGGACGGCCGTACGACGATCGGCCCCCGGCAGGTGCTCCTGCCCAGCGCGGAGGCCGCCCGGATCGACCCGGAGGTGCTGGCCCGGCTCGGCCTGAAGGTCGCGCACCCGGACGCCGCGCACCCGATCCTGGAGAAGCTGGGCGCCCTGCCCGCGACCCCGCGGGCCGTCCTCACCACCCCGCAGGTGCGGGCCGCCGTCGCCGCGTCGCTCGACGACGAGGGCGGCGTGAACTGGGAGGAGGACGGGCTCGACGCCGAGGAGCTGGCCGACACCGTGCTCGCTCTGGTGCGGGACGCCGGCCTGGAGCCCGGTGACGAGCCCTGGCTCGGTGCGCTCGCCCTGCCCGACGAGGACGGCGAACCGGCCCCGGCCTGCGAACTCGTCTACCCCGGCGGCCCCTTCGCCCAGGTCATGCGCGAGGGCGAACTGGCCGCGG
Source organism: Streptomyces sp. NPDC006372 (assembly GCF_040612515.1). Classification (NCBI taxonomy): domain Bacteria; kingdom Bacillati; phylum Actinomycetota; class Actinomycetes; order Kitasatosporales; family Streptomycetaceae; genus Streptomyces; species Streptomyces sp. NPDC006372. The sequence continues at coordinate 5,755 of NZ_JBEXQJ010000041.1, read as the reverse complement.
TGGACGCCGAACTGGCCGGCAAGTGGGGCGAGCAGCCCCTGGCGGCCTGCGGGGTGCTGGTGACCTTCGCGCTCGTCCGGGCCACCGATGTCGTCCTCGACCCCGACGAACTGGAGCCCCGCGAGGGCGACTTCGCGGAGCCCGACGACCCGGGCCTGCTCGACGCGGTCGACGTGTGGGCGGAGGACGTCCTCGACCGTTTCCCGGACAGCCCGGTACCCCCGGTCGCCACCGAGATCATCGCCGTCCGCGATCTGGACCTGGTCGACGAGGACAAGTGGCCCCAGGCCCTGGCCCTGCTGTCGCAGCCGCCCCTGCGGGACGCGATCGTCCAGCCGGTACGGATCCTGCTGCACGACGGCACGCACGAGGCCGTACGCCCGTACACCGCCTGGTGGCTGCGCGGGAACCCGGTCCTCGACGGCCGCCGTCCCGCGGGCCTGCGCTCGGCGGGCGGCGACCCCCTCCTGCGCGGCCTCTACGACGAGGCCGACGCCACCGGCTTCGACGACGAACAGGTGCTGCGGGCGCTGGGCGTGCGGACGTCCGTCGCCGCGCTGCTCGACGAGCCCGGCGGGGCCGCCGAACTCCTCGACCGCCTCGCCGACCCCGAGCGCGAGGTGACGGACGCGCAGCTGCACGCGCTGTACGGCGGGTTGGCCGAGCTTGACCCGGAGCAGGTGACCCTGCCGGACGACCTGCGCGCGGTCATCGACGGGCACGTCGAGGTGGTGGACGCGGCGGAGGCCGTCGTGTGCGACTCCCCGGACCTGCTGCCGTTCACCTCCGGTGTCCCCCTCCTCCCGGTCCGCCCCTCCCGCGCCGCCGACCTGGCCGAGCTGTTCCAGGTGCGGCGGCTGAGCGAGTCGGTGACGGGGCAGGTCACGTCCGAGGGTGTGGAGCACGACGTACCGGAGCCGGTCCGTGTGCTCCTGGGCCGGCTGACCCCGTCCTCCTACATCGAGCACGAGGAACTCGTCGTCGACGGCGTGGAGATCGACTGGCGCCTGACGGACGACGGCGTCCTGCACGCCGCCACCCTGGAGGGCGTCGCCGCGGGTCTGGCCTGGGCGGCCGGGCAGTGGCCGCGGCGGTTCGAGGTGGCGGCCCTGCTGGAGGATCCGTCGCGGACGGAGGAGCTGGCGCGGGACCGGTGGTTCGACTGACGGAGGGTCGTGTGATTTTTTCTCCACACGAATTCTTCACCTCTCGTACAACCTTTCCACCCCCTGGCGGATCTGATCGCGTGAGTCAGCAGACTCCACGATCACCTGGGCCCCTGGAGCCGACGACGAGCACCGGGGCCCCTCTCCACCTGGGGAACGCATGCGCATTCGAGCCACCGTGGCCGCCGTCACCGGCGCCCTGGCCCTGTCCGCCCTCGCCGTGCCTGCCGCGCAGGCCGACGGCGGGGCCGGTGACACCACGATCACCAAGGTCGTCGTCGACGGCGACAACGCGGCGTCCGTGGGTACGTCCGTCGCGAAGACCATCAAGGTCAGCGTGACGGCGAAGGACGACTCGGGCATAGCGGGCGCCGACGAGTTCACGCTGCAGGGCCCCGACTTCGGCCTCTTCACGACGTCCAGGCCGACGTGCACGGCGGTCAGCTCCACCACCTCCACCTGCACCGCCTCGGTGCTGGTGGACCCGAAGGTCGACTTCCTCAGCAACGCCAACGCCGGCACCTGGTACGTCGAGGCCTGGGTCGACGCCAAGGACGACGACTTCGTGTGGAAGGAGAAGGCCGGTTCCTTCAAGTTCCAGCGGGCTTCCCAGCTGACGGTCAACGCCTCGCCCGAGCCCGTGAAGAAGGGCAAGACCATCACGGTCACCGGCAAGCTGGCCCGCGCCAACTGGGAGACCCTCAAGTACGCCGGCTACACCAACCAGTCGGTGAAGCTGCAGTTCCGCAAGAAGGGCTCCGACACCTACACCACGCTGAAGACGATCAAGTCCAACTCGACGGGTGAGCTGAAGACCACGGTCACGGCCTCCACGGACGGCTACTTCCGCTACTCCTTCGCGGGCACGACCACCACTCCGGCGATCAACGCCGCGGGCGACTTCGTCGACGTGCAGTAAAGACGCCCCGCTAGGGGCGCGGGGAACTGCGCGCTCAGCCACAACGGCGCCGCACTCAACCGGAAGAGCGGCGGTCCACCCACCTCCACACGAGCTCAAGTGCGACCGCCGCCACCACCGCAACCCCCACCCCCGCCCACGGCATGGTGACCCCCACCAGCTTCAACGCGAAGAAGTGCTGCAGCGAGGGCACCACCAGCACCACCAGGAACGCCCCGCCCATGGCGGCGACCAGGGCGACCCGCCACCAGGTGTACGGGCGGGCGACGATCGCCAGGACCCACATCGAGATGAGGAACAGCGTGAGCGTCGCGACGCTGGTCTCCGCGTCCAGGGCGCCCGGGCCCGTGTAGTACTCCCGGGCGATCAGATACGTCACGAAGGTCGCCACCGCGGCCACGACCCCGCCCGGGATCGAGTACCGCATCACCCGCCGCACGAAATGCGGCCGCGCACGCTCCTTGTTGGGCGCGAGCGCGAGGAAGAAGGCCGGGACACCGATCGTCAGCGTGGACAGCAGGGTCAGGTGGCGCGGCAGGAACGGGTACTCGACCTGTGAGCAGACCACCAGGACCGCCAGCAGCACCGAGTAGACCGTCTTCACCAGGAACAGCGTCGCGACCCGCGTGATGTTGCCGATGACGCGGCGCCCCTCGGCCACCACCGAGGGCAGCGTCGCGAAGCTGTTGTTCAGCAGCACGATCTGCGCCACCGCCCGGGTCGCCTCCGAGCCGGACCCCATCGCGACGCCGATGTCGGCGTCCTTCAGGGCGAGGACGTCGTTCACGCCGTCGCCCGTCATCGCGACCGTGTGCCCGCGCGACTGCAACGCGCCCACCATGGTCCGCTTCTGCTGTGGCGTGACCCGGCCGAAGACCGTGCCGTCGTCGAGCGACCGCGCCATCCCGTCCCGCTCGGCGGGCAGCTCGCGGGCGTCCACGGCGGTCCCGGCCAGCCCCAGCTTGGCGGCGACCGCGCCGACCGACACCGCGTTGTCGCCGGAGATGACCTTGGCGGCCACGTCCTGGTCGGCGAAGTAGCGCAGCGTGTCGGCCGCGTCCGGCCGCAGCCGCTGCTCCAGCACGACCAGGGCGGTGGGCCGCGCCCCCTCGGTCACCTCGGGGTCCTCGAGGTCCCGGTCGACCCGGGCGAGCAGCAGCACCCGCAGGCCCTGCTCGTTCAGCCGCTCGGTCTCGGTGAGGGCCGGGTCGTCGCCGGGCAGCAGCACGTCCGGCGCGCCCAGCAGCCAGCTGCCGCTCTGCCCGTCGCCCTCGCTGAACGCGGCGCCGCTGTACTTGCGGGCCGAGGAGAAGGGCAGCGCCTGGGTGCAGCGCCAGCCGTCGACGGCCGGGTAGCTGTCGATGATCGCCCGCAGTGAGGCGTTCGGCCGCGGGTCCGACTCGCCGAGGGCGCCGAGCACCTTGCGTACGTACGTCTCGTCGGCGCCCTGGAGGGGCCGCAGCTCGGTGACGTCCATGCCGCCCTCGGTGAGGGTGCCGGTCTTGTCCAGGCAGACCGTGTCGACCCGGGCCAGCCCCTCGATCGCGGGCAGTTCCTGGACGAGGCACTGCTTGCGGCCCAGCCGGATCACGCCGATGGCGAAGGCGACGGAGGTGAGCAGGACCAGCCCCTCCGGGACCATCGGGACGATCCCGCCGACCGTCCGCGCCACAGAGTCCTTGAAGGGGTTGTCCTTCACGAACAGCTGGCTGATGATCAGGCCGATCGCGGTCGGGACCATCATCCACGTCACGTACTTGAGGATCGTGGAGATACCCGAGCGCAGCTCGGAGTGGACCAGGGTGAACCGGGACGCCTCCTCGGCGAGCTGCGCGGCGTACGCCTCCCGCCCGACCTTCGTGGCCTGGAAGGCCCCGGCGCCCGCCACCACGAAGCTGCCGGACATCACCTGCTCACCGGGGCGCTTGACGACCGGGTCGGCCTCGCCGGTGAGCAGCGACTCGTCGATCTCCAGACCGTCGGCCTCGACGCAGACGCCGTCGACGACGACCTTGTCGCCCGGCCCGATCTCGATCAGGTCGTCGAGGACGATCTCGGAGGTGCTGATCTGCCCGGAGGTCCCGTCCCGGCGGACGGTGGGCCGCGCCTCGCCGATCAGCGCGAGCGAGTCCAGCGTCTTCTTCGCCCGCCACTCCTGGACGATCCCGATGCCCGTGTTGGCGAGGATCACGAAGCCGAACAGGCTGTCCTGGATCGGCGCGACGACCAGCATGATCAGCCAGAGCACGCCGATGATCGCGTTGAAGCGGGTGAAGACGTTCGCGCGGACGATGTCGACGGTGGAGCGGCTGCTGCGCACCGGCACGTCGTTGACCTGTCCGCGCTCCACCCGTTCGGCGACCTGAGCACCGGTCAGGCCGGTCACGCGCGAGGTGACCGCCCCCGGCCGCGTGGAGTCGAGCCGGGCACCCGCGTCGAGATGCGTCATGCATTCGACGGTACGTGCGGATTTGCCGCCTCACCTGCCGAATGCGCGGAAGATCCGACCTGGGGAGGAGAGCCGCCGGGCCCTGGTCGTACGGCGGTTGTACGCCCCCGGATCACCGTCGGACCCTGGTGCCACTCCGGGGCGTCAGCCCGTCCGGCGGGCGGTGAACAGCAGGTACTCCCACTCCAGGACGGTCCGTCCGCCGCCCGCCCCGAGGTCGCTGTCGCGCGCCAGGTCCGCCAGGCCGCGGTCCAGGGCGGCGACGCGCTCGGGGTCGCCGGCGATGTTCTTGTAGACGCTGATCGTGGGTCCGTAGCGTTCCTTGAAGTAGTCGCGGAACGCGTCGGGCGTCCCGAAGCGCTCGACCCGGACGGTCCGGCGTTCGGCGCGCACGTCCGTGACCCGGTCTCCGAGGAGCGCGCGCACATGGTCCTCGTCTCCCCACAGCGGGGGCGGCAGCGCGCCCGGTGGGGGCGGTGGCGCGTACGGCTTCATCGTGGTGAACATCCGGCCGATGAAGCCCTGGGGCGTCCAGTTCAGCAGTCCGATGGTGCCGCCCGGCCGGCAGACCCGGGCGAGTTCGTCGGCGGCCCGCTGGTGGTGCGGGGCGAACATGACCCCGACGCAGGACAGCACGGTGTCGAACTCCGCGTCGCCGAACGGCAGGGCTTCGGCGTCGGCCTCCTGCCAGGTGAGGTGGGCGCCCGCCTTCTCCGCGACCGGCCTGCCGGCCTCGAACAGTTCCGGGGCCAGGTCGGAGGCGATGACGTCCGCGCCGGTCAGGGCCGCCGGGATCGCGGCATTGCCGGAGCCGGCGCCCACGTCCAGCACCCGTTGGCCGGAACGCACGCCGCACGCCTCGACCAGGACCGCTCCGAGTTCCGGGATGACCTCGGCGGCCAGGGACGGGTAGTCGCCCTGGGCCCACATCGCCCGGTGCTTCGCCTTCAGCGCCCGGTCGGCCTCGACCGCGCCGTTCCGCGTCGTCATGGCTGCGCTCCTCCCGCTTCCTTTTGAGCGTAGGGAGGGTGTGGGCGGGTGTCTTGTCGGAGCGTGCGGGTGCGGGCGCGCGTAGTGCCTACGGATTCGTCGTGGGTCGGGGCCGCGTCGGGGGGTGTCCGTCCTCGGAACGGCGCGATGGGGTGTCACACCGACTCACTGGCGTTGACGTCCCTCCACCAGGGCACCACCGAGATCATGCTCTCCCTCGGCCTCGCCGAC
>NZ_JBEXQJ010000040.1:0-80307 GCF_040612515.1 Streptomyces sp. NPDC006372 | reverse complement strand
GCCACCCGCAACAGGCCGTCCGCGGCGACCGCGGCCCGGCGCCGTCGCGGCACCACGGCGCGGCGGTGCAGCACGGCGTACCCGGTGGCGGCCACGGCGTCCAGGATGCCGCCGTACAGGACGAACGCGGTGCGGATGCAGGGCCGGGAATCCGGCGCGAGCATCGCGATGCCGGGCGCGGCGCGCCGGTAGGCGGCGCGGGTGAGCGACTCGAACTCCCGCAGCGCCGCGGTGACCCGCCGGTCGGTGCGGCCGGTGTCCCGGCCGTGGCGGAGCAGGTCACGATGGGCACCGTGGCACTCCAGCAGGTCCCGGGGCAGGTAGATCCGGCCGCGGTCGAGGTCCTCCCCCACGTCCCGCAGGAAGTTGGTGAGCTGGAAGGCGATTCCGAGCTCGGCCGCGTGGGGTGCGGCCTCCTGACGGGATGTCACGGTGCCGAGTACGGGAAGCATCTGCAGGCCGATCACCGCCGCGGAGCCGTGCATGTAGCCGCGCAGGTCGTCGTAGGTGGCGTACGAGGTGACCGTCAGGTCGCTGCGCATGGAGGCGAGGAAGTCGGCGAAGTGCCGGTGCTCGATGGTGTGGCGGCGTGCGGTGTCGGCGAGGGCCCGCACGACCGGTTCGGCGCCGGTGCCGCGGGCCAGGCCGTGGGCCAGGTCGTCGTCGAGTCTGTCCAGGGCGCGGGCGCGTTCCCCGGGGCCGGCGTCGCTGTCGAGGGAGTCGACGATGTCGTCGGCCCAGCGGGCGAAGCCGTACAGGGCGTGCACGGCTGGGCGGCGATCGGGGGTGAGCAGGCGGGTGGCGAGGAAGTAGGTGCGGCCGTGCCGTGCGTTCAGCTCACGGCAGCGGGTGTAGGCGGCGCGCAGGGCCGGGTCGGTGATGCCCGCGGCATCCAGTTCCCGCATGGTCATGGACGGGCTCCTTCGGGACGGGGCCGGGTCCGGCCCCGGCGGGAGGGGGGCGTGCGGCTGCCGCCGGTGATGCGGGCGGCGGCCAGCTTGCCCGACAGCAGGACCGGCGGGACGCCCACGCCGGGCGTGGTGCCGCAGCCCGCGAGAACGGCGTTGACGGTGCCGCGCACCAGGTTGCGGGGGCGGAAGGGGCCCGTCTGGGCGAAGGTGTGCGCGGCGGAGAACGGCGTCCCCGCGGCATGTCCCTGCGCGGTCCAGTCGGCGGGGGTGACCAGGCACTCCTCCTCGATCGCCGAGGCGATGCCGTCGAGTCCCCGGCGTTCCAGCTCGCTCAGCAGGGCGTCGCGGTAGCGGGGTCCGAGGTCGTGCCAGTCGGTGGGACCGGGGCCGATGCCGGTGTGGGGGCAGGGGGCGAGGACGTAGTGCAGGTGACGGCCGGGTGGGGCGAGTGCGGGGTCGGTGGCGGTGGGGCGGGTGATCAGCAGGGACGGGTCGCTCATCAGCCGTCCGGTGCGGGTGAGCTCGTCGAAGGTGCTCCGCCAGGCGCGGCCGAAGGACAGGGTGTGGTGGGCGAGTTGCGGCCAGGTGCGGTCGCAGCCGGCGTGCAGGATCACCGCCGACGGGGCGTGCCGCAGCCGCACCGGGCGGCGTGGCGTGCGCCCCAGGAGCCGGTAGGCGACCGGCAGTTCCGGGGTGAGGACGACGGCGTCGCAGGCAATGCGTTCCTGGTCGGTGAGCAGCACGGCGGTGACGCGTTCGCCGGAGCGTTCCAGCGCGGTGACCGGCCGTCCGTAGCGGAAGGTCGCACCGGCCGCCTGGGCGGCCTCGGCCATGGCCGAGGGCAGCGCGTGCATGCCGCCGCGCGGGAAGTACACCCCGGCGACGGTGTCCATGTAGGCGATCACCGCGTAGGCGGCGAGGGCACGCGCGGGCGGCAGGCCCGCGTACAGGGCCTGGAAGGTGAAGATCCGGCGCAGCCGCTCGTCGCGCAGGTGACGGGCGACGCCGGCCTCCCAGCGGCCGAAGCCGCCGAGCGCGGCAAGCCTGACCAGGTCGGGGCCCAGCAACTGCCAGGGGGAGTCGAAGTCGGCGTCGAGGAACCGGTTCCGCTCGGCGCGGTGGAGGGCGGTGAGCCAGTGGCGCAGGCGGCGGTATCCGGCCGCCTCGGCGGGACCGGCGAAGCGTTCCACCTCCGCTTCCATCAGGTCGGCGTCGGTGTGCACGTCCAGTGCGCTGCCGTCGGCGAAGGAGGCCCGGTAGGCGGGGCGCAGGGGAATCAGTTCGAGGTGGTCGTACAGGGAGGCGCCGACGGCGGCGAACGCCTCGTCGGCGATCTCGGGCATGGTGAGCACCGTGGGTCCGGTGTCGATGTGGTAGCCGCCGCGGACGAGTCGGCCGGCGCGCCCGCCCGGTCGGTCGTCGCGTTCGACGACGGTCACCCGGCGCCCCGCGCCGAGCAGGTGCAGCGCCGCCGACAGTCCGGCCAGGCCGGCGCCGACGACCACCACGTGGTCGGTCGGCCCCTTCAGAGTTCGGGTCATCGGCTGCTCTCCGCTCCCCCGGTGCCGGGCGCGGCGGCGACCGGCAGGCCCCCGGCCGGGCCGGCCGCCTGCCCGGGTGTGCCGGTGATCGCCGTGAGCAGTGTCCGCAGGGCGGCCGCCGGGCCAGGCTCCGGATCGGCGGCCGCGAGGTGGCGCAGGGCCTGGCGGCAGAGGCGTTCGGTCTTCTCCTGGACCAGGTCGCGGGTGCCGGTGGCGGTCAGCACGTCACGGACCCGGTCCAGGCCGCTCTCGGTGAGGTCACCGCGGCCGAGTGCCGCGTCCAGGACGCCGAGGGCGGCCCGGTCGCCGTCGGCGGCGGCGCGGGCACGGGCCACCGCCATGAGGTAGGTCGGCTTGCCCTCGCGTACGTCCCCGCCGGACGGCTTGCCCGTGACGTCCGGATCGGCGAAGAGGTCGTCGAGGTCGTCCCGCAGCTGGAAGGCGACCCCGGCGCAGCGGCCGGCGCGGCACAGCGCCCGTGTGGCTTCCTGCCCGGCACCGGCCAGGGCGGCTCCGAGTGCGAGGGGGCGCTCAACGGTGTACCGAGCGCTCTTGAGGCAGGCCGAGCGCAGAGCGCGGTTCGGTGTCGGACGACCGGTCGCCTGGCCCTGTATGTCGAGGTACTGGCCGGCGACCATCTCCGTCCGTGTGCCGCGCCAGATGTCGCGGACGCGGGCGAGGGCCTCGGGCGGCAGACCGTCACCGTTCAGCAGGAGGTCGGTCATCACGTCGTCCGCCCATGCGAGCGCCAGGTCGCCGGCGAGCACGGCGGCCGCGTCCCCCAGGCGCCGCGCCACGCCGGGCGTACTGCCGCCGTTCGGGTGGGCGGACACGCCGGGCCCGGTGTCGCCGTACTGGTGGGCGACGGCGGTGTGCAGGGCGGGGCGGCCCCGGCGGGTCGTGGCGGCGTCCATCAGGTCGTCGTGGACGAGCGCGCAGGTCTGCAACAGCTCCAGTGCCGCACCGGCGTGCAGTGTCGCCCGGACCTGTGCCGGAGTGCCGCCGCCGCAGGCGCGCAACGACCACCACAGCAACCGGGGGCGGATCCGGCGTCCGCCGCGCCGGGTGAAGTCGGCGACCCGAGCGGCGAGGTCCTCGGCGAAGAGCGGGTCCAGTTGGCGGGCGCGGGCCAGCCGGGTGGCGAGGAGCCGGTCCAGCACCGCGCGGATCGCCGCCGTCACGTCGGCGTCGACGACGCGGGGGTCGGTGCCGGCGCCGCCGGGGTCACGGCAGCCCTCGTCGTGGCCGAGGGTCCCGGGGCGGTCGGCGTCATGCGGGTCCGCCGATGGATCGCGGCCTGTGGCCGCGTCGGTCGCCACCCGGTCCGGGGAGGCCGGAGGGTGCCCGTCGTGATGCGCGGCCAGGCCACCCGGCGGTGCCATGGAATGCCGGAAGGTCGCCCGGGTGGAGCACATCGCGTTCCTCTCGACCGTCGTCACATCGTTCACGTCGAGACACATTCCGCGTGCGGTGCCGAACCGGATGCGCCGACCGGGTAATCGCTCGCCGTTCGGGCACGAGTGCCCGCGACACACAGCGCGCTGCCTGCATCCGATCGGCCCGTACGGCCGGAACACTGGTCGGCACCGGGCCGACGGTTCGTCATGGCCGGTGCCGGAGAAGGAGCAGTGGTGGTGGATCTGGAGGCCGATGTCGCCGTGGTGGGAGCCGGCGCGGCGGGACTGTCGCTCGCGCTGCGACTGGCCCGGCCGCCCGCGGGCGCCCGACGGCTGGACACGGTGCTGCTGGCCGCGCCCCCGGGTCCGGCCCGCACCCCACCGCGCACCTGGTGTTTCTGGGAGCAGGGTGGCGGGCCGTACGACGAGGCGCTGGCGGCGTCCTGGGCGAGGCTGCGGGTGCGCGGCGCCGACGGCACGGCCGTGACCGCGGGAATCACTCCGCTGCGCTACAAGATGCTGCGGTCCGACGCCTTCGAGGCGCTGGCCGCCCGCGCGTTGTCCGGCGGGCCGGTGTCGCGTGTCGAGGCGACCGTCGAGCGGGTCACGCCGGCCCCGGACGGTGCCCGGGTGCGGGCCCGCCGCGCCGACGGCGAGGGTGTCGTCGTCCGCGCCCGCTGGGTGTTCGACTCGCGTCCCCTCCCCCGGCTCCCACCCGCCCGTACGACGCTTCTCCAGCACTTCCGGGGCTGGTTCGTCCGTACGGCGCGGCCGGAGTTCGACCCGTCCGTCGTGGAGCTGATGGATTTCCGCACACCGCAGCCCGCGCACGGGCTCTCGTTCGGGTACGTGCTGCCCGTCGGTCCGCACGAGGCGCTGATCGAGTACACGGAGTTCTCCCGCCGGGTGCTCGACCGCGCGGAGTACGACCACGCGCTGCGGGACTACGCGGAGAGGGTGCTCGGTCTGCGGGCCTTCGAGGTCACCGGGTGCGAACAGGGGGCGATCCCGATGACGGACGCCGACCTTCCCCGGCGAGCCGCGCCAGGAGTCTTCCGGATCGGTGCCTGCGCCGGGGCCACCCGTCCCTCGACCGGCTACACGTTCAGCGCCGTTCAGCGCCAGACCGGCGCGGTGGCCGACGCGCTGCACGGGGGACGGCATCCGTTGCCGCCGCGCCCCCACTCCGTCCGTGCCCGCCTCATGGACGCCGTGCTGCTGCACGCCCTGGACCGCGGCCGGGTGGACGGCCCCGCCTTCTTCACGCGCCTGTTCCGGGAGGTTCCCACGCCGCGGCTGCTGCGGTTCCTGGACGGCGGTACCAGCCTGCCGGAGGACTTGGGGATCGGCGCACACGTGCCCGTCACCGCGATGCTCGCCTCCGCACTCGCCCTCCCGCTCACCCCGCGCCGGCCCCCGCCGGCCGCCTGACACCGGAGCCCGACCGTATGCCTCTTCTGCGCGACGCCGACCTGGCCGACGCCTTCGACCACGCTGCCCGCAGCTACGACGCGCTCGTGGCCGCCAACCCCGGTTACCACGCCCACCTGCGCCGTTCGGCCCGCCGGCTCGGCCTCCCTCCGGGCGGCGGGGGCTTGCGGGTGCTGGACCTGGGATGTGGCACCGGAGCGTCCACCGCCGCCCTGGCGGCCGTGCTGCCCGGCGCGGACATCACGGCGGTGGACGCCTCGGCGGGCATGCTGCGGCGCGCGGCCGGCCGGCCGTGGGGGCGGACGGTGCGGTTCGTGCACGCGCCGGTGGAGCGGCTGGACGAGGCAGGGGTGAGCGGCCCGTTCGATGCGGTCTTCGCCGCCTACCTGCTGCGCAACGCCGCCGATCCGGACGCCGTGCTCGCCACGGCCCATCGGTTGCTCGCGCCCGGCGGCCGCATGGCGGTGCACGAGTACGCCCTCAGCGGGCGGGCCGGGCACCGCGCGGTGTGGAGCGCGGTGTGCGGTGGGCTCGTGCTGCCGGTGGCCATGCTGCTCGGGGACGGGCCGCTCTACCGTCACCTGTGGCGCAGTGTCGTCGACTTCGACACCGCGGGGGCCCTGGGCCGGAGGGTCGAGCGGGCCGGTTTCGAGCGGGTGCGGGTCCTGCCGCTGCCCGGCTGGCAGACCGGCATCACACACACCGTGGTGGCCCGCCGGCCGGCAGCGGACCGGTGGCATGCCGAGACGGACGGCAGCACCGGTGGTGGCCGGGCGGGTACACGACCGCACGCGGTGCGGGGCGAGGACACGGGACCGCGCGGCGGGCGGAACCCGCGATGACCGTCGGCCCCCGGCGCGCAGCGTTCCGCCCCGGACGGGACCGGCTGGCCCGGCTGCTGCCCGCGCCGGGCGGAACGCACCGCGCCGATCCCTCGGGTGCTCCGCGCGCCGCCGTCGTCGGGGGCGGCATCGCCGGGCTGACGGCCGCCACCGCGCTGGCCGAACGCGGGGTGCGGGTCACGTTGTACGAGCGCGAGCCGCAGCTCGGCGGGCGGTTGGCCGGCTGGCCCACCCGGCTCGCCGACGGCAGCACGGTGACGATGAGCCGCGGCTTCCACGCGTTCTTCCGCCAGTACTACAACCTGCGGGCGCTGCTGCGTCGCACCGATCCTGCCCTGTCCCGCCTGACCGGCCTGCCGGACTACCCGCTGCGCCATTCGGGCGGTGGCCGGGACAGCTTCCGGCACGTCCCGCGCACACCGCCGCTGAGCGCGCTCGGCTTCGCCGCGCTGAGCCCTTCCTTCCGGGCGCGCGACCTGGTCCGGATGAACGCCCGCGTCGCGCTGCCGCTGCTCGACGTGCGGGTGCCCGAGGTGTACGACCGGCTCGACCGGGTCAGCGCGCATGAGTTCCTGGACCGGATCCGTTTCCCGGCGGCGGCGCGGCACCTGGCCTTCGAGGTCTTCTCGCGCAGCTTCTTCGCCGATCCGCGTCTGCTGTCGGCGGCGGAGATGGCGCTGATGTTCCACGTCTACTTCCTCGGTTCGTCCGAGGGTCTGCTGTTCGACGTGCCCGGCGAGCCGTTCCCGCAGGCGCTGTGGGACCCGCTCGCCGCGTATCTGACCCGCCGCGGAGCCGACCTGCGCACCTCCGCTCCGGTCGAGGCGGTCACGGCTCTGCCCGACGGTGGTTTCACGGTGGCGTCCGGTGACGCCGAGGAGCGCTGCGACGCCGTGGTCCTGGCCCTCGACCCCGGAGCGCTGCGGGCCGTGGTGGCGGGGTCGGGTGGGCTCGGGGACGAGGTGTGGCGCGACCGGGTGGCGCGGCTGCGCACCGCACCGCCGTTCCTGGTGTCGCGCCTGTGGCTGGACCGGCCCGTTCGCGGTGACCGGCCCGGGTTCCTCGGCACCAGTGGGTACGGCCCCCTGGACAACGTCAGCGTCCTGGACCGCTGGGAGGGGGAGGCCGCCCGCTGGGCCGCACGCACGGGCGGCTCGGTGCTGGAACTGCACGCCTACGCGCTGTCCGGCGACAACAGCCGGGAGACGCGGCAGAAGGAACTGCTCACGGAACTGCACCGGATCTACCCGGAGACCCGCCCGGCCCGGGTGGTGGACGCCCGCCACGAGTGGCGCGCCGACTGCCCGCTGTTCCCGGTCGGCGGGTACGGCGACCGGCCTGCCGTGGTCACTCCGACGCCCGGTCTCGTCGTGGCGGGTGACACCGTGCGCACCGGACTGCCGGTGGCGCTGATGGAACGCGCGGCCACCAGCGGTTTCCTCGCCGCCAACGAGCTGCTCGCCCGCTGGGGCCTGCGCGGGCATCCGCTGTGGACGGTGCCAGAGAAGGGCCGTGCGGCTCTGCTGCGGTGGGCGGCGCGGGCGGCACACGAGGGGTGACGTACGCCGGGACGCGGCCGGACGGTGCGCGGCGCACGTGCGCGGCGCACCGGGCCCGGTGGCGGTCCGCCCTGTCGCCGCCGTCTCAGCCCTGTTTGTCAGCCCTGCTTGTCACGGGCCCGCCGGAACCGGTCCAGTCCCTCGGACAGCCGCACGACGGGATCGGGGTAGTCGAGCGTGGCACGGTCCAGGCCGGGCAGCTTCCACGGCTCGTGGACGGCCGGGGCGTCGAGGCCCGCCAGTTCGGGCACCCAGCGCCGCACGTAGGTGCCGTCGGGGTCGTACCGCTTGGCCTGGATGACCGGGTTGAGGACGCGGTCGGGCCGCGTGTCGGTGCCCGTGCCCGCCATCCACTGCCAGTTGAGCTGGTTGTTGGCCACGTCGCCGTCGACCAGCCAGTGCAGGAAGTGGGCGGCGCCGATGCGCCAGTCGACGTACAGGGTCTTGGTCAGGAAACTCGCGGTGAGCAGCCGGGCCCGGTTGTGCATCCAGCCCTCGTGGCGCAGCTGCCGCATCGCCGCGTCGATCACCGGGTAGCCGGTACGGCCCTGCCGCCATGCCTCGATGTCGTCGCCCGCGGTGCGTTCGGTGCGCCAGCGGTCGCGTTTGGTGCGGTAGTCGGTGCGGGCGGCGTCAGGGCGGGCGGCGAGGACCTGACGGTGGAAGTCGCGCCAGGCGAGCTGCCGTGCCAGCGCTTCGGCGCCCGGTCCGCCGTGGCGGCGCGCCCGGTGGATCAGCTCCACCGGGGAGAGGGTGCCGAAGTGCAGGTGCGCGGAGAGCCGGGAGGTGCGGTCGGCGGCCAGGTCGTCGCGGGTGTCGTCGTAGGCGCCCAGACCGCGTCGCCAGTAGGCGGTCAGCCGCTCGCGGCCCGCGCTCTCGCCACCGGCGGGCAGGGCCGGCGAGATGCCGGGGACGTCGTCGCGTGCGGGCAGCGGCTCGCCCTTCACGTGCTCGGGGACGGGCACCCGGCGCGGGACGGCCACGACGTCACGCAGCCGGGTCTGCGTCCATTGGCGGTGGTAGGGCGTGAAGACGGCGAAGTGGTCCGACCCGGTGGGGGTCACCTCGCCGGGCGGTACGGCCACGGTGACCGCGTCATGGACGAACAGACGGCACCCGTCGGCCTCCAGGGCGCGCCGCAGTCCGTCCTCACGGTGGGTGGCGAACCGGCTGTGCGCCGCCGCCATGTGCACCTCGTCGGCGTCCGCCTCGGTCACCACGCGGCACACCTCCTCCACCAGGTCGCCGGAGCGGACCACGAGCCGTCCGCCGCGCTCGCGCAACGAGGAGTCGAGGTCGGTCAGGCAGTCGGCGAGGAAGGCACTGCGGTTGGGGGTGGCGAACCCGGCATCCGTCACGGCACGGTCGCGCACGAAGAGCGGGACGACCGCGCCGGCGGAGTCCAGGGCGGCGCGCAGCGGCGGGTGGTCACGCAGCCGCAGGTCGGAGGTGAACAGGACGACTGAGACGTGCATGGGCTTCAGCTTCTCTCCGGGGGCTCACGGCGGCCGGTGGGTACTGCACTGTCTTCACAGTCTTCCGGCGGTGAGGCGTGTCCGGATGCGGTTCCGGGTGCCCGTGCCCGAGTGCGCTCCTCCTGGACGCGGGACGCGGCGCGGACGATGTTGCGGGCCATGCCGCCGAAGACGGCCGCGTGGAAGGGCCAGACGCTCCACCAGTAGAGGTGGCCCAGCAGTCCGTGGGGGTGGAAGAGGGCGCGCTGGCGGTACCGGGCGGGCCCGTCGGCGTCGCCGTCCACCCGCATCTCCAGCCAGGCCAGGCCGGGCAGCCGCATCTCGGCGCGCAGCCGCAGCAGCCGGCCGCGCCGGATCTCCTCCACCCGCCAGAAGTCCAGGGAGTCGCCCGCCCGGAGCCGGCGCGCGTCGCGTCGGCCCCGGCGCAGGCCCACGCCGCCCGCGAGACGGTCCAGCCGCCCGCGTACCGCCCAGGCCAGGGGGAACGAGTACCAGCCGTTCTCCCCGCCGATCCCCTCGACGACCTGCCACAGCGCGTCGGGCGCGACGTCCGTCTCGAGTTCCCGGTGGTCGGTGTAGAGGCTGCCGCCCGCCCAGTCCGGGTCGGTGGGCAGGGGGTCGCTGGGGGCGCCGGGCACGGCGGCGGACGACCACCGGGTGGTGACCTGAGCCTCCCGGACGCGTTGCAGCGCCAGGGTGACGGCGCGGTCGAAACCGAGGGGGTGTCCGGGCGGGCTCGGCACGTACTGGTCGATGTCGCGGTCCCGGCACACCACCTCGTGGCGCAGGGACTCCGTCAGCGGCCGGGCGATCGAGGCGGGCACCGGGGTCACCAGTCCGACCCAGTGGCTGGACAGTCCGGGCGTGAGTACGGGCACCGGCAGGATGAGCCGCCGGGGCAGCCGGGCGACGGCGGCGTACCGGCGCATCATGTCCAGGTAGGTCAGCACCTCCGGGCCGCCGATGTCGAAGGCGCGGTTGACGTCGGGGGGAAGGCCGGCGCAGCCCACCAGGACGCGCAGCACGTCCCGTACGGCGATCGGCTGGATGCGGGTGCTCACCCAGCGCGGGGTGACCATGACCGGCAGACGCTCGGTGAGGTAGCGCAGCATCTCGAAGCTCGCCGAGCCCGAGCCGATGATGACGGCCGCGCGCAGGACGGCGGTCGGCACGCCCGAGTCGAGGAGGATGCGACCGACCTCGGTGCGGGAGCGCAGGTGCGGGGAGAGACGCGCCTCGGGCACGCCGGCGGGGGTGAGTCCGCCTAGGTAGACGAGGCGCCGGACACCGGACCGGCGAGCCTGCTCGCCGAAGACGCGCGCCGCGGCACGGTCGGTCCGTTCGAAGTCGTCCCCGGTGCCGAGGGCGTGGACGAGGTAGTAGGCGACGTCCGCCCCGGCCATCGCCCGTGCCACGGATCCGGCGTCGGTGACGTCGCCCCGGACGATCTCCACCCGGCCGGCCCACGGGTGGTCGCGCAGCTTGTCCGGCGTGCGGGCGAGGCAGCGCACCCGGTGGCCGGCGTCCAGCAGTTCCGGCACCAGCCGCCCGCCGATGTAGCCGCTCGCGCCGGTCACGAGGCAGGTCGAGGTGGTACGCCCCGCCGACCCGTTCCCACCGCTCCCGGTGGCCTGTTCGTCGCCCATGTCTCCGTCCCAGCCCGCCCGTCGTCCGCCGCGGCGTCCTGGTGACCGCCTTCCGGACTACTACCGTGCGGGCGGCCCGGCCGGATGCGCCCGGTGCGTGCGGCGGGCGGGTGACTTGCCGCGCCCTCCCCTGGTCCCGCGTGATCTTCGGGTGCAGCATGAACGGCCCCACCGACAGCGCTTCCACAGGGTTTTCACCGCTGCTTCACGAGCCCGGTTCGGGGCCCCGGGGGTACTCGACGGTTCCGCACCTGCTCCACGGACCGACGCCCATGGTCGGCGAGCCGGCCGGGGGCCAGTCGAAAAGGGGAGTGGATGTCGGTCGATCTGGTCGGATTTCTCGGTGTGGTGCTGGTGGCCTACACGGTCCCCGGACCGGACTTCCTCGTCGTGGTGAGATCGGCGGCCGAGGACCCCGCCAAGGGGCGGGCCGCGGCCCTCGGAGCCCAGGCCGGACTGTGCGTACACATGCTCGCCGCCGCCGTCGGGCTGTCGCTGGTCGTCGCCCGCTCGCCCCTGGTCTACGACGCCGTCAAGCTGCTCGGAGCGCTCTACCTGGTCTGCTTGGGCGTTCGGGCCGTGCTGACCGCTCGGCGGGAGACCGCCGGCACCGGCGCGCCGGAGGGCGGCCTCCCGCCGGGGACCGCGGTGGACAGGACGGGCGACGGCCGCGGGCGGTCCGGCTTCAGCCAGGGCTTCTTCACCAATGTGCTCAATCCCAAGGCCGCGCTGTTCTTCATCAGCATCCTGCCGCAGTTCGTCAACGGCAGCGGTTCGACAGCACGGCAGATCTTCTTCCTCGGCACCCTGGACGTCCTCGTCGGCATCGCCTACTGGTTCGTCCTCGTCACCGTCGCCGCGCGGCTACGAACTCTCCTCGTCCGCCCGAAGGTCCGCCACCGCTGGGAACTGACAACGGGCTGGCTGTTCATCGCCATCGGCATCGGGGTCGCCGCAGCTCCCTGATCGCCTCACGGCGGATCAGCCGCCCCGGGTGAAGACCCTGTCCTGGGTGGAGCCGGTGGAGCACAGCTTCCTCTCCTCGGCCGTCATCTTGCGGGACTTGACGACGACCGCGCTGTGCTTGCCGTCCGTGCCGTTCGGGGCCGGGCCGGTGACCACGTCGGGGACGAACCAGTAGTAGTGACCCCACTTGGGGTCGTCGTAGTGGGTCTGCCAGGTTCCGGATATCCGCTGCATCACCTGGGAGCGGGAGATCCAGCCCACTTCTCCCGGCTTCACGTTCACGGTGAAGGAACTCGTCTCCGTGTGCGAGCTCTGCCACGTGTAGTTGTACGTAGCGGTCACACTGGCCGTGATGATGCCTTCGATGCCTCCGCCCACGGTGACCGAGCCGCCCACCGAGTGGGAGGAGCCCACGGTGTCGGCCCATGACATCGACTGGGACGCGGCCGAGTCCGTGCAGTTGAAGAGGAGTTCGGAGACCTGACGGGGCTCACCGAGGTACGCCTCGCCGATCTGCGGGGAGTTGAAGCTGCACTTGCCTGCCCCGGAAGCGCAGTCGGCCATGAGCTGTTCCGCGGTGGGTTGTTCCCCGGCCGCGGCGGGCACGGCCGCCGCGATCATTCCGAGTGCGGTCGCCGTCAACGCCAGCGTGCGGCCGCCGTACCGCAGGGCGCGGTTCGTCGTCATCGTTGGTGCCTCTCACCAGTGCGTGGGGGGACGATGACCGCACCCTCCGATACAGGAGGGTCTGCGGTCACCGCGTGATGCCAACGAGGCTCACGTAAACCGCAGCCCAACTACACCAAGGACCAGCAAAGTTGTAATTGATTTTCAGAACTTGTGAACAGTCAACGGACACACCGGCACCGCGAGCCATGGCGGTACCGGTGGCCGAGGCGGTCAGTTGAGGGGATCGAGCGTGAGGTAGGCCTGGCGCGGGCTGCCGTCGTGGACGAGTGACTCGTGATGACCGACGTCGTCGAAGGCGAACGCGTACGCCTTGCCGTCGGCTGTCTGAGCGTGGATCTTGCGTGCGTAGTGATTGGTGACGTTGTCCTTGTAGAAGGAATCGGCGGCGGAGTCCGGCTGGTCGGGGTTGACCAGCAGGGTGGAGCGGTTGAAGCCGGCGCACAGGGTGCGCGAGATCGGGCCGCGCACCAGGTCGTTGGGGGCGTCGAGTTTCCCGTGACAGCCGAAGATCGAGGCGGCGTCCGGTTTGTCGAAGCTGGTGACGGTGGCGCCGGAGCTGTTGGTGAAGTGCATGACTCCGCCGGAGACCCGGCCGTAGTACTTGGTGCCCGGCTGGTCGGCGAAGGGGGTGACCGTCAGGGTCGAGGTGGAGTACTTCTGCCAGACGCGGTTGACGTAGTCGTCCATGACGGTGGCGGGCAGTGCGCCGGTCTCCAGCCCGTACAACGGTGACAGGGCGCGCAGTACGGTGCCGTCGGCGCGGGTCTGGATCAGGTTGGCCCAGCCTCCGGGCTGTCCCCTGAGGGCGTTGAAGAAGCCGTTGTATCCGCCGGGCTTGAGCCGGCCGGTGCTCGCGGTGCTGCCGTCGGCTCGTTGCACTCCCACCGCGTACGGCGCGGAGAACATGTCGACCTGTGTGCTGTTGATCCACAGGCCCGAGTCGTTGAGTGTGTACTCCGACCAGTTGAACAGGATGTTCCGGTTGGGGTCGGCCGGGTTCTGCACGGCGGGCTGGACCAGGCCTCCGGTGGTCAGCTTGAAGACCAGTTTCCGGCCGTAGGAGAAGTACACGCGGCCGGAGAACTTCGGCATGCGGATCGTTGCCGACTGGCCCGCCGCCGGGCCCGGGATGGATGCGTCGGGGGCGGGGGTCGGCGGGTTTCCGCCCGCGGGCCAGGGGTGGAACGTCCCGCCCGCGTCGGCCCAGCCCTGGCGGCCCGTCGACAGATCCGTGCCGAGGTTGTAGATGTACACCTGCTCGCCGCGTGCCGAGTTGTTGGTGATCTTCAGGGGGATCGTCGCCGGGACGGCGGCGAGGGCCGGCGCACTCACTCCGGTGGCGAGGAGAGAGCCGGTCAGGGCCGTCGCGAGGGACAACCCCACAGCCGCAGCCCGGCGTCTGAGGGTCCGTAGCATGCTCTGTCTCCGTTCGACGGATGGCCGATTCGAGCAACTGTGAGAGCGCTCTCAGAGTGGCGCGTTGGTACGGACCTGTCAATGAGGGGGGCGACACCGGTGTGTGCCGCCCCCCGGCGTCAGCTGTCGAGGGCCCGGCGGACCTCGACACGCAGGAGACCCACGTAGTCCCGGGTCCAGCCCTCGACCGTCGAGTGGTCCCAGAGGTCGGCGGAGTACTCCACGAAGCCCTGCAGTTCGTCCCCGGCCGGGACGAGTCCGAAGGTCAGTTCCGTGCGGGACGCGGCGGGGGCCAGGTCCTCTATCGCCGTGGTCAGCCCGGGCAGTTCGACCTCGGCGTCCAGAGAGCTCTGGTACGCGAAGCCGACGTCGAGCCGGTCCGGCACCTCGACGCCCGTGCGCTCCCGCAGCGCGGGGGCGATCCGGCGCACCGGCACGGCCCGGTCCATGCACTCCACCGCAGTACGGGCGATCCGGTCCGTCAGGTCGGTGAAGGAACCTGCCGCTCCCTCCCGTACCGGCAGTGCGAAACCGGTGATCGTGCAGGCCAGCAGGGACTCGAAGGCACGACGCTCACGGTTGGCGTAGGAGACGTTGAACACGACGTCGGCCTGCCCGGACTTCTGCGCGAGCATCCGGCCGAGAGCCGCCGCCGTGACCACGAACGGTGTCGTGCCCCGCTGCTTCGCCAGGCGTTCCACCGCGGCCCGCACGTCGGCCGGCACGGAGAACATCACGGCGCCGCCCCGGCCGCTCGGCTTCTCGGGCCGGGGCCGGTCCAGGGGCAGGCCGACGGTGAACGGCACTCCGTCGAGCTCGCGCAGCCAGAACCGCAGCTTTCCCTCGTCGGCCGCCGGGTCCGCCTGGTCCCGCTGCCAACGGGCGTACTCCACGGGCTGGCACCGCACGGGCGGCAGGGTGTCCGGGGCGCCCCGCAGTGCGAAACCGTAGAGCGCGGCCAGTTCCTTCAGGAGCAGGCTGACGGACCATCCGTCGCAGGCGGAGTGGTGCAGCACCAGGAGCAGGACCCAGACACTCTCGCCGGTGCGCAGGAGTCGTACGGCCATCGGTGTCCCGTGCGTGGGGTCGATCGGTGTTTCGGTGGCCTCCGTGCCGGCCCGTTCCAGGGCTGTTCGCCGCTCGTGCTCGGGCCGTGTGGTGAGGTCCTCGACCGGCAGCTCCACCGGTCCGGGCCTCAGTACCTGCTGCTCCCAGCCGTCACCGCTGCGGGCCAGGCGGGTCCGCAGTCCCTCGTGCCGGTCGACCAGCCGGGTCAGGGCGGTGCGCAGGGCCGGCACGTCCAGGTTCCCGGAGAGGGTGATCCGCAGCGCGACGTTGAAGACCTGGGGGAGGGGATGGTCGGCGTGTACCGCCGCGAAACGGGACTGCTGTGCGGTGGCGGGGGCCCGGCGTTCCATCGTGCCGGGCCCGTCATCGGCCGCGGGCCCCGGGGCCGGGTCCCTCTCGCTCGCCGGGGAGGCCAGTCGGGCCGTCATGGCCCGCAGCGTCGGATCCTGGTAGAAGCTCAGCATCGGGTACTCGGTGCCGAACTCCTCCCGGACCTGGTTGACCAGCCGCATCGCGGTGATCGAGTGGCCTCCCAGGTCGAAGAACGAGGCGTCGGCCGCGATGTCGTCGGCTTCGACACCGAACTCGCCGGCCCACAGTTTCCGTACCCGCTGTTCGATGTCCGTGTGATGACCGGTCGTGGGGCCACCGTCGCCGGTGCTGCCCAGGCTGTGCCGCGGTGCGGTCGTGACGAGGTCCGGTGCCGCCAGCGCCGTTCGGTCCAGCTTCCCGTTGTCCGTCGTGGGGAGAGCGGGCAGGATCCGCCAGGCGCGTGGCACCAGGTACTCCGGCAGCCGGGCGGCCAGTTCCTCGGCCATCAGGTCGGCGAACGCCTGCCGGTCGTCGGCGGTCCGGCCGACCGGGTCGGCCGGGACGGCGTAGGCCGCGAGGTACGCCTCGCCGCGGTCGTTGCGGCGAGCCAGTACACCCGCCTCGCGCACCCCGTCCAGGGAGTTGAGCACTCGGGAGACCTCCTCCGGCTCGACCCGGAAGCCGCGGATCTTCACCTGGTCGTCGGCCCTGCCGCAGAACTCCAGTGTCCCGTCGTCGTTCCAGCGGACCAGGTCACCGGTGCGGTACCGACGGGCGTCCGGGCCACCGTCCGGGTCGGGCAGGAAGCGCTCCTCGGTGAGGTCCGGGCGGTGCAGGTAGCCGAGCGTCACACCGGGGCCGCCGACGTACAACTCCCCCATGATGCCGACCGGCGCCGGGGTACCGGACGCGTCGAGCACGCTCAGCCGCACGTTGTCGACGGGACGCCCGATCGCGATCGCGCGGGCGGGGCCCTGGCCTTCCGGGGGGACGGTGTGCGTGGTGCACAGCACGGTGACCTCGGTGGGTCCGTACACGTTCACCGTCTCGTACGGCGCCTCGGGCCGCGGCCGGGTACGCAGCACGTCGCCGCCGAGCAGCAGGTGACGCAGCGGCGGCTGGTCGGCCGGGGGCAGCCTCAGCAGTTGTTCGCCCAGGGCGGTGGGCAGGATCGAGAAGGTGACGCCCTGCTCGGCGTACCACCGGGCCAGGGCCCGCGGGTCTCTGCGCAGTTCCTCGGCGGCGATCACGACCGAGGCGCCCGCGGTCAGCGCCGGCCAGATCTCCAGGAGCGAGGCGTCGAAGCTCTGGCTGCACACGACGGCGCTGCGGTCGGCCGGAGTGAAGGCGAAGCGCCGGTGCTGCCACTCGCACAGGTCGACGACGCCGCGGTGCGCCACCACGACGCCCTTGGGGACGCCGGTGCTGCCCGAGGTGTAGAGGACGCAGCACGGAGACTGGCTGCCGATGGTGGGCCCGGCTCCGTGCCGGCGTAGAGCGGTGGCGTCGGGCGGGACGACCGCCACGTGTCCGGGCAGCTTCAAGGCGGCCGCTTCCTCGTGGCTCGACACGAGCGTCCGGGCCCCGCACTCGGCGATGACCTGCTCGGCGCGCGCCCGTCCCAGTGCGGGATCGAGCGGGACGTAGGCGCGGCCCGTCTTGAGCACGGCGAGCATGGCGACGACGAGGTCGGCGGAGCGCGGCAGCCACAGGGCCACCGCCTCGTCGCCGCCCGCGGTGTACCGGCCCCGCAGGGCGGCGGCCAACTGCTCGGCGTGCTCGTCCAGTTCGCGGTAGGTCAGTCGACTGTCGCCGCTGATCACCGCCGTGCTGTCCGGCCGCGCGGCTGCCTGCCGGGCGAAGAGGGCCTGGACGGTGCTGTCCGCGGGCGAGCGGCAAGGGCCGTGCTGCCAGGACGGCGGTACGGGGTCTCCCCCGGCCGCTGTGTCGACGGCCCCGGGCGCGAGTCGTGACAGGGGTACGTCGGGTGTGTCGACCGCCGCCGTGAGCAGGTCCCGGAACATGGCGAAGAACCGGTCGACGGTGCCCTGGTCGAACAGGTCGGTGTTGTACTCCAGATGGCAGCGGATGCCCTGCGGCTGGTCGGTGAAGTAGACGGTGAGGTCCGTGAGGGACTTGTCGGGGCCGGCGTCCAGCGGTGTGGCCTCGATGCCGGGCAGGTCGAAGCGGAACGGTTCGGCACGCTGGAACTCGGCGAAGGCCTGGAACACCGGTGTCCGGTCGACCGCTCTGGCCGGGGCGAGCTCGCGGACCACCGTCTCGAAGGGCACACGCGCGTGGTCGTACGCGTCGAGGGCTACCGTGCGCACCCGCTCCAGCAGCGTGGTGAACGCGGGGTCGCCCGACAGGTCGAGGCGCAGGGCGAGGGTGTTCACGAAGAAACCGACCAGGTGCTCGGCCCGTTCGGGGCGGTCCGAGATCGGGGTGCCGACGACGATGTCCGTCTGTCCGGTGACGCGGTGCAGCATCGCCGCGTATCCGGCGAGCAGGGTCATGAACAGGGTGCTGCGGCGGCTGCGGCTCACCTCGCGGAGGCGCTGGGAGAGTTCCGGGTCGAGGGTGTGGAAGACCGCCCGGCCGTCGGAGGTCATCGTCGCGGGACGCGGCCGGTCGGTGGGCAGCGCGAGGACGGGCAGCTCGCCGTCCAGGGCGCGGCGCCAGTAGTGCAGGTCTTCGTCGGTCCAGGAACCGTTCGCCGCCTGTTCCCTGGCGTGGTCGGCGTAGCTCCAGCCGAGGGCCGGGAGATCAGGGGTGGTGCCGTCGCGTTCAGCACGGTAGAGGGCGGACAGGTCGCGGGCGAGGACGGTGGCGGAGGCCGCGTCGACCACGATGTGGTGGAGGGACAGGACGAGGACGTGCTCCGCCTCGGCGCACCTGACCAGCCGGGTGACGAACAGTGGGCCTTCCGCGAGGTCGAAGCGGCGTGCGCTCTCGGCCGACAGGACGTCCTGGAGGACGGCCCGAGGGCTGCCGGTGGCGTCCACGAGCGCGAAGTCGGGCTCGGCGGAGGCCCGCACCAGCTGCCGGGGCTCGCCCGCCGCCTCACGGAAGACCGTGCGCAGGCCCTCGTGCCGGGCGACGAGACCGCGCAGCGCCGCGCGCAGAGCTTTCACGTCGAGGGGGCCGTCCAGGCGGATCGCCTTGATCTCGTTGTAGGCGGTGCGGCCCGGGAGCAACCGCTCGAGGAACCAGATCCGTTCCTGGCCGGGCGACAAAGGAGCGTCGGCGACGACGGATTCGGCCGGTGGGCCCGCAGAGCGCGTGGACCCGGATGCTGTGGCGGCGGTGCGGGGGCCGTAGTGGCGGCGCAGCGCGTCTAGGCGCGGGAGGCCGGCGCGCAGCTCGTCCGCCGCGACACCGAAGTCGACGAGCGCCACGATCTCGTCCGCCCCCGCCGCGGTCACCGCGTCCACCACCGGGCGGACGCTGTCCGCCGTGCCGATCAGGGCGCGCTGGTCGCAGTAGCGGCCGTAGGCGCGACGGAACACCGTCTGCAGGTCGTCCTCGCTGAGGGCGGCCAGGTCGACGCTGTGCCCGAGGCTGTTGGTGACTCCGCTGAAGAGGGACAGGGACGCGCGCATGTAGCGGGACAGCGGTTCGAACGCCTCCGCCCGCGCGGTGTCGTGGTCCTCGGCGAGGTAGGTGTGCAGCAGGACGGCCACCCGGCCGGTGTCCGGATCCAGGCCGTGACGGGCCCGGGTGCTCCGATAGCGGGTGATGTTCTCCTGGAGCTGTTCGACGGTCTGGGTCATCAGATTGGTGACGATGCCCAGGTCGTGCCGGGCGGCCAGTTCGTACGAGGCAGGGTTGCCGACGACGGCGGTGTACAGGGGAGGGGCGTCCTGCACCGGCCGCGGGAAGAGCCTCAGGTCGGCCTCGCCGTCACCCGTGGTGCGGCGCACCGCGTCGCCGCGCCAGAACTTCCGTACCTCCTGAAGCTGTTCGTACATCAACTCCTTGTGCCGGCCGAAGCGGTCGGGGAAGAAGGCGAAGTCCTTGGAGCTCCATCCGCTGGCGACGCCGATGCCGACGCGCCCGCCGGAGAGGTTGTCGACCATCGACCACTCCTCGGCGACCCGGATGGGGTCGTGGAGGGGCAGCACGACGGAGCCGGCGTTGAGGCGGATGCGCTCGGTCTCACGGGACAGCGCGGCCGCGAGCACCGCCGGGTTGGGGAAGAGGCCGCCGAAGGAGTGGAAGTGGCGCTCGGGCATCCAGAGCGCGTGGAAGTCGTGCCGGTCGGCGAAGCGGGCGACTTCCATGAGGAGGTCGTACTGGCCCTGGCGAGGCGCCGTGGTGCCCTGGGGGTAGTCGCCGAAGAAGTAGACGCTGAAGTCGGGTGTGTGCGGGACGACTTCCTTCACGGGCGTGGTGCGGGGTGCGGTGGCTGCCGCCGCGTTCCAGGCCATGGAGGCCACGGGAGCGGGTGCCGGCACCGTCGGCTTCAGGGGGGTCGGCTTCAGCGCCATGGACCGCGTGCCCGGGAAGAAGCCCGCCGACCGCAGCTCGCGCAGTGAGTCCCGGACGGCGTCGGCGACGAACTCGATGTCACCGTCCGAGTGGGCCGTGGACAGGAAGAAGTTGCGCCACTCCCAGACGTGCACGCCGCGCAGCATCAGGTGGTGGTAGAGCAGCTCCATGTCGGCGCGGTGCTCGAAACGGAACTGGGAGCCGAAGTGGGTCATCCGCAGCGGGTACTCCTCGGCTTCGAAGAAGCCGTTGAGCGTGGCGGCGAGTTCGGCGGTGCGGGCGTTGAGGCGCTCCTGGAGGTGCGGGCTGTGCTCCTTGAGGTGGGTCAGGACCGACCGCGCGGCAACCATCGACACGGGGTGCTGGATGTACGTGCCGCCGAAGAAGGTGGTGTCGGCCGGCGGGTAACTGTCGTCTCCGTACGACCAGTAGCCGCCGTCGACGCCGTCCATGATGTCGGCACGGCCGGCGATGGCGCCGACGGGGAAGCCACCGCCGAGCAGCTTGCCGTAGGTGGCCAGGTCGGGGGTGACGCCGTACAGTTCCTGCGCGCCGCGCGGGGCGGGACGGAAGCCGGTCAGCATCTCGTCGAAGAGCAGGACGATGCCGTGGCGGCGGGTCAGTTCCCGTAACGCGCGGACGAACTCGACGGGCTGGAGCGAGGGATGTCTGCTCTGCACCGGCTCCACGACGACCGCGGCGATGTCGCCGGCGTGCCGGGCGATGGTCTCCAGGGCGGTGTCGCTGCCGTAGTCGAGCACCAGCAGATCGGAGACGGCGGCCGGCGGGATGCCCCGGGAGACGGGCACGGTGATCTGCTCGCCCCCGCCGCCCGAGGGCCGACCGAGGACGTTGTCGGCGTGGCCGTGGTAGGCACCCAGGAAGGTGACGATCTTGTCGCGGCCGGTGGCGGCGCGGGCGAGGCGGATGGCCGCCGAGTTCGCCTCCGTCCCGGAGTTGGCGAAGGCCACCCGCTCGAACCCGGTCAGTTCCGCGAGGAGTTCCGCCGCCTCGCCGGTCTCGATGGCGCGGGGACCGAGCTGGATGCCGCGGGACAGGTGCTCGCGCACGGCCTCGGTGACGAAGCCCGGCTCGTGACCGAAGAGGAGGACGCCGAAGCCCATGGTGATGTCGACGTACTCGTTGCCGTCGACGTCCTCCAGGCGTGCCCCGCCGGCGCGGCGGCCCGCGATCGGGTACAGCATCTCCTTCGTGCCGCTGCGGAAGCCGACGACGGCACGGCTGTCGGCCAGGACGCGGCGGTAGCGCTGGGCGATCCGCTTGGAGGCCGGGGTCTTGGCGGTGTAGCGGCGGACGAGGTCGTCCAGGTGCGTCTGCTGGGAGTGCGGGGAGGCGTCCCGGACCATGCCGGAGCTCCGTGCGACCGTCACCCGGGGGCCGTGTACGCGGGCCGGTTCCGCGGCGGGTGTGCCGGTGCCGCCCTGCATCTGCTCGGTGATGCGCTGGGAGAGGTCGGCCATCGCCGCCAGGTCCTGGTCCAGGGCGGCGGATATGCCGCTCAGGCGGGTCACTTGGCCACCGCGCCGTTGAGCCGGTCCGTGGCCGTGGCGGTCTGGAGGGCGAGCAACTGGGAGAGCTGGGACATCATCTGCAACTGGATCTGCGACAGCTGGTGGATCTTGTGGGCGAGGTCCTCCAGTTCCTCGCGGGTCGCGTACTCGGGAGGGGACGCGGTGCCTGCGGCGGGAGCGGGCGCGGGCAGGGGTGTGGGCGCGGCTAGCGGTGTGGGCGCGGGTTCAGGTGCCGGCGCGGGTTGGGGTGCCGGCGCTGCCGCCGGGGGCTCGGGTTCGGCCTGTGAGGACGGCTCCGGCATCCGAGCGGCGATGAATTCGGCGAGTCTGCGGGGCGTGCCGGTCTCCTCGAACAGCTGCCGCATCGTCACCTTGACCTGATGCGCCTGCTCCAGTTCCCGCAGCACACTGATCATCTGCAGTGAGTCGGCGCCGAGGTCGAAGAAGGACTCGTCCGCGGCGATCGCGGCCGGATCCTCGCCGAGATGCCGGGCGGCCGCTTCGACGATGCTGTGGAGTACGCGTGCGACCGCTGCCTCTTGCTGCGCCACTTCTGTTCCCTTTCTCGCTGCTGATCTCGTGCTCAGGGGCGTCAACCGGGGCCCCGTCCAGTGGTCCTTGTGCTGGAACCGGTATCCGGGCAGCGGGACGCGTCTGCCTCCGCTGCCGGCCAGGAGCACCTCCCAGGCGACCTCCGCTCCGGCGCAGTGCAGTTCCGCGGCCGCACCCCAGAGGGCGCCGAGTCCGGTGCCGCGCCGCAGGGACGGCACGGCCCGTACGCCGGACAGCTCCCGGCGGGCCAGGCCGCTGAGGGTGGTGTGCGGCCCGATCTCGAGGAGTACGTCCGGCCGCTGCGCTCCGATCGCGCGCAACGCCTCGTCGTAGCGGACGGGATCACGGGTGTGCCGTAGCAGGTGGTCGGGGCCCGGGATCCAGCCGGGCGCGCGGGTCACCCCGTCCAGTGCGCTGACGAACGGGACCCGGACGGGCCGGAACTGCACGTCCTCCAGGACCTTCCGGAACTCCTCCAGCGCGGGTTCCATCAGGGCCGTGTGGAAGGCGCGGGTCACGGGCAGCCGCTGCCCCGGAGTGCCGCGGTCGTCGAGCAGGGCGCACGCCCGGTCGACGGCGGCGACGGGTCCGGCGAGGACCTGGGCGCGGTCCCCGTTCGTCACGGCCGTTTCCAGACCGGGCACCTCGGCGGCCAGGGCGAGGGCGGCGGCCCGGTCGAGCGGGGCGGCCACCATCGCGCCCCGCGCACACCGCTGTTGCATGAGCCGTCCGCGTTCGGCGGTGAGACGCACACCGTCCTCGAGGGACAGGGCCCCGGCCGCGTACAGCGCGGCGTACTCTCCGACGCTGTGCCCGGTGACGGCGTACGGTTCGACCCCGGCGTCGCGCCACAGCCGGACGAGGGCGCACTGCAGGGCGAACAGCGCGGGCTGTGCGACGTCCGTCTCCAGCCCCTCCTCCGGCGGCCTCTCCCCCGGTGCGCCCGGTGAGTCCACCGCGCGCGGCGCGGTGAACAGCGAGTCGCCGGTGCGGTCGCCGTAGTGGCGCTCGCAGGTGTCGAACACCTCGCGTACGGCGGCGAAACGGGCGGCGAGTGCGGCGGCCGCGTCTGCGTGCTCGCCGCTGCCCTGTCCGGAGAACTGGAACGCCACGCGCGCGCCCGCCGCGGGGCTCGTTCCCGTGGTCACCGTCGCTCCGGTGGTTCCGGCGAGCCAGGCGTCGAGGGCGTCGGCGAGGGCCGCCGGGGTGGAACCGCGGGTGGCGAGCCGGTGACGGCCGTGGGTGCGCCCGAGTGCCGCGGTGGTGACGAGGTCGGCGAGGTGCGGTGCGGGGGGCCGGCGTAACGCGTCGCGGAAGGCAGCGGCATTGCCGGCGAGTGCCTGCGGGCTGCTGCCCGAGATGAGCAGGACGTCCGGAGGGGAGGCCGCGCCGGTCCTGGGCGCCGGTTGGGGAGCCTCCTCCAGGATCAGGTGGACGTTGGTGCCGCCGACGCCGAGCGAGGTGAGGCCGGCTCGGCGGGGCTCGTCACTCGCGGGCCAGGGCCGTGCGGTCCTGGGGATGTAGAAGGGACTGTGGTCGAGGTCGATGAGCGGGTTGGGTTCGCTGAAGTTCGCCATCGGCGGGATCACGCCGTGCCGCAGGACGAGCAGGGTCTTGACGAGGCCGGCGAGCCCGGAGGCGGCGTCGAGGTGGCCGATGTTGGCCTTCGTCGAGCCGAGGGCGCAGTAACCGTCGCGGTCGGTGTCCTCACGGTAGGCGCGGGATGCGCCGTCGAACTCGATCGGGTCGCCCTTGAGCGTGCCGGTGCCGTGGGTCTCCAGGTAGCCGATGGTGTCCGCCCCGACGCCGGCGCGTCGCAGGGCCTGGCGGATGGCCGCGTGCTGGCCTTGGGCGCTCGGGGCGGTGAACGTGGTCTTGCCGGCTCCGTCGTTGGTGATGCCCCAGCCCCGGACGACGCCGTGGATGGTGTCGCCGTCGGCGACGGCCCGGCCCAGCCGTTTCAGTACGACGGCCAGGACGCCCGTGCCTCCCACGGTGCCGTCGGCGCCGGCGTCGAAGGCGCGCAGGCGGCCGGACCTGGAGAGGATCGAGCCCTTGACGTGACGGTAGCCCAGGACCTGCGGCACATGGACGGCGGTGGCGCCGACGAGGGCGATGTCGCAGTCACCCATGAGCAGCGACTGGGCGGCCGACTGCACGCCGACGAGGGAACTGGAGCAGCCCGTCTGGAGGTTGACGGCGGGGCCGGTCAGGCCGAGCCGGTAGGCGACACGGGTGGCCGTGAAGTCGGTGTAATTGCCGACCGTGATCTGCATGCCCGCCGTCCAGTCGGAGACGGTCTGGCTGGGCAGGACGTTGTTGAGGAGATAGTGCTGGAAGGTGTAGAGGTGGTACCCGGTGCTGGCGAAGACGCCGACGCGGGTGCCGTCCCGCTCGCCCGGGTACCCGGCGTTCTCCAGGGCGTGCTGGGCGCATTCGAGGAACATGCGGTGCTGCGGGTCGGTGAGCCGGGCCTCGCGGGCGCTCATCGCGAAGTGCTGGGCGTCGAAGCCGGCGATGTCGTCCAGTACTCCGGAGGCTCCGACGAAGTCCTCCGCCCCGTACTCCTCGGCGGGGACACCGGCGGCGGCCAGTTCCTCGTCGGTGAAGCGGGTGATGACGTCGGTGCCGTCCCGGATGATCCGCCAGAGTTCCTCGGGGGTGTCGGCGCCGGGCAGCCGGAAGGCCATGCCGATGACGGCCATCCGCGGGTCCTGATCGGTGCTGCTCATCAGCCGCGTCCCTCCGTCACCGTCGGTTCGTCACGGCCTGCCGCTTCCTCCGCGGGCGGGGCCGGTCTGGTCCTGCCCCGGCTGACCAGCAGCAGGAGCAGGGCCGCGCACAGGACGATGGCGAGGCCGTGGAAGGCGGCCACCACCTGGAGCGGCGAGAAGGTCTCCAGGAGCGCGCCGCTCACGAGCATGCCGAGGCCGAAGCCGGTGTTCTCGGCCGAGGCGGAGAGCCCGAAGAGACGCCCGCGCTGCTCGTCTGGGGCGGTCTGCAGCCTCGACACGTAGACGATCTCGGTGAATCCGTCTGCGGCTCCGGCGACGAGCGCGGCGATGACGGCGGGTGCGGTCGGCAGCCCGCTGAAGACCGCGATGAACCCGGCCGACATCACACAGGCACCGAGCGCGAAGGCCCGCTCCCCCGGTGTCCGCCCGGTCTTCCTGGTGACCCGGCCGATCACCTGCTGGGCGACGATGTTGCCGATGGCCCAGGTGGCCCAGAACTGGCTGATGAACGTGGCCGGATGGTCGGGGTCGAGGCTGCTGGAATAGATGGGGAGGGCGACGTTGTGGGACGAGGACCCCAGCCCGTCGACCGCCCGGATGACGATCATCGCCATCAGCAGTGGCGCCGTGCCCAGCAGGATCCGGGCCGTCAGGCGCGCGGCGTCCGGGGTCTTCGCGGAGCCGGCGGCCGTTGCGTCGGCGGCCGCCCTGGTGCGGACCGGCAGCAGGAACAGCACCGTCGCCGAGACCAGGAACGTCGCGGCGTCCAGCGCGAACGCCGCAGAGTAGCCGAGGTGCGCCACGACAAGGCCCGAGGAGGCGAAGCCGGCGATCATGGCGAGCGAACGGCCGGTCACCAGCAGGGCGTTGGCCCTGACCCGGTGTTCGGCGCCGACGATCTCGGGGATGCTGCTGCGCAGGGCCACCTGGGAGAGTGTCGAGCAGCCGCCGGTGACCACGGCGAGGGCGTACAGCAGGCCGGTGCGCACGCCGTCGGGAGCGAGCAGCAGTGTCAGCAGTGCCACGGCCTGGCACAGGTCGGCGCCGACCATCAGGCGCTTGCGGTCGTAGAGCGAGACGAGCCGTCCGCTCACCCAGCCCGACACGACGTTCGTCGCCAGCCGGACGGCCATGAAGAGGCCGGCGGCCAGCGCACTGCCCGTGGCGTCGTAGACGAAGACGTTCAGCGCCACCATGTTCAGGTAACTGCCGTACGCCGAGATGCCGTTACCCAGGACGAGCAGACGGAAGTACCTCATGCACCTTCCCCAGGGTCTGCATGAAGGGCGTGACCGGTGTGGGACCGGGCCTGCCCTGCCCGCCTGCTCAGTGGTGAGACGGCGTCCGGGCGGGCGGCAGGCCCAGCACGGAAACCGTTCCCCCCAAAGGCCGCCGGACGGCGGCCAGTGATCCGCAACACAAGCAGATGCGGACTGGCGCGTTCAAGACTCGGGAAGTGGTCCAGACGACTTCCGGTCCGGATTTGGCGATTTCGCAGCGCTGGCCGGTGGGGCACCTTTCAGTGCCCCACCGCGGTCGCCGGGTCTCAGGCGGACCGGTTGCGCCGGGTCCTCAGCCACCAGGCACCGCCACCGCCGAGGACGAGCACGGCAGCGACGATGCCCAGCGGCACGGCGACGGGCATACCGTCGTCGTCCTTCGTGTCGTCGGCCACGGGCTGCGCGGACGACGCGTCGTCCGGCTCGTCCGAGGCGGTGCCCTTCGACGGGGCGGGAGTCGTCGGTTCCTCTTCAGGGGCGGGGCTCACGAACTCGGCGCCGGGAGCGGCCGCCTTCAGCTTCAGGCGGGGTGCGGGATGCCCGTGCCCGTGGCCGTCGCCCTCGGCTTCCTCCTCCAGTTGGATCCAGCGGTCGATCTTGCCGTCGCTGTAGCTCTGCAGGGTCTTGAAGACCAGCTCATTCGCGTCGGGCAACTGCCGTACGGTCACGACGTATTCGGCGTCCTCGCCCACGGCGAGCTTCGGTCCGGACACGGTGTAGCCGCGGCCGGTGGGGGCGAACTTCCAGCCCTGGGGGCCTTTTTCGTAGGTGATGTCCTGCGGGGTGATGCCCTCGGGCAGGACCACCTCCAGCTTGCTGATGCCCGCCGAGGCGGACTCCGACTCAGCGGAGAAGGTCAGCGAGACGTTCTTGTCGAGGGCCCGGGCGCCCTCCGCCTCCACCTCGGCGTGGGCTGCGGCCGGGCCCGCGGCGGCGACGGCGATCGCGAAGGCGACCGCGCTGAGCGCGACGGCGGTGGTGCGGGTCTTCCTGGTCACGGTGAGTGCTCCAGTTCTCTGTCGTGCGATGGTGTGTGGGGGCGCCGGCGTGCACGGCGGCGAGCGGCGCGGCGGGCCCGGTGAAGGGGTGAAGTGACGAGGGCCGGGCGTGCGTGTGCCACGGCCGATGCCCGGAGCGCGCCCCGGGAAGCCGGCTGTCGTCAGGCGACAGCTGTCCCCGTGGGTGGACCTCGCGAGGTGATCGCGTGACAGAGGAGAAGCCGCCGCGGCTTTGGAACGGAGCGGTGCCGGACGCGGACGCGCGGCCGGTGCGGCGGTGCGGGCAGTCGCAGGAGCTGGCGCAGCGGCGCCACGAGCCATCCGGCGAGGGCCCTCAGGATGCGGAAGGCGGCGCGCTCACCGTGGGCGAGCCAGAGTCCGCACAGCAGCGCGGCCAGCAGGTGCGCGGCGAGCATGCCGGACGAGGACACGTCGCCCATGCCGTGATCCGGCGCATGGGCGGCCCCCATGTGGTCCAACGACCCCATGGGGTGCGAGGTCCCCGGGCCGTGGCCCGTCGGGTGGCCCGCGGCCGCAGGGGCCATGGACTGGGCGAGTGAGAAGAACGCGTGGAGTACCGCCTGGGTGGCGACGGCGACGGAGCCGACGAGGGCCGGACCGCGTTCCCGGCCGGCCAGTCGCCAGGCCGTGCCGCCGGTCGCCGTCGCTCCCGCGGCCATCGCCCACCAGGGCACGGCGGTTTCGGACATCATGACGTGGCCCAGGGAGGCGAGCAGCACGCAGACCGCCGCGAAGACGGCGGCCCTGAGCGTGCGGGAACACCACCCAGCGGTCATGGCGCCTCATCCTCGCAGTCCGGCTCCCACACGTCAGGGGAGGGTACGGAACCGCCCCCGGTGCCCGACTCAATCCAGCCGCTGTGATCCACGCCACAACGAGGGAGGGTGCGGTCGTTCAGCGTCTCAGGTCGGCGTCGTTCGCGGCCTTGATGACGCGGTCGTGTTCCGTGCGGGTGAACAGGTCCTCCGACAGCCAGCGGCGCGCGAGGGTACGTACGGTGCGCACGAAGTGGGCGTGGTTCTGGAAGGGCGCCTGATCCCACAGGGTGTCGAGGAAGGTCCGGCCGTCGGGGCCGACGCGGTTGGGCACGCCCGAGTCGGTCGTGCCGAACGCGATGACGGGCTCGGAGCGTTTGAAGTAGGCGTGGTAGGGGGTGTCGCTGCCGATGTGGAAGGGGGCCAGGGTCAGGTCGTGCGTGGTGAAGTGCAGGGGGCGGGAGGCTGGTTTGACCGCGTCGGCCAGGTCGCCCCGGAGGGTGAAGTCCTTGTAGAACGAGAAGGTGCGGAACCCCTGTTCGGGGCTCTGGGCCGTCAGGAGGAGGGGGCCGTAGAAGAGTGACTGGGCTGTCGGGTCGTCCAAGGCCCGTTCGATGCGCAGGCGGTAGGGCGTCGAGACGCGGATACGGTCGCCCGGGCGCCAGGTTCTGTTCAGGGTGAGGTAGGTGCCGGGCGCCGCCCGGCCTCCCTGCCTGGTTCCGTTGACCGTGACGGTGACGCCTGCCGTGGCCCAGGACGGGATGCGGAGTTTCACGGCGAGCGGGCCCCCGCCCTCGCGGAAGGTGAGGGTGCGTACGCCGTCGGCCGGGAAGTCGCTGCTCTGCTCGATGACGAGGCCGCGTTCCGGCCAGTGCAGGACCGAGGCCAGGTAGAGGTTGACGTACAGGGCGCTGCCGTCGGCGGAGCGGAAGTAGATCGAGTCCTGGTACTTGGTGTGGTTCTCCATGCCGGTGCCGCCGCAGCAGGTGCCGGTGTTGCCGTACTCGCGGACGACGCCCGGGCCCATGCCGACGAAGTAGGTGACCTCGGGGCCGGTCGTGCTGGGGGCGTCCCGGCGCGAGGCGAGTATGTGGTTCGTCAGGCCCCGTTCGTAGTAGTCCATGTAGGAGGGGTCGGGGTCGCGGAAGAAGAGCTGCCGGCTCAGTTTGAGCATGTTGTACGTCGCGCAGGTCTCGGCGTTCTTGTCGTCGAGGGTCGCCGCGATGGCGCCGCGGGCGCGGAACATCTCACCCTGGCCGGTGCCGCCCAGGGCGTACGTGCGCGGCCCTGCCACCATGCCCCAGAAGTTGCGGGCCGCTGCGGCGTACCTCTCCTCGCCGGTGTGATCGGACAGCCGGAGGTAGCCGGTGAACTGCGGGATGTGCTGGTTGGCGTGCTTGCCCTCCAGGATGTCGCGGTTCTCCGCGCAGGCGTCGAGCAGTGTGGTGTTGTCGAAGCAGCGGGCGGCGGCGAGGTGTTCCTCCCGGCCGGTGAGGGCGTACAGGTCCGTCATGACCTCGTTCATGCCGCCGTACTCACCGGCGATGTAGATCGACCACATGCGTTCCAGCTGGGCCTTCGGCAGCCCGCCCAGGCGGCTGTGCACCCAGTCGCCCATCTTCGCGGCGATGGTCAGGGCCTGCTGGTTGCCGGCCAGGGTGTGGGCGTCCAGCAAGCCGCGCATGATCTTGTGACAGGTGTAGTACGGAGCCCAGATGGTGGGGTACGTCGTGTAGCTCTCCAGGAGGATGAACTGGGTTTCCGGGTAGGCCGCAAGATAGCCGGGGTGGCTCGGTTTCGGGTTGCCGTGGTCGGCGAGGGCCTGCTGGCACTCGCCCAGGGCGGTGACGAGGTGGTCCAGCTTGGACTTGAGTGCGGGCTCGCGTGTGTCGGCGTAGGCCTGGGCGATGAGGGTGAGGAAGTGGCCGCCGTAGTGGCCGCGCAGGTTGCCGTCGGCGGTTTCCCAGCCGCCCGGCGGCCGGGCGCCGCGCGTGTCCAGGCCGGCGTTGGCGCGGAACACCGCGAGGATGCGGTCGGCCGGGTAGGCGCGGGCGTAGTCGAGCATCAGGTCCCGTTTGTCGCGGAAGACTCCCCCGCCGAGTGCCACTTCGTGCAGGGCGAAGGGCCGCACCGCCCAGGCGGGCTGGGCGGGCGGCACGGCGGCAGCGGGGGCTGCCTCGGCCGGGGCGGCCTGCGCCGGCGGGGCGGAGGCCAGGAGCGGGGCCGCGGCGGCGCCGGCGGTGAGGCTCAGCACGCGGCGTCGGGTGGGTGGCTGGGACATGGCGCACTCCGATCGTCGTGGGGTCGTCAGCGGGTGGGAGAGGCCCGCTCGGGTCACGTGGGGGGTGTCACGGTGATCGTGGCGGTCGCGCGGAGGGAGGTGTCCGGCACGGTTCCCTCGACCTCGAAGGTTCCCGGGCCCGCGTACTGGTCCGGGTCCACCGGGTCCCAGGTCACCCGTGTCCGGCTGTCCTTGGAACCGTCGTTGTAGGTGGCGACCACCGTGCCCGGGAGCGTGGGGGGCCTGCCCGGGCGGGTGGTGAGGCGCTCCTCCGCGATGCCGGTGATCTCGACCGCCTCGGTGTGCCGGACCCACACGGTGGCGGTGACCGGCTGTGCGGTGCGGTCGGCGAGGCCGGTGACTGTCACTCGGGTGCCGCCCTCGGCGACCTGGTCCTCGGTCAGGGCCGGCCAGGCCACCGGTGAGCGTGCCGTGGAGCCGTCGGCGTACACCAGCGTCACCTGGGCGGGCAGGGCGGGGACGGTGCCGCGGGTGGTGGGGATGTGGACCTCGCGCACCGATTCCGGGGGCTCGGCGTAGACCTTCCACTCCTGCACGCCCAGGGCGAGGTTCGGGTGCCCGGTGAGTCTCGCCCGTAGGGCGGTGGTGGTGACCGGGGTGAAGGTGGTGCGGTTGTAGCGGTCCTCGGCGGTGCCGTAGCCGCTGGGACCGGGGACTTCTCGCCAGGTGTCGCCGTCGCGGTACTCGATCGCCCAGGAGGCCGGCACTCCCACACCGTCGGACGCGCCGGGCTGCGCGTCACGGAAGAAGTACAGGTCGGATCCGGCCACACGGACCGGGTCGTCCCAGGTGTACTGGATCCACTGGGTGCCCTTCTGGGGCCAGCTGCCCCAGCGCGGGGCGTCGGACGAGGAGGACGGCTCGCGGCCGTCGTTGATCGCGGCAACCGATTCCCAGCCGGAGGTGTAGGAGGCGGTGGGGGTCGCGGACGGAGCCACGTTCACCTGATCGTCCGACAGGCCCTCCACCTTGACGACCACCTTCTTCGACGTCCTCAAGGCGCCGTCGTCGGCGGTGAGTTCGAGGGTGTAGGTGCCCGCCTTGGTGAAGCGGGCGACGGTGGTCGAGGCGTTCGGGGTGCCGAAGATGACGGTGCCGTCCTCGGGGCCGTCCGCCGCCTTCCAGGAGGAGGTGAGCTTCCTCTCCGGGAGGCCGTCGTCCTCGACGATCCCCGTCAGCCTGACCTGACCGGGGCGACTGTAGGTGGTGTCACGCCACGTCTCGACGTAGGGGGCGTGGTTCCGGGCCGCCGGCGGCCGGACACCGGTGGCGAAGGCCTGGATCTCCTTCAGTCCGCTGGTGTGACCGTCCCGGTGGCGCATCAGCACCCGCAGCTTCTCGGTCGTCACCTTCCCAAAGCGCACCTCATTGAGGTTGGCCCGCGGGTCGACGGGCGACTTGACCGGTCCGGCGACGTCCTTCCACTGCCCGCCGCCCTCGTGGTACTGCACGGTGTAGAGGGCGGGCTCGGCGTAGCCGCCCGGCCGTTTGTCGCTGTAGAAGTGGAGCCGGACGTCGTCGACCTCGCGTGGCCGGCCGAAGTCGACCTCGTACCAGTCCTCGGTGTTGCCCGAGCCGCGGGCGCCCCAGAAGGGCTCGTTGATCGTGAAGCCGTCGACGGCTCCGGCCACTCCATGGCCCTGCGCCTCGTGGGAGGCGCGGACGGTGGCGCCGGCGGCGAGGTTCTCCGTCGCCGTGCCTGTCAGGTCCCGGCCCGCCTTGGCGAAGAGGTCGGTGACGCGGTCCTTCCGGCCGTAGGCGACGTCCTGCGGCTCGGCAACGGCCGTACGCAGCCCGGTGGTCCGGGCCTTGGCCCCTTGGCCGTCGGGAAAGGTGACCTTGCGGGTGGCGGGGTCGTAGACGAGGTGGGTGAGGCGGTCGGCGGTGAAGGCGAGCTTCCCGTCGAGGTAGACCGAGTATCCCTCGGGGACCTGGCGGCCGTACGGCCGTTTCCCGTCGCCCGGTTCGTCCCACACCACGGCCGCGTCCGTGCCGCGGTAGTTGATGTCGGTGACGGCGAAGTGGGACCAGTCGACGTCGATCGGCCACAGTTCGATCTTCCGGTCGTCACGCGGCCGAAAGCCCATGGCGTCCTCGATGACGGTCCAGTTGGTGGCGCCGAGGACGGTGTGGTGGATCCAGGAGCGGTAGCCGATCTTCTGCGGGTCGGCGCTGCCGTCGGACCAGAACTCGTTCTGGTCGGGCCACCGGTTGTCGCCGTCGACGTAATGGGCCCAGGCGTTCCAGGACAGCAGCTTCTTGTACCAGGTGCTGTCGATGTACTTGCTGGGGTACTTCCGCAGCACCGAGGACAGGAAGCGGAAGGTGACGGTGGAGTTGATGACGGAGAAGTTGTTGCTCCCGGGATTGCCCTGTTCCGCCGCCTCCGCCTTGTCGGCCTGGTTGGCCGTGAAGAACGGGAAGACGGGGTACTGCTTCGCGTCCGCCCACAGCCGCAGCGCCTCGAGGTACTGCGGGTCCTCGTCGGGGGTGGGCATCAGGCCCACGCTGTACGGGTAGTAGTTGTTGATCTCCTTCCAGGGCACCAGGGTGTCGGTCGCGACGTGCCGGTGCTTGAGGAGCTTGTCCTTCGGGTCCCAGAGGTGTTCCAGGACGGCCTTGCGCACCCGGGCGGCCGTCGCGCGCATCTCGTCGGCCTTCGCCTTCTCGCCGAGCAGGTCGTAGGCGCGGGCCGCCGCTGTCGCGTTGCTGTAGACGTAGGCCGATTCGGTCCGGTCCAGGTTTCCCGGCTTCCAGTGGAACGACACCGCGTCGGCGTCGTTGCCGGTCATGGCGCCCCAGTCGTACTCGATCAGGCCGTTGCCGTCCTCGTCGTAGGTCTCGAGCTGCCCGCGGACGTCCCGCTCGGCGTAGCGGGCGAGGTTGCGCACGATGCCGTCGGGGCCGCCGTGCACCTGGTAGGAGCGCCAGGCCGCCTCGGAGAGGTACTGGGTGTAGCTGTTGGACCAGTTCTCCGGGTCGCCGGGGTTGTCGGAGTACCTGCCGTTCTTCGAGACCTCTCCGGCCGACACCCACGGGCCGTAGGACCAGGCCGGGTCGCGCAGGTACTTGAGGTCGTCGACGAACATGCCGACGGTCAGCGCGATGGCGTT
Source organism: Streptomyces sp. NPDC006372 (assembly GCF_040612515.1). Lineage (NCBI taxonomy): Bacteria > Bacillati > Actinomycetota > Actinomycetes > Kitasatosporales > Streptomycetaceae > Streptomyces > Streptomyces sp. NPDC006372. The sequence goes on along the minus strand of NZ_JBEXQJ010000040.1, from coordinate 47,274 downwards.
GTTGTAGCCGAGCACGCCCTCCATCGAGGTGGGGAACTGGTAGTCGTTGCCCGGGATGTCGGCGTCGAGGTAGTTGTAACGCAGCAGCCACCAGCGGTAGTAGAGCGTCTTCTCGATGTTGTCGTCAGGGATGTCGAGGTACGGCAGGTTCTCGGCCCACCAGCGGTTGTACGTCTGCACGTGCCGGCGGAAGGCGGTGGCGGGGGACGTGGTGCGCACCGCGTCGTACTCGGGGCGGGATCCGGTGATCTCCTCCGTGACGAAGCCGAGTTGGACCTTGGCGCCGAGAGTGCGGCCCGCCCGCAGGGAGAGTGTGCGGGTCAGTGACGCGCCGTCGGGAGTGAAGCCGTCGCCGCTGAGGCGGGGGAAGACTGTCGTGAGGTTGTTCTTCGCCGGCACGGCACCGGTGAGCTCGCGTCCCTCGGGCGTCGTCGCGTACGGGGACGTGGCGCGCAGCCGGACCTCGCGGCCCCGGGGGCCGGAGTTGGTGACGGCCAGGTTCGTGACGGCGACGTTCGCCTCGGTGATGAACTTGGTCTGGGTCACGTTCAGACCGGTGGCCTCGTGGGTGAACTCGCTGCGCCAGTAGCTGGGAGTCTGCGTGCGGGCGGCGGTGTTCTCCCGGAGGGTGAGGTCCTCGTCGTCGACGTTCAGAGTGATCGTGTAGGCGGAGCTGTTGTCGATGCTCTCCCAGTAGGCGACCTTGCCGGCGAAGCCGAGCCTCGCGGGCTCGTGCTCCTTCATGAACACGGCGCGTCCCCGGGTGAACAGCCAGTCTCCTGCCGGGTCCTCGCCCTTGCGGGCCAGCATCCGGTCCATCCAGAAGTCGGTGCCGTCCCCGGCCGCGTGGTCGGCCTCGTACTGGGCGCGCAGGGTGCGGTGGACGGTGAAGCCGGCCGGGAGGGTGGGGACGGGGTCGTCGGTCCCCGAGTAGACCGGGTAGCCGATCGCCGAGTTGTCCGCCGCGGCCGGGGCCGTGGCGGCGAGCGGGGCCAGCAGGCCCAGGGTCAGCGCCGCGGCCAGTGTGCCGCGGTGGCGTCGTCTTCGCGGTGCGGGCACGGCTACCTCCGGGTGGGCGTCGTCGGGGGCGGGGTCGTCGGCAGCCATACGCGCATGGTCGAGGGACCGCGGTTCGCCCAGGAGTGGTAGGGGACGAGGGTGATCGCCGTGCGGGCGGTGGCGGGTGCGGTGGCCTGGTCGAGTGGCTGGTACGGCCAGGTGGTGTCGCGCGGGCCGGCGAGTCCGCCCTCGGCGACGACCGAGCCGCCCGGGCCGTCCTGCGGTGCGGTGGACGGGTCCACGCGGATCGCGTCGGCCTCGTGGCCGCCGGGCAGGTCGGTGGACTCGGCGCAGTAGACGAGGGGACCGCGCTGGACGGCGACGGTGCCCCGGGCCGCGTCGACACGGGGGTCGGCGCGGATCCAGCGCGGGGCGACGGGCAGTTCGAGGCGGATCTCGTCGCCGGGCCGGAAGGTGCGGGTCAGCTGCGCGGTGCCCGGGGTGACCGTGCGTTGTTTCCCGTCCGGGTCGACCAGCCGGGCGGTGGCGCCCGCCGTCCAGCCGGGGACGCGCAGCGACAGGGTCCAGGGCCGGGCCGGGGACCGGCCGATCCGCACGGTCACGGTTCCCCCGGAGGGGTAGTCGGTCCGGACGCGTAGCGCCACGCCCTGCCCGTCGGCCAGGGAGGTGCTGAGTTCCGCGTCGGCGTACTGGTGCAGTTGTACGCCGTCGCCGTCGGTCGTCGCCAGATAGGCGGGCAGTTGGGCGAGCGTACGCGCCACGTTGGTCGGGCAGCACGACACGGCGAACCAGGGGGCGCGCAGTCCCGAGTCGGCACGCGGGCTGACCCGGTCCGTCGGGGGCGCGACGCCCCGGTGGCGGCGGTGCAGGGTGTTGGCGTAGAAGAAGGACCGGCCGTCCTCGGCCGGGGAGGTGGCGATCACATTGAACAGGGTTCGCTCGGCCAGGTCCGCGAAGCGGGGCTCGCCGGTGGCGAGGAGCAGCCGCCAGGCAAGCATCACGGAGGCGACTCCGGCGCAGGTCTCGGAGTAGGCACGGTCGGGCGGCAGCACGAAGTCGTCGCCGAAGGACTCGTCGCGGTGGTGCGAGCCCATGCCGCCGGTCAGATAGGTCCGCCGGGCGACGGTCGCCTCCCACTGCCGTACGGTCGCGGCGAGCAGGGCGTCGTCGCCGGTCTCCACGGCCACGTCGACGGCACCGGCCGTGAGGTAGAGGGCGCGGACGGCGTGGCCGCGCAGCACCTCGGCCCGGCGGACGGGCACGTCGTCCTGGTAGTAGGCGCGGCCGAACTCGATGTCGGCGAGGGTGCCGTGGCCGCGTCGCTCGACGAACAGGGCGGCTTGGTCGAGGTAGCGCTGCTCCCCCGTCAGCCGGGCGAGTTCCACGAGGGCCGTCTCGATCTCCGGGTGTCCGCAGACGCCCTGGATGCCGCCCGGGCCGAAGGTGTCGCAGACATGGTCGGCGGCCCGGCGGGCGATCCGGGCCAGCTCGCCCTCGCCCCGGGAGCGGGCCTGGGCGACACCCGCCTGGACGAGGTGCCCGTGACAGTAGAGTTCATGGCCCCATTCGAGGTCGCTGTAGCGGGGCGGCTGTCCGGGACGGCCGAAGGCGGTGTTCAGATAGCCGTCCGGGTGCTGGGCCGGGGAGATCGTGCCGGTGAGCGCGGCGACATCCTCGTCGTACGCGGCGCCCTCCCACGCCATGGCCTCGAGGAGCTTGTACACCTCGGAGTCGGCGAACTCCCGGCCGCGCCGGTCCCGGTCGATCCGGCCCTTTGCGGCGGCCCGGAAGTTGCCGGTCCAGCCCTCGCGTTCCATCCAGTCGCGGCAGTGCGCGAGCGTCGCGGTCGCGTTGACGTGGCGGCGCCGGGCCCAGAAACCTCCGGTGATCCTGACCTCGTCGAGACCCAGCGGACGGAGCCGGCCGCGGGTCGGCGCCACGGGCAGGACGAGCGAGCGTGCCGTGTTCTCCCTCACCAGTTCATGCCTTCGGTACGTCCCTTCCGGTGGTCCGTCGATGGTGATGCGGCGCTTCAGCCCTTGAGCGCGCCGGACATGAAGCCCCTGATGTAGTGCCGTTGCAGCAGCAGGAAGAGCAGCAGGCAGGGCACGGCCAGGACGACGACGCCCGCCTCGGTGGCGCCGTAGTCGACGGCGCCCATGCTCTGCTGCCGCAGGTTGGCCACGGCCAGGGGCAGCGGTGCCTTCTCGCCGTCGGAGATGAGGATCAGTGGTGCGATGAAGTCGTTCCAGGCGGCGAGGAAGGCGAACAGCCCCACCGTGATCAGCCCCGGCCGCACCGCCGGCAGGAGCACGCGCCGCAGCGCACCGGCCGTGCCGCAGCCGTCGACGAGCGCCGACTCCTCCAGTTCGCGGGGCACCGCCTCGAAGGAGATCCGCATCATGAAGGTGGCGAACGGCAGTTGGAACATCGCCAGCACCAGGCTCAGCCCGATCAGCGAGTTCTGCAGATGGAGCCGGCCCAGCAGCACGTAGAGGGGGATGAGGAGCGTGGCGTACGGGACCATCAGGATGGCCAACGTCAGCAGGAACAGCAGGTTCCGGCCCGGGAAGTCGAAGCGGGCGAAGGCGTAGCCGCCCAGCAGGGAGACCCCGAGGGTCAGGGCGACGGTCAGTGCCGAGACGACGGTGCTGTTGAGGAGGTAGCGCCACAGGCCCGCGTCGTACTCGAGCAGCGTCCGGTAGTTGCCGAAGCCGTGGCCGGACTGCTGGGCGGTGCCGGGCTGGCCGCTGACCGACGCCCAGGCGTTCCACAGCAGCGGGAACAGGAAGATGACGGCCAGTCCTGCGGCGACGACGTAGTGAGGCGTGCGGCCGAGGGCGCGGGTGAGCACCGTGGGGTCCCTTCTGGGTGCGGCGGTGGTCATGACTCGTCGGCCCGGCGCAGGCCCCGGAACTGCAGGGCGTTCAGCAGGAGCAGCGCGGCCAGCACGACGATCGACAGGGCGGCCGCGGTGCCGAGGTTCATCCGCTGGAAGGCCTCCCGGTAGATCAGCTGGACGACGGTGACGGTGCTGTTGTCCGGTCCGCCCTTGGTGAGGATGAAGAACTGGTCGAAGGCGAGCAGGGAACCGGTCACGCACAGCAGCAGGCACAGGGCGAGGGAGGGCCGCAGCAGCGGCAGGGTGATGGAGCGGAAGATCTGGCCGCGGCTCGCGCCGTCCATCCGGGCCGCCTCGTACACCTCGTGCGGGATGCGCTGGAGGCCGACGAGCAGGATCAGCATGTAGAAGCCGGCGAACTTCCAGACGATGAGGAACACCGTCGACAGCAGCGCCGAGGTCGGTGTGCCGAGAAAGGACACGGGGTCGTCGACGAGTCCGAGTTTTTCCAGGATGCGGCTGAGCGGGCCGGTGGTGGGGCTGTACAGGCCCCAGAAGAGCAGCGAGGCGGAGGCCAGTCCGAGGGCGCTGGGCAGGAAGTAGACGGTGCGGAAGAAGCCGGCTCCGGGGCGCGACTCCTGGACCAGCAGGGCGAGTCCGAGTGCCAGGGCGAGGAGTACGGCCGTGACGATGACGGTGTAGAGGAGGGTGAAGCGGACGGCGGGCCAGAACAGGGTGCTGTCGATGATGTCGGTGTAGTTCTCAGGGGCGTTGACGCCGCGGTCTCCCGCCAGCAGCGGCCAGTCGCTGAGCGACATCTGCCCGACGAGGAGCAGGGGCAGCAGGAAGAAGACGGCGACGAAGACGGCCGTGGGGGCCGCGTAGGCCAGGCCCTGGGCCGTGCGGGACCGCCAGCGGGGCGGGGCGGTCCGGGACGGGCGTGGTGGTGGCGCTTCGGGCTCGGCGGCCGTTCGGTCGGGCGCCTTCACCTGCATGGCTCTCCTCTGCCGTACGACGTGGGAGGGGCTGGGCCGGGCGCTCAGTCGGCCAGCGAGGCGGTCACGGCCTCGTTGTCCTTCGCGACGGACGACCCGTCGCCGAAGACGGCGTCGCGCATCAGGGTCAGCCAGGGCCCGTTGGGATCGTTGAAGGTCTGGCCGAACTTCAGCGCGTACGGGGTGCGGCCGTGCGCGACGAGTTCGTTGATCGTCACGAGCCGCGGGTCGGCCTTGGAGTGCTTGTTGGACGCGAGGTCGGTGCGGGCCACCACGTCCTTGTGGGCGGCGACCACGTCGACCTGGGCCTTCTCACCCAGGGACCAGGCGAGGAAGTTCCAGGCCTGGTCGGCCGAACCGCTCGTGGCGGAGATGCCGACGGCGTCCCCGCCCACGAAGGTGGACCGGCCGCCGTCGGGTCCGGGGATGCCCGCGACGCCGAGGTCGAGGTCCTTGGGCATCAGCCCGAGCGTGGTGGACGGCATGGGCATCACGCCGACCTTGCCCTTGGGGAACACGCCGGTCCAGGTCGTGCCGGTCTCCTCGCGCGCCCCGGGGGCGACGATGCCGTCCCGCACCCAGCCGCGGTAGGTGTCGTAGACCTTCTTCGCGGTGCCGGAGGCGAGGTCGGCCTCGGTGCCCTCCTGGTTCAGGACCTCGTCGCCGGCCGCCCAGATGGACGGCCACCAGGTGAAGACGCCGCAGCCACCGCAGTTGCCGCCGAAGAAGGTGCCGTCGACGCCGCCGCCCAGTTTGTCCACGGCCCGCGCCTGCCGGTCCCACTCCCCCAGCGTGGCGGGTGGCTTCCCGGGGTCCAGCTTCGCCTTGCGGTAGAGCTCCTTGTTGTAGAAGAGCACTGACAGGTCGAGGGTGTGCGGGACCACGTACTTCTTGTCCTCGTAGGTGCCGGCCTTGATGTGCGACGGGGCGAGGTGCTCGGCGAAGGGCAGGGCGTCGACGCGTTCGGTGATGTCGGCGAAGAGGCCGCTGGAGGTGTAGTTGGGCACGAACACGACGTCGGAGGCGAACAGGTCGGGCAGGTCGCGGGAGCCGGCCGCGGCGCCGACCTTGGCCTGGTAGTCGTCGGTGGGGACGACGGTCAGCTCGATCTTGTTCCGGTGACTCGCGTTGTACGCCTCGACCAGGGCCTCGCTCTGCGGCCGGGTCGCCGCGCGCGTCCACATCGTCAGCTTGGTGCCGTCGTCGACACCGCCGGCGGTCGCCGCCTTGTCCCCTCCCCCGCCGGATCCGCCGTCCCCCGAGCCGCAGGCCGTGACCAGGCTCGCGGTGGCGAGCAGGGCGATGGCGGTCGTGACGAGGCGGCGTGTGTGTCCACGCGGTCCGGCCGTGCTCCCCATGGTCGATTCCCCCTTGTGTCGCGGCGGGCCGTGAGCGGGCACGCCGGTCGGGACAATGGATGTGGTGGCACTGAACTCAGCGGCAGAAACGAACCGAAAAGGCTTTCTGAGACGCTAAGGACGCACCCTATGACCCGTCAATCCCCGTGCGTGAAGCGGTTTCTGAGGTGCCGTCGAAACGCAGCCGAGGGCGGTGCCGAAATTTTTCGCGTACTGTGTGGGGTCCCCTCGACGCCGTCGGCAGGCGACGTGAGACAGGAGAAGACGCATGGCACAGGCCACCGGTCCCTCGCGTTCGCAGCCGTCCACGCTCAGCGATGTCGCCCGGCTGGCGGGCGTGTCGATCGCCACGGCGTCCAAGGCCCTCAACGGCCGCAGCCAGGTACGGGCGGAGACCAGGGAGCGTGTGATCGAGGCGGCCGAGCGGCTGGCGTTCCGGCCCAATCAGGTGGCCCGGGGTCTGCTGGCCGGGCGGACGGGCACGGTCGGTCTGCTCACCAGTGACCTGGAGGGCCGGTTCAGCATCCCGATCCTGATGGGGGCCGAGGACGCCTTCGGAGCGGGCGAGGTCGCGGTGTTCCTGTGCGACGCCCGCGGGGACGCGATCAGGGAGCAGCACCATGTGCGTGCGCTGCTGGGCCGCCGGGTGGACGGCCTGATCGTGGTGGGCAGCCGGACCGATCCGCGTCCGTCACTGGGCCGCGAACTGCCGGTGCCCGTCGTGTACGCGTACGCGCCGTCGGAGGACCCGGAGGACCTGTCCATCGTGCCGGACAGTGTCGGGGCGGGCCGTATCGCGGTGGAGCATCTGCTGGCCTGCGGCCGTACGCGGATCGCGCACATCACCGGTGACCCCGGGTACGCCGCGGCGCGGGAGCGGTCCGAGGGTGCCCGGGCCGCGCTCGCCGACGCCGGTCTGGCCCTGGTCGGCGAACCCCGGTTCGGGGCGTGGTCGGAGGGCTGGGGGCGGGCGGCCACCGCGATGCTGCTCGACGGGCATCCGGACGTGGACGCCGTGCTGTGCGGCAGCGACCAGATCGCCCGGGGTGTCATGGACGTGCTGCGCGAGCGCGGTCACCGGGTGCCGGAGGACGTGGCGGTGATGGGCTTCGACAACTGGCGGGTCCTGACGTCGGCGTCCCGGCCGTCGCTGACCAGCGTCGACATGAATCTCGAACAGGTCGGGCGGGCAGCCGCGCACGCCTTGTTCTCGGCGTTCTCCGGCACGCGCCGGTCGGGCGTGGAGAGGCTGTCCTGCCGGGTGGTGATCAGGGGGTCGACGGTGCCGCTGTCGTGAGCCCGTGCCTACGAGGCGAGCCGGCCGAGCGCGGCCAGGACCGGTGCCACGCCGTCCTCCTCGGCCAGTCGGTGTGCCAGGATCTGCGCGCGGTCGCGGTGCACGGGGTCGCTCACGGCCCGGCGCAGGGCGGGTGCGAGGGTCTCGGCGGTGAGGCGGCGCAGGGGTACGGCGCGGGGCGCGGTGCCCAGCCCGACCAGGCGGGCCGCCCAGAAGCCGGCGTCGAACTGCACGGGCACCGGGACGGTGGGGACGCCCGCGCGCAGCACGGCGGCGCTGGTGCCGGCTCCGGCGTGATGGACCACGGCGGCCGTCCGGGGAAACAGGCGTGCGTGCGGCACGTCGCCGACCGTGATCACGTCGTCGTCGCGGGCGGCGAGACCGGCCCAGCCCCGCTGGATCACGCCCCGCAGTCCCGCCGTGCGCAGGGCGCGCACGATCTCACCGCTGAGGCGCTCGGCGTCCGGCACGGTGGCGCTGCCCAGGCCGACGAAGACCGGGGCGGGCCCGGCGGCGAGGAAGTCCTCGAGTTCCCCGGGCAGCGCGCGGGTGTCGTGCGGCCACCAGTACCCGGCGATCTCCAGTCCTGGGCGCCAGTCCCTGGGGCGGGGCACCACCAGTTCGCTGAAGCCGTGCAGCACGGGCCACCGGGCCCGCTCATGGGCCCGGCGGCCGGCGGCGCCGCCGCGCGGGTTCATCCCGTGCTGGATTCGCAGTCTGCGCATGGCCCGGGTGAAGACCCGGTCGACGGCGGTGACGACGGCCAGCCCGCCCAGGTGGTTGCCCACGAGGCCGAGCGAGCGTCCGCCGAGCATGGGAGCCCCGAACTCGCGTGTCGGATGCTGGGGTTGGAGGAACAGACCCAGGCTGGGCAGCTTCAGTCCTTCGGCGATGGCCCGGCCCAGCGGTGCTACGGCACCGGCGGCCAGCACGACGTCCGCGCCGCGGGCCGCCTGGACGAGGGAGTCGGTCATCTCCTCGGCGGCGGACTTCGCCATGGCCACCGCGCGCAGCAGTTTGCCGAGCCCTGTGGTGCTGGCGTGCAGGCTGCGGCCGTGGTGGGAGCGCAGCACGGCGTGCGGGTCGACGGGCGTCGCGTGGAACCGCACCCCGGAACCCGCGGTCAGCGACTCGAACAGGCCGTGGGTGGCGAGCGTGACCTCGTGCCCGCTCCGTGCCAGCCCCGCGCCCAACCCGGTGTACGGCGCGACGTCGCCGCGCGACCCCGCCGTCATGATCACCACCCGCATGCGTCCCAGTGTGGACCGGCCGGACGGGCGACACGCTGTGTACGGCGGCACATGGACGAAAATCGCCGGTCTGGCCGGGCGTGGCGACCGGGACTGTTCACGGCGGGCTCAGGTGCCCGGGCCGGTGTCCGGGGCTTCGCGACCGTGCGAGGCGCCCCTGTCAGGTGCTGGTGTCGGTGCTTGGCCCGGTGCCGATCCGCATGCCCGGGCGGCGGCGGTGGACGGTGACGTAGGACAGGCCACCATCGCCCGCGACCAAGCCGCGGGCACTGCCGTGCGGCAGCCAGACCAGACTGCCGGGAGCCAGGGGCTGCGGGTCAGCTTCCGGGGCCAGGGTGCCGTCGCCGGCGACGACGAGCACGAGGACGTCGAGGTCGGGCTCGGTGTGCGTGGCGATACGCCCTCCGGGCGGGACGCGGATGAGGTTGGCGTCCAGTTGCCGTCCTGGCTCGGCCAGCCGCCACAGCGCACCCGTCGCGGTCGAGTCGGCAGCCATGAGCGACTCGGTGTCGGCCAGAACCCGGGGGCCGGGGGCGCCGGCCGCGCCCGGGGGTGTCTCTGCTTCAGTCATCGATGCGCCACGATGCCACAGCGCCCACCCCGGGACTCGGCCGGGTCCGGCCTGCCGCGCCTCGTTCGGACCGGGACGGCCGGCGGCGAGGACCTGCCGCGCTCGCGCGCCCACCCGCTCCGCATGGCCGCCGAGGCGATCGGGCCAGGCCCTCGCTCTCCTCGTGCCGGAGGTCAGCGCGAGAGTTGTTCGCCGCGGTAGCGCTGGGCCAGCCGGGCCAGGGCGACCGCGCCGAGCAGCAGGCCGAAGTCGCGCAGCGCGATGTCGTAGTAGTCGGGGATGGTCAGCAGGTTGACGATGATGCCGGCCAGCCACCCGGCCACCAGCCAGCCCCCGAAGCGCGGGGCGACGGCCACGACGAGGCCCGCGACGATCTCGATGGCGCCTACGGCGTACATCGCCGCCTGGGCACTGCCGGGCACGATGCCGTCGATCCACGGCGCGAGGTAGTTGGGCCAGTCCACGAGCAGGTTGGCGAACTTGTCCAGCCCGAACAGGATCGGCGCCACGGTGAACCCGACGCGCAGGATGACGAACGCCTGGTAGCCGGGGTCGGTGTACGCAGCCCTCCGGGAGACGGCGGGCTCGGTGGTTGTGGTTGCGGACGACATGACGCCCTTCCTTCTATCGACAACTCTCACTATCGATAGAAGCGCGTGCACCTTCTTTAGTCAATGGCCGTGGGTTTTACACTGGTGTTCGTGGACCACCCGGAAGAAGGACCCGACACGGCCGTCTCCGCGGTCGCCGCTCTGGACGAGCCGACCCGCAGGCGGCTGTACGACCACGTCGTGCGCCAGCCGGCGCCCGTGAGCCGCGAGGATGCCGCCGCCGCCCTCGGGCTGGCACGTCAGACCGCGGCGTTCCACCTGGACCGTCTGGCGGACGAGTCGCTCCTCGACGTCGTCTACGAGCGGCGCAGCGGCCGCACCGGCCCGGGGGCCGGAAGGCCGGCCAAGCTCTACAAGCGCTCCACCACGCAGGTATCCGTCAACCTGCCCGAGCGGCACTACGAGCTGGCCGGACGGCTCCTCGCACAGGCCGTGGAGGAATCCGAGGCCACCGGCGAACCGGTGCGTGCCGTGTTGCACCGCAAGGCCCACGACCTCGGTGAACAGCTCGCGGGACAAGGCCGCACGACCGTGCTCGGCCTGCTGGAACGGCACGGCTTCGAGCCCCGCCCGGACGGTGAGGCGATCGTGCTGGGCAACTGTCCCTTCCACACGCTCGCCCGCGAACACACCGAGACCGTCTGCGGCATGAACCTCCATCTGCTCCGCGGCGCCCTCGCGGGCCTCGACGAGAGCGGTCTGCAGGCCTGTCTGGCCCCGAGTCCCGGCCACTGCTGCGTTCGCCTGGAGCCGGTCCCCTCCCCGCCCGCGGGGCCCGCGCCCGCCCGGGGCAACCCGGACGGCGCGCACGGCGTCTTCCCCGACGGACGGGACGGATCCGCCTCCGGTCCACCACGAGACGGGGACCACCATGAGTGACAAGGCCCGCAGACTGTTCGAGGCGCTGGACCTCGATCAGGACGGCATGCTCACCCGGGAAGAGGTGATCGTCGCCCTGCGGACCAAGGGGCCGTCCCTGGCCGCCTCCGGTGTGGTGCCGTACTGGGGGGTGCAGGACGCCGAAGCCTCCTCCGCGCTGTTCGACACCGCCGACCGGAACGGGGACGCGGTGGTGACGCTCGAGGAGTTCGCGGCGGTGGTGGACCGCCGGTTCGGCTGGTCCTGACACCGCTGTCCGCAACGCTCGCGGAAGCGATGCGGATCATCGCGTGGCGGCCGGCCTCCCGTGGAACTCCATGGTCAGGCGGTCCGGCTTGACGGTGACGACGGCCTGGGCACGCGGCTCCTCGGAGGTGAGCTCGAAGGACGGCCATGTCCGCAAAACGGTGGCCAGGATGATCTGGAGTTCGGCCCAGGCGAAGTTCTCGCCGATGCACTTGCGGCGTCCGTCACCGAAGGCGAGGAACGAGCCGCGGGTGGCCGACACGTTCTCGTGTGTCCAGCGGTCCGGGTCGAAACTGTCGGGGTCGGCGAACACCCGGGGATCGTGCTGGTGCAGGTAGGGACTCCAGACCACGTCGGCGCCCCGGGGGACGAGATGCCCCCCGAGGTCGATGTCACGGGTGGCGGTCCTGGTCACCAGCCAGGCCGGCCCGTACTTGCGGATGGCTTCCTGCAACACCCGGCGGGCGTACGGGAGGTGCTCGAGGTCGTCGTAACGCAGCGGGCGGTCCCCGCACACGGCGGCGAGTTCCTCGCGCAGCCGCTGTTCGACACCGGCATGACGGCTGATCTCGTACAGCGTCCAGGCGAGCGTGGTACCGGTGGTCTCGATCGCTCCGGTCAGCAGGGTGATGGCCTCGTCCTGGAGCTGCTGCCGGGTCAGCGGATCCTCGGCGGTGAGCAGGGTGTCGAAGAGGCCGGTCCGCTGCTCGCGGGCCGTCGCGTGCGGGCATCCCGCCTCAGCCGCGGCCGTCTCGGTGTCGGAGGACCGCCCGGTCGCCCGGCTCGCCCGGTGGTCGATGGCCTGGTCGATGAGGGCGCGCAGGCGTGCGACGCGCTGGGCGTGGGCGCGGTTGGCGGGCAGGGGCAGCCGGGTCGCCCAGGGCGGCAGGATGGTCTGCCGAATCGTTCCTTTCATGATCTCGGGCATGAGCGCGGTGAACTCGCCCTCCAGATGCTCGGGCAGGTCCGCGCCGAACAGGGCGACGAGGAAGGCCGCGAGGGTGACTTCGTTCATGTCCTCGTACACGTCGCGCGGCCGCGCTTCGGGCCACGCGCCGACCAAAGCGGAGACCTGCTCGATCATGGCGTCGCCGCGATCGGCGATGTGCGCCTTGTTGAACATGGGCTGCATCAGGCGCCGGTTGCGCAGGTGGGCGTCGCCGTCCGCGATCGTGGCGAGCCCGTCCCCGAAGAACACGCGCAGGGCGTCGATGATCTTGCCGCCCTTGGCGTAGTGCGCGGCGTCGGTGACCAGGACCTTGCGAGTGAGGGCGGGATCGGTGACGACGTAGGCGGGGGTGGGGCCTATGCGGATGCGCACGACGGAGCCGTGGTTGCGCAGGGAGCTGATGAACGGCAGGGGGCTGCGGGCGAGTTGGATGCCGTGGCCGATCAGGGGGAGCCCGCCGGGGGCGGTGCGGGTGGGCGACGTCGCTGGAGCGTTCATGGCCGGTTTCACTCCTTGTGGGGGCGTCGGCAAACGGTCGATGCATGCCCACCGCACGGTCGCGGAATTCCCGTCCGCGATGATCAGTGCGTCACACCGGTTCGCCGGAGACCGGGTGGGTAGGAGGTTCCCTCTCAGCACCGGAGGTGGACGATGGACATCGGTATTGGCCTTCCCAACACGGTTCCGGGGACCGAGGGTTCGGTTCTCGTGGAGTGGGCCCGGCGGGCCGAGGAGACGGGGTTCAGCACGCTCGGCACGATCGGGCGGCTGGTGTACCCGGGGTACGAGGAGCTGGTCGCGCTGAGCGCGGCCGCGGCGGTCACCAGCCGGATCCGGCTGACGACGAGCGTGCTGCTGGGGCCGCTGTACACCAACCCCGCCCTGCTGGCGAAGCAGGCCGCCTCGGTCGACCGGCTGTCCGGAGGGCGGTTCGTCCTCGGTGTGGGACTCGGCGGGCGTGACGACGACTTCGCCGCGAGCGGTCTGTCCACCGAGGGCAGGGGGCGCCGGCTGGAGGAACAGCTGACGGAGATGAAGCGTGTCTGGTCGGGTGAGGAGCGGGGGTTCGCCGGTGCGATCGGGCCGGAGCCCGTACGCGAAGGCGGCCCCGAGCTCCTGCTGGGCGGCTCGACCCCGGCCGGTTTTCGACGGGTGGCCCGGCTGGCCGATGGCTGGATCATGGGCGGGGGGACGCCGGAGATGTTCGCGGAGGCCTCAGCCGGCGTCGACGCGGCGTGGAAGGAAGCGGGGCGCGGCGGCACGCCGCGGAAGCTCTCACTCGCCTACTTCGCGCTCGGCCCGGACGCCCGGGCGCACGCGGACGGCTACCTCCAGCACTACTACGGCTTCCTGGGCGACGCCGCCGCACAGATCGCGGCGAGTGCCGCGGTGAGCGCGGAGATGGTCAGGTCGTACGTCGACGCGTTCGCCGCCGCCGGCTGTGACGAGCTCATCCTCGTTCCGACGTCGTCGGGACTCGAACAGGTGGGGCTGCTCGCCGAGGCGACCGGCTGAACCGCCGAAGCACGGCCGCTCACCGCTCGGTGCGGTCCGTCGGGCACGTGCCCGGAGGCGGGGCCTCCCCCACGGTCCGGAGGAGGGCCCGGTTGCCATGCCGCCGGTGGCTCAGGAGGACTGCGCGCTCTGGTACAGGTTCTGCGCGTCCGCGCCGAAGTACGGGCCGTACATGGCGTTCGGCAGGAAGTTGTACTTGAAGCTGTTCACCGAGGACTGCAGGCCTTTCCCGGTGGCCTCGTCGAACTGGGTGAACCACGGGCCCCCGCTGGCGCCGCCGGTCATGTTGCAGGTCAGGCCGTGGTCGCCGGACAGCAGGAAGTCCCGGAAGGTGGTTCCGCTGCAGTAGATGAACTTCTCGCCGTCGTACGGAGCGGCGGCGGGGAAGCCGAAGGAGTACATGGCCTTGTTGTAGCCGGTGTTGAAGGCCAGCCCCTGACCGCCGACGACATCGGTCAGGTTCTTGCCGTCGAGCGGGGCGACCACGGCCGCGCCGATGTCGTAGTTGATGTCCTCACTGGCCGTCCACTGCGGTGTGGAGGAGGTCTTGGCCGCCGTCCAGGTGCCGTACGGACGTTGCCCGTCGTGGTAGCCGGGGACGAAGACCCAGTTGGTGTGCCAGGTCCCCTCCAGCTTCACGCAGTGGCCGGCGGTGAGCACGGTGCTCTTGTTGGCGCTGGTGACAGCGTTGCCGGAGCAGGACGCGGTCCGGCCCTGGTAGGTGAAGAACACGCGCCCCGCGGTGGCGCTCACCGCTCCGCCTTGGGACCAGGGGCCGCCGCCCTGGGGGAACGCCAGCGGGCCCACGGCGGAGGCGGGTGCGCTGGGTGAGCTGGGTGCGACGACGGTTGCCCTCCCCTTGCGGGGTGCCGATGCCCGCACGTCGGACCGGTCGACGGACAGGACGTCGAGCGGGGTGGCCTCGCGCATCCGCTGCGGGGTCCAGAAGGCGAGGGCGCGTTCCTGCGCCGAGGGGGCGACCGCTCCGGGTTCGGGCGCGGCGCTCGCCGGTGTGGCGGTGACGCCGGTCGCCAGCAGCGCGGCGACGCCGGCGAGTGCGCCGAGGACGGTGTGCCGAACGCGGGCGCCGCCGGACGAGCGGAGGCTACGGGGGCTGCCTATCACGCGGTCTCCTTCTGCTGTGGGGGCCGGGTGATGGGGCCCATCCACCCGGTCAGGCAGGGGTGTCACTGCGCGCAGTCAGGGGGCAGCGTGCCACCGGGAGACCGAATTGGACAGGTGCATGTCACAAGGATGGCCGAAACGCCACCCACTGCTCGTCGGGGACCGCCGGGCACCGCCGGGCATGAGAAAACCCGGCCTCCACTGGGTGGAGGCCGGGTCCGGAAGGCGGGGCCGGGGGTGTCAGATGGTGGGACCGGTGCTGCCACCCGGCTGGATGCGTCCGCGCCAGGCGCCGGACTCGGCTCCGCGCTCCTCGATGTACTGCTTGAAGCGCTTCATGTCGCCCTTGACGCGCCGGTCGATCGTTCCGAGCATGTCAGCGGCCTTCTCGGCGGCTCCGCTGGTCTCGATGTCCATCACGAGCTCCACCCGGGTGTGGGTGTCGTCCACTCGCTCGAAGCGGACCGAGCCCTTCTGGTGGGTGTCCCCGCCCGTCGTGCGCCAGGTGACACGCTCGTCGGGCAGCTGGTCGACGATCTCGGTGTCGAACTCGCGCCGCACCCCACCGACCTTGGTGGTCCAGTGGTTGTGGCGGTCGTCCAGTTGCCTGACCTCCTCGACGCCCTCCATGAAGTTCGGGAACTCCTCGAACTGCGTCCACTGGTTGTAGGCGGTGTGCAGGGGGACGTCGACTTCCACGGTTTCCTTGACGGTGCTCATCTTCACGCCTCCGTTTTCCCTGATCGACTGCTGGAGGCCCATCGGCCCACACAGGTCCGGGCCCGGGGCGACGGGTACCCGGGATCTTCCGGTTGCCACACGGATCGGGTCGGGCGGATCAGACGGCGGGCACCGTCGTCCGGGCCGTCTCCGAACGGAATCCGTGGCCGAGCTCGGGGGCGAGGCCGTGGTAGTGGCGGAAGTTGTAGATGAGCGGGCTCCAGACGGCCGGGTCGATGTGGTGCGTGCCGGGTACGACGACGCGTTCGGCGGCATGGACGCGGAGGACCTCGCACTCGACGCTGAAGAAGAGCCCCCCGCCACCCGGTGTCAGCGCGCTGACCCGTGCCTCCAGCTGCAGGGCGCACTCCGCGACGCGCGGCGGCGCGACCAGGTCGGAGGCGGCGGGAGTGAGCCCGGCGGCGGCGAACTTGTCCCGCTCGGACCGGTACAACCCCCGCTTCGCCTCCGGCACCGGGCTCGCGCCGGTGAGCGGTGCGAGACGTTCCACCTGCTCCCAGAGCTCGGGTGAGGCGACGTTGACCACGAGCTCCGGGCGTTCGGCGAGGTTGCGGGCGGTCTGGCTCTCGCTGCCCAGGCCCAGGACGATGTGCTGTCCGAGGGCCCACACGGAGGAGATCGGAGCGAGGTTGTGGGTACCGTCGGCGTTCTCGGTGGTCAGCAGCACCACGGGGGTGCCGAAGTAGAGAACGCTCGGCCGGATCACTCGGTGGGTGTCGATCTTCATGGTCCAGGACGCTACGGGCGGGACGTTTCGGGCCGCGCCGAAGTATGCCCGGACCAGGACCCGCGACCGGCGGGTCCGCCGGCAGGGGGCCGCTCAGAACCTGTGCTGCTGCTGCGGCTGCCCGTGCGGACGGCCGCCGGGGCCGTCGCCCGCGCCCTGGGCCTGCAGCTGCTCCGCCTGCTCCTTGGTCACCTTCTGTTCCGCCCCGCAGAAGGTGCACTGCGTCAGGTACTTCGTCGAGATCGGGAACAGCGGTACGAAGAACAGCGTGAACTTCGTGACGCGCTTCCTGAGCGTGTGGGCGGCGGGGTTGCCGCACTGTCCGCACACCAGCGTCAGTATCGCCAGCTGGTACAGGTATCCCTTGGTGCCGAAGATGATCACGTGACATCCTTCCCGGTCGGATCTACGCCCAGTGTCCTGTATCGCGGTGCACCAGGACGAGCCGGCACCCGCCGGGGCCCGGGCCGCCCCGATGCGGTCCGGGCCGTACCGTGCCGGTGGTCAGTCCGACAGGGCCGTCAGCACCACGGTCTTGGCCTCCTCCTGGACCCGGCCGAGGTGGTCGGGGCCGAGGAACGACTCGGCGTAGATCTTGTACACGTCCTCGGTGCCCGAGGGGCGGGCCGCGAACCAGGCGTTGTCCGTGGTCACCTTGATGCCGCCGATGGCCGCGCCGTTTCCGGGGGCCTCGGTGAGCACCGCGGTGACCGCGTCACCGGCCAGGGTGTCGGCGGTGACCTGTGCCGGGGAGAGCTTGGCGAGGAGGGCCTTCTCCTCACGGGTCGCCGGGGCGTCGATCCGGGCGTACGCCGGTGCGCCGAAGCGGTCGGTCAGACCGGCGTAGTGCTCCGACGGGGTCCTGCCGGTGACCGCCGTGATCTCGGAGGCGAGCAGCGCCAGGATGATGCCGTCCTTGTCGGTGGTCCACACGGAGCCGTCCCGGCGCAGGAAGGACGCCCCGGCCGACTCCTCCCCACCGAAGCCGATGGTGCCCTCGACCAGCCCGTCCACGAACCACTTGAACCCGACCGGCACCTCGACCAGTTCGCGGCCGAGGTCGGCGGCGACCCGGTCGATCATGGCGGAGGACACCAGGGTCTTGCCGATGCCGGTGGCGGCCGGCCAGCTGTCGCGGTGGGCGTAGAGGTAGGAGATGGCGACGGCGAGATAGTGGTTGGGGTTCATCAGGCCCGCGTCCGGGGTGACGATGCCGTGCCGGTCGGCGTCGGCGTCGTTGCCGGTGGAGATCTGGAACCGGTCGCGCTGCTCGATGAGCGAGGCCATCGCGTACGGCGACGAGCAGTCCATACGGATCTTGCCGTCCCAGTCCAGCGTCATGAACCGCCAGGTGGGATCGGTGTGCGGGTTGACCACGGTGAGGTCGAGGCCGTGCTGTTCGGCGATACGGCCCCAGTAGGCGACGGACGCCCCGCCCAGGGGGTCCGCGCCGATGCGCACTCCGGCCGAGCGGATCGCGTCCAGGTCGAGCACGCTCGGCAGGTCGGCGACGTAGGTGCCGAGGAAGTCGTAGCGGCGGGTGGTGGGGGCGGCGAGGGCCCGGGCACAGGGGATGCGCCGTACGTCCTTCAGACCGCCCCGGATGATCTCGTTCGCCCGGTCCTGGATCCAGGACGTCGCGCCCGAGGCGGCCGGGCCCCCGCTGGGCGGGTTGTACTTGAACCCTCCGTCGGCCGGGGGGTTGTGGGACGGGGTGACCACGACGCCGTCCGCGAGACCCGTGCTGCGGCCTCGGTTGTGGGTGAGGATGGCGTGCGAGACGGCGGGGGTCGGTGTGTAGCCGTCCGCCTCGTCGATCAGCACGGTCACCTCGTTGGCGGCGAACACCTCCAGCGCGGTGACCCGCGCGGGCTCCGACAGGGCATGGGTGTCGGCGCCGAGGAACAGCGGGCCGTCGATGCCCTGGTCGGCGCGGTACTCGCAGATGGCCTGGCTGGTCGCGGCGATATGGTCGTCGTTGAACGCGCCGGCCAGTGACGAACCCCGGTGTCCAGAGGTCCCGAACGTGACGCGCTGCCCCGGATCGTCCAGGTCGGGGTGGAGCGCGTAGTACGCGGTGACCAGACGGGCGACATCGACGAGATCTTCGTGACCGGCCGGACTGCCCGCTCGCTCGTGCTGCATGGGCCCGCTCCTCCGCATGGGTTGATCCTTCGCTTGCGGTCTCATCCTTCCTCGTCAACGCCGTGAAGCGCGAGAGGGGCACCATGTCGAGGACCGGATGTGCGCGAAGCCACGCGACGAACGGGAGTCGACTCCGGTGTCCACAAGCAGGCGGCGCCGCAAGGAGGCGGCGCCGCGTACCACCGGGACGTCCGGTGATGCGCCGCGCCGCCTGCCGACCTTGCGGGCGTCGTGTCGAGCGCCCTTCGCGAGGGTCAGATCCGCCCGCCGGTCATCCGGGTGAGGGGACCGTACGTGTGGCGTTCCGCTCGACGTCCCACTGCGTACGAGGCGGCGCTCAGGGCGGTCAGGCCGGCCCCGACACCCGCGGCGACGAGCTTGCGGTGGGCGATGACCGTCCAGGCGGTCTTGGCCGTGGCCACGACATGGCCCGAGGCCGTGACGACCGCCTGGCGGCCCGCCTCGACACCCTTGGCCGCGGTCTGCACGGCCGCCGACGCCGTCTCGGCGGAGCGTTCGGCGCCGGACTTGACCGCTGACGCCGCGTCATCGGCCTTGGCCGAAGCGCCCTTCGCCGCCCGGGATGTCGACGTGCTCGCCTTGTCCGCGGCGCTGCGGGCCTTGGACTGGGTCGTCTGCATGGTTGCCGGCTTCTGATTCGTGCGCTTGTTCTCATCCGTCATGGACACCGACTTGCCTCTGACTCCGACGGCAAACACGTTCGGTCGCGCACCATCCGGCGGGCACAGGGCTGAGTACCTCGCCCGGGGGGTAGGCGAACCCCAGGCAGGACGACGTCAGACACGAAAGAAGGTGCGGCATGGCCGGCATTCTGAATCGCATCAAGCAGTTCGCCCGGAGCCCGCAGGGGCAGCGGGTCGTCGCGGAGGCACGGCGGGCCGCGGCCGACCCTCGTAAGCGGGCCCAGGCGCAGCGCCTGCTGGGCAAGTTCCGCGGCCGCCACTGACCGGACCCCCGCCCTGCGCATCCCCGACTCCAACTCCGCGCGCGGCCAGGTGTGTTCATGCCCGGCATGGGCACTTGGGTCGCACCACACCGGAGAGGAGCTGGTTCGATGAACAAGGCGGGCAACGGCAGGAGGGTCTGTGCCTTAGGCGTCGCCGGGGTGTTGGCGGGAACGGCACTGGCCGGCTGCGGCGACGACGACGGAAGCGCATCCTCACAGCGGAGCGGCACTCAGGAGCTGGGCACCCAGGCGGTGCGCTCGGCCTACGACAGGACGGCCGAGGAGGACACCGCCAAGGTGAAACTGCGGGTGCAGACCTCGGCCCAGGGGCGTTCGGAGACCGCGAACGGGCAGGGCGCCGTGGACCTGGAGGACGGCGACAGCGTCCTGACGCTCACGGTGCAGGGACAGCGGATCGAGCAGCGGGTGATCGATCAGGTGCTGTACCAGAAGATGCCGAAGGGGCAGGCACCGCGCGGCAAACCGTGGATCAAGATCGACCTGGGGAAGGTCGCGGCACAGCAGGGTGCGGGAGATCAGTCCCTGAGCGATCCGGCACGATCCGCCGCGTACGCCAAGGCGATCACCGACAAGGACGTGACGAAGAAGGGCACGGCCACGATCGACGGCGTGCGGACGACGCACTACCGCGTCTCCGTCGATGTCGCCGAACTGCCCGACGGCGACACCCTGAGCAAGCAGGTCGGCCCGACCCTGCCGATGGACGTGTGGCTCGACGACGAGGGCCGTATGCGCCGTCAGCAGATCGACATGGCCGTCAAGGCCGAACCGGGTGCGGCGCAGCGGTCCTCGACCGGTGCCTCGTCCTCCCCCGGGAAGGTCACGGTGCGCACCGTCATGGACTTCACCGACTTCGGCACCGAGGTGGAGGCGGACGCGCCGCCCGCCGGGCAGGTGACCGACATGACCGGTCAGGCGCTGGAGCAGGGCAGGAAGGGCAAGGGGCAGAGCTGATCCCGGCTCAGTGATCCGCGCGCCTGCCGCGCAGCCGCCGTACGAGGTCGTCCGCGGCGTCCGGCCAGTCGGGGTGATCGAAGGCGAAGCCCGCGTCGAGCAGCCTGCCGGGGACGACGCGGCGGCTCTTCAGCAGCAGTTCGGTGTCCGAACGCAGGACGAAGGCGCCCGCCTCGGCCATCCAGCGCGTCGCGGGCAGGCCCACCGGGACGCCGCACGCGGTCCGCAGGGCGCGCATGAAGGCGCGGTGCGGCAGGGGCGCGGGAGCGGCGAGGTTGACGGCACCCGCGATGTCGTCCCGGGCGGCGAGGAACTCGACCGCGCGGACGAAGTCGTGCTCGTGGATCCATGACACGTACTGTGCGCCGCCGGCGACCGGGCCGCCGAGACCGAGCCGGGACAGACGCAGCAGGACGTCCAGGACACCACCGCGGTCCGGGCTCATCACCATGGCGGCGCGCAGGGCCACCTTCCGGGTGCGCGGGGTGCCGGCCGTCTCCAGTTCCCGCTCCCAGGCCTTGGCGATGTCGACGCTGTAGGACCAGTAGGCGGGGACGTCGGGTTCGGTTCCGCCGATCACGCCCGTGGCCTCGTCGTTGGGGGCGTCGAAGCGGTGGGCGTAGACGGTCGCGGTGCTCATCTGGAGCCAGACCCGGGGCGGCCGGGCCGCTGTCGCGATCGCCTCGCCCACGACCCGGGCGGAGTGGACCCGTGAGTCCATCATCTCCCTGAGGTTGGCCGGGGTGTAGCGGCAGTTCACACTGCGGCCGGCCAGGTTGACCACGAGGTCGCTGCCGTCGATCTCCCTCACCCAGGGCCCGAGCGTCGCGCCGTCCCAGGGCACTTCACCGGGCCGGCGCGGGCGCCTGCTGAGCACCACGACCTCATGTCCGGCCGCGCTCAGCGCGCGCTTCAGGACCGTGCCGACCTGTCCGGTCCCGCCCGGTATCACGATCTTCATGCGGCCTCCCCCATGGATGTGTGACAGCAAGCGTAGCCCAAATTTGAACGCGTTCAAAACCTTCGGGAAGGTCGTGCCGGGTCGCTTAACCGGGGCAGATGCGCCATCGGGCAAGATGGGGCCCATGAGCGTAGTCAAGATCAATGTGCTGACCGTGCCCGCCGAGCAGCGAGAAGTCCTGGAGAAGCGGTTCGCCTCCCGCGCGCACACCGTCGAGGGCTCCGACGGCTTCGAGTGGTTCGAGCTGCTCCGCCCGGTGGAGGGCACCGACACCTACCTCGTCTACACCCGGTGGCGCGACGAGGAGTCGTTCAAGGCCTGGATGGAAGGGCCGATGAAGGCCGCGCACCAGGGCGGCGGCGAGGGCGGCGAACGCCCCAGGCCCGCCGCGAGCGACTCCACCCTCTGGTCCTTCGAGGTCGTGCAGCAGGCAGGCCCGAAGGGCGCCTGACCCGCGGCGGTGCACGCAAGAGGTCCCTCGTGCCACCGGCACGAGGGACCTTCGCGCAGGGCCGATCCTCGCGCTCAGGGGCGCCAGGAGCGTGAGGGCGCGGCGGTACGGCCGACCGCTGCCGCCAGCTTGCGGAGCCGGCGCCAGTCCAGGCGCGGGGGTGCCTCGGGGACGCCGGGACGGTCGCGGGGCACCCGGACACGCAGGGCCCGGCGTGCGATACGGCAGTGCACAGGTGCGGGCAGGGTGAGCGCCTCGCCGTCCAGGCCGACCTCCAGGCTCGGTTCGTCGCCCTGGACGACGACGTGCTGGGCGGTGAGGACCGTGAGGCCTTCCGGGCGCGGGGACAGCAAGAGTTCGGCCGCTTCCACCGCGCTGTCCACGCGGACGGCGAGCACGCCCAGCTTCCCGGAGTTGAGCCGCTCGCGCCGGCCGAAGCCGAACGGGTCGTCCATGCGGTACGGGTTGTTGCTCACCAGGATGGCCTGTGGGTCGGCGACGGTGGTGCCGTCGGCCGTGGCCGTCAGGCGCGGCCCGCTCTGCCGGGTGAGCAGTTCGGGCAGCCGCTCCAGCGCCGCGCCCACCTTGTCCTCGCGATAACCGGGGCTCTGGACGACGGCCCCGTACACGCCGAACGACGCGTTGTTGACGAAGGGCCGGTCGTCGGCGAACCCGAGGTCCACGCGGAGTTCGACCCCGTCGGTGAGGGCGTCCAGGCAGGTGGACGGGTCGTCGCGGTCGAGGCCCAGGTCCATGGCGAAGTGGTTGCGGGTGCCGGCCGAGATGACGAGGAACGGAAGGCCGTGTTCCGCCGCGACGGCCGCGACCAGGGCCTGCGTGCCGTCGCCTCCGGCGACGCCGAGCAGATCGGCTCCGTCGGCCACGGCTGCTCTGGCCAGCTCGGTGACGTCCTGCTGCTGGTCCGGGTCGAGCAGGAAGACCTGGGCGCCCAGCGCCTCGGCCTTCTCCTTGAGGGAGAACTTCTCGACCTTGCCGCCGCCGGAGCGCGGGTTGAGCAGCAGGAAGGGCCGCCGCGGCGGTGGTGTGCGGTACTCCTTGACCCGGACCGGCCGCAGGCCCGTGCTGCGCAGCGCGTAGCGGCCGCTCCACACCGCGAGGCACCACAGCAGCAGGGACACGAAGACGACCCACAGCAGATTGGCCGTCGCGAAGAGGGTGATGACGGCGACGGGGGTGGCGGCTGCCAGCGTGGCCGCCGCGACGCGCACCGGTCCCCGGCGGGACAGGACCCACCAGAGCGCGGCCGCGGTCACGGCGAGGCCCGCGATGCCCGCCGCGAGCAGCAGCAGTCCTTTCAGACCGCCGGAGACGAGCGGCAGCGCAGCCGCCAGGGCGACCGCCGCCAGGGCTCCCCGGGCCGCCCATCTCTGGCGGTGGTGATACCGCTCGCTCATCGCCGACGCCATCTCGTCCTCCGCTCGAAGACCGGTGCGGGCACCCCCTCGGAGACCGCGCCCGGCCATGCAACATGGTGCCCGCCGACGGATCGGCTCGGCCACTGCCGTCCCTGATGACTCCCCCGCCGGCGGGTACGTCGGGCGTGAAGATCCCCGGGGCGGAGCCACCGGTAGCGTACGCGGCTCTTCGAGCACGGTTCCCCGCACCGGGGCACATCGGCGCTCGCCTGCGTCATCACCTGATGCGGAACATCTTCATCGCCTCTTGACCTGTTCAGTCTCATTACGAAACTCTGTCGGCACAGTCCCTGTCGACGAGGAGGCCGGCAATACGATGCAGTGGACGGGCGCGCGCTACGCGGACGGACCGACGGTCGAGGTGACGACGTGGATCGCCGCCCCGCCGGGAAGGGTGTGGGCGCTGGTGTCGGACGTGACGCGGATGCCCGGGATGAGCGAGGAGTTGCAGTCGACGCGGTGGGTCGACGGGGCCGTCGGGCCGGTCGTCGGGGCGCGGTTCGTCGGGCGGAGCAGCCACGAGGCGTTCGGCGAGTGGGAGACGACGTCCACGGTCGTCGCGTGCGATCCCGAGCGGGTGTTCTCCTGGGCGGTCGGCGATCCGGCCGAGCCCAGTGCGGTCTGGCGGTTCGGGCTCGAGCCCCGGGACGGCGGAACCGAGCTGTCGCAGTGGATGCGGATGGGGCCCGGCCGCTCGGGCCTCTCCTTCGCGATCGACGCGACGCCGGAGAAGGAGCAGAAGATCGTGTTCGTGAGGATGCGGGAGTTCGAGCGCGGCATGACCGCCACGCTGGAGCACATCCGGCGGCGGGCGGAGGCGTGATGCGGACGGCGACGACCGTCGAGGCGGCGGCCCTCGGCTCCTGGTCCCGGCAGGCCGACTTCGTCGTGGAGGCCGAGAAACTGGGGCTCGACATCTGCTGGGTGGCCGAGGCGTGGGGCTCCGACGCCCCGTCCGTCCTCGGCTACTACGCGGCCCGCACGGAACGGATGCTGCTCGGCTCCGCGGTCATGCAGGTCGGGACACGCACACCGGTGGCTCTCGCCCAGACGGCGATCACCCTGTCCAACCTCTCCGGCGGACGCTTCCTGCTGGGGCTGGGTCCCTCCGGGCCCCAGGTGATGGAAGGCTTGCACGGGGTGTCGTTCGCCCGCCCCCTGGTGCGCGTGCGCGAGACGGTGGAGATCGTGCGTCAGGTGATCGCGGGCGGCAAGATCTCCTACACGGGCTCGGAGTTCACGATTCCGCTGCCTGGCGGGGACGCGGTACCGATGCGCCTCTCCATGCGGGCCGAGCACGCCGTGCCCGTCTACGTGGCCGCGCTGTCGCCCGCGATGCTGCGGCTGACCGGCCGGATCGCGGACGGCTGGCTCGGCACGAGCTTCGTGCCGGAGGGCGCGGCGGACGCCTACTTCGCGCCGCTGGACGAGGGACTGGCCGCCGCCGGGCGCGACCGTGCCGGCTTCGACGTCTGCCAGGGCGCCGAGGTGGCCTTCGCCCCGGACGAGGAGGCGCTCGGCGCGATGGTCGCGGACCGGAAGAAGGAACTCGCCTTCAGTCTCGGCGGCATGGGTTCCGCCTCGACCAACTTCTACAACCGGGCCTACAGCCGTCAGGGCTGGGCCGAGGTCGCGGCGGAGGTCCGGGAGCGCTGGCAGGCGGGTGACCGGGACGGCGCCGCCGGTCTCGTCACCGACGAGATGGTGCTCGCCACCACGCTCATCGGCACGGAGGAGATGGTGCGCAGGCGGCTGCGCGTCTGGCGGGACGCCGGTGTCGACACGGTCCGCCTCTACCCCGCCGGTAACACCCTCGAAGAGCGGCTCGACACCCTCGGCAGGGCGATCGAGCTGGTTCGCGAGAGCGACGAGGAGAGGTGAGCCCGCAACGCCCGTCTCCCCTCCACCGGGATACCTGTAGGCTCCCGTGCTGATCATCGGCTGACACGACCAACAGGGGGGCTCCGTGCGGGCCATGGCTACCGCGACAACCGCGCTCGCATGCCTGCTGGCGGGCGCCGTCCTGGCCGGGTGCGGCGACGGCGGCGACGGCGAGGAGAAGTCCGCCGGCGCCCTCCTCGACGAGGCCAACGCCACGATGCGGAAGCTCGGCTCCGTCACCGTCGACATCACCAACCGCACGACCCGCGGATCCGTCACCAGCCACCTCGTGACCGACCTCGACAGCCGGTGCAGGTCCCGGACCACGTGGTCGGCCGGCGGCACCCTGGAGCAGATCCGGCTCGGCGGGACGGACTACGTCCGGCCGGACCGGGCCTACCTGCAGAAGTGGAAGAAGTACCCGGGAGTCACCGGTGAGCAGAAAGTGTGGGTGAAGACGCCGGTGGACCAGTCCGGTTCGGGCGACGGTCTCACCTCCTGCGAACGGCCCTTCGACTCGTTCGGCACGGCGAAGAAGGGCGGCTCCACCCGCGTCGGGGACACCGAGGCCCTCCGGCTGATCGTGACCGACAAGGCGGACAAGGAGGGGACGTACACCTTCTACGTGGCCGCCGAAGGCAAGCCGTACCTGCTCAAGACGGTCTACAAGAGCGACGCGCAGCAGACCACCACCGCGTTCAGCGGCTTCGACGCACCGCTCGGCGTCCAGGCGCCGAAGGCGGGCGAGGTGCTGAGCGTGCCCGGCGGCAGCCGCTGAACCGGTCCCGCGGGAGGCAGCGCTTTCCGTTGGAATTCGGCAGGAACCGGCCCAGCGGGGCGAATCGGCCCACGAGGGCTTGACGGGGCGCGACGCGCTCGGCCTACTGGAAGGCGCGGCCGGCCGAGTCGGGGGAGCCGGTCCGGCGCCGGCCCTCCAGGGCCGCAGTACTCTGCCCTCCCCGCCGAGTCACAGGTCAGGGGTCCGATGGTGCGGCGACGATGGGCAGCGGTGGTGGGCCTGGTGGCCTGCCTGCTGTTGCTGCCGCTCGTCGTCCCGGGGCCCACGCACGGTGAGCGTGCGGCGGAGACCCCCGTCACGGCGGCCGTCGACGTGGACGTGCTGGAGACACTTGAGGCCTCGAGCGCCACGAGCGCCACGAGCGCCACGAGCGCCACGAGCGCCGGAGGCGAAGCCGCCGGGGAGCCCTGTCCGTGCGGGAAGGAGCCGTCGGTTCGGCAACCGGTGGCACGGACGCCACGGGCCGCGGGAGCGGCCGGGGCGAGCGCCGTGGGGACGGCCACGCCCGGCGTGGACCGGGGTGGCACGGACATCGGCGCGGCGAGAACGAGCCGGCGTACGGGGCCGGTCGCATCCGCCCCGAACGCAGTCGAACTGCAGACGTTCCGCTGCTGAGTGACGGCGGTACCGACAAGGGCCTGCGCCGTGCGGCCCGGGTACTGCCTGGTGCCGGTACGCCGTGATGTGCGGGCCTTCGTGTGTCCCCATGCCGATGACACAGGAGGCAGAGTTGCCTGGAAAGCGCGTTCTCGTTGTGCGGCCGGACGAACTCGGCCCGAACGACCGGAAGATGTGGCGGGAGATACGGACGGAGTCCCGAGCCCCCTCGAATCCCTTTCTCGACCCGGTGTTCACGACGGCCGTCGGTCAGGTCAGGCCGGGAGCCAGGGTGGCGGTACTGCAGGACGACGGATCCCCGGTCGGGTTCTTCCCGTACGAGCGGGGCCCCTTGGGGCAGGGCCGGGCCATCGGGCTCGGTGTGTCCGACAGTCAGGGGGCCGTGTTACGTCCCGGGATCCGGCTCGACGCCCGTGGGTTGCTGCGGTCCTGCGCGCTGTCGTCCTGGGAGTTCGACAACCTCGAGACCGGTCAGGGGGCGTTCGTGCCCCATGCGGTCGAGGAGCTCGCCTCACCGGTCGTCGACCTCGGGGAGGGATTCGAGCGGTACGCGGAGCGGCTGCGCGCGAGGTCGGCGAGCTTCCTCAGACAGACCCGGGCCAAGGAGCGCAAGCTGGCCCGGCAGGCCGGCGAGGTGCGGTTCGTGTACGACGCCCGGGACCCGGGCGCGCTGCGGGCGCTGATGGGCTGGAAGTCGGCCCAGTACCGGCGGACCGGCCGGCGCGACCGGTTCGCGCAGGAGTGGATCGTCCGGCTGGTGGCGCTGCTCGGCGAGAGCGAGGAACCGGAGTGCCGGGGCGTGCTGTCCGTGCTGTACGCAGGGGACCGGCCGGTGGCCGCGCACTTCGGGCTGCGCTCGCGCACCGTGCTGTCCTGGTGGTTTCCGGCGTACGACCGCGCGTACGCCAAGTACTCCCCCGGGCTCGTCCTGCAGCTGAGGATGCTGGAGGCCGCGGCTGCCGACGGCGTCGAGACGGTCGACCTGGGGAGCGGCCCCGCCCGCTACAAGGAGTCGCTCAAGACCCGTGACCTGCGAGTGTACGAGGGTGTGGTGGTGCGTCCGGTACCGGGCGGGGCCGCCCACTGGCTGGGCCGGGAACCGGCCCGGGCCGCCCGTCGCTTCGTACGCAACCGGCCCCGTCTGGCCGGCGCGGCGGCACGGACACTGGCGGAAGCGGGACGGCTGCGCGACCGCTGAGCACCGGCCGACGACGCCCTCCGGCCGCACGGCCCGGGCCGGCGGGGCGCCCGGCTCCGGAGAACCGGGCGCAACCGCGGTCAGCCGGTGGCGGTCCAGCTGTGGGCGACGTCCACGATGACGCGGCCGTCCAGCTGCAGGACCCGGAAGGGCAGCCGGGCACGGACACCGAGCCCGATCTGGGTCTCGCCCTCGAAGCTGCCGGCGAAGCGGGTGTCCCGGAACGTCCGGTAGCCGGCGAGGTCCACGCCCGGCAGCGGCCTCCCCGCCCGTGCGGGGTACGTGGCGGCCCCGGTCTCCGGGTCGTAGGCGGGCGCCGCCACCCGCACCTCGAGGACGGCTCCACCGGCCACGGGGATGTGCCGGCCCGAACCGTCCTGGTGGAGCTGGTCGACGTAGCGGACCGAGTAACCGACATCGCCGCCCGCGCCCGGCAGATCGATGACCATCCGGTCGAAGCAGTCGTGGCGGCCGGTCCGGATGTCCCGCACCGGTGTGAGCGTGGCCCCGGTGTCGGTCTTGGCGACGCTCCCCCAGCCGGTCGGGCATGCGGTGGCCGTCGCGGACCGGGCGGCGGCCGGTGCGGCACCCGCGGGGACCGCCGCCACGCCCACCGTGGCGCCCACGAGCGCGAGAGTCGCGCATGCTCTGCTGATTCGTACCATTACCGCCCCCGAGGCTCGTATGTTGCTGGTATGGGGTGAGACGGTCGGCGGGACCGAAAGGTTGCGCTGGCCGCGCCGGACCGCCTCGCATGGCACATCCTGGTGGAGAGCGATGGAGTCCGGTGCGTCCGTACCGGGAGGACGCGAGATGGATGAGGCAACCGCCGTACCGGACGGGCCGCGGCCACCCGGTGGCCGGAGCCGGCGCGGTGGCGAGGGCCGGTTCCGGACCGGGGACACCGGCCGGTTCGAGGACGCCCTGTCAGCGCCGCTGATCGAAGCCGTCCGGGATCTGGGAGGCTACGGCGGACTGGTGTACCTGCGTTCCCGCGATCTCCGTTCGCTCGTCCTCGCGATGGTGACCGGAGTGCCCCGGTCGCTGCTGCGGGCCTGGTGGCGGGTGCCGATCAGCGGTGCCCTGCCCATGGCGGAGGCCTACCGGCGCGACGAGACCCTGTGGCTGCCGGACGAGCGCGCCACCATGGTGCGCTTCCCGCACTTCACCGCCGGGCTGCCGTACTCCTTCGGCTCCGCGCACCAGCCCGTCCGGTCCGGTGGTGAGGCGGTGGGCGTCCTGGTCGTGCTGCGCTCGGCCGCCCGGACGCCGATGGAGGCGGAGGCCGTCGATCTCGCACTGCGCCCGGCCGAAGGGGACATGGAGGCGCGCCTCGGCCGCCTCGCCGCCGGCCGGTCCGGCGCGGGGAGGGCCGCGTACCGGATCGAGTACGACGACGAACCGGTCAGCGTGCGGCTGCCCACACCCTCCTTCGACCCCGTCCGGGTCGGGCTCATCGACTGGGACCTGGACAGCGACCGCTGCGCACCGGACGACGAGGCCCTCGCTCTCCTCGGCATCGACCGCGTGGACTTCGGCGGCGGGATGGCGGACATCGAGGCCCGCCTCAGCCCCGACGACCTGCACGAGCTGCGGGCCGCCCGGCACGACGCGGTCACCCGGGGGCGGGTCAGATCCCGGCGCTTCCGGGTGCGGGACGAGTCCGCCGACGGCCGGGAGAGCAGCTACCGGCCCGTCGAGCTGTGGGGCCATCTCGCCGAGGGCGGAGCCGGGTCCGCGCGGGTCCTGGTGGGGGCGCTCGTCGACGCCGTCGGCGGACTCACCGCGGCCGAGGCCGCCGAGCGGCTGCCCGACGGGCTGTTCTCCCTGGACCAGGACGGCCGCCTGACGTACGCCAACCGCCGCTGCGAGGAACTGCTGGGCTCCGGCCGGGAGGAGCTGCTGGGCCGCTATCCGTGGGAAGTGATCACCTGGCTGCGGGACCCCGCGTACGAGGACCGCTACCGGGCGGCGATGCTGTCGCAGGAGCAGGTGTCCTTCCTGGTGCGGCATCCCGCCGGGAACTGGCTGAGCTTCGTGCTCTACCCGGACGTGCACGGACTGACCGGGAGGGTCCATCCGACCGTCGCGCCCTACGGAGCCGAAACGGGCGGGCCGGGACCGGGTGGCACGGCCCCGGCGCGGCCGCCCAAGCCGGTCGCCACGGCCCGGGCCGGGGCGCTCTACCACGTGGTGCAGATGGCGAGCGTGCTGACCGAGGCGGTCACCGTACGGGACGTGTGCCGTGCGGTGTCCGAGCAGCTGCTGCCGGCGTTCGGGGCGACGGAGCTGGCCCTGTACACGGTCCGCGAGGGCCGGATGTTCCTGCTGTGGGAGTCGGGCTACCCGGAGGGGTTCCTCACCCAGTTCGAGGGTGTCACTCTCGACACGCAGCTGCCCGGCGTCCACGCGCTGACCACGCGGCTGCCCCTCTTCTTCGAGTCGCCCGAGGACCTCTCGATCGCCTACCCGGGCATCGCCATGGACCGCATGAGCGCCTGGTCGTTCCTGCCGCTGATCGCCTCCGGTCATCCCGTCGGCTCGTGCATCCTGGGCTGGGACGTCCCGCACCGCTTCACTCCCGACGAGCGCTCCGCCCTCACCGCGCTGAGCGGGCTGGCCGCACAGGCCTTGGAGCGGGCGCGGCTCTACGACTCGGAGTCCGCCGTCGCCCGCGGCCTCCAGGAGGGGCTGCTGCCGCACCGGCTGCCCGCCGTCGAAGGGCTGCGCACCACCGGCCGCTATCTGCCGGGCACGCGGGGGATGGCCATCGGCGGCGACTGGTACGACGTGATCACCACGGGACGTGGAGTGGCTCTGGTGATCGGGGACGTCGAGGGCCACAGTGTCGGCGCCGCCGCGGTGATGGGACAGTTGCGCAGTGCCGTGCACGCCTTCGCCGCGAGCGAGAGCCCGCCGCAGGAGGTCATCACGCACACCAACCGGCTGCTGGCCGAGCTGGACGCGGACGCCTTCGCCACCTGCTGCTACATCGAACTCGACCCGCGGACGGGGCGTGCCCTCGCCGTGCGGGCCGGGCACCCCCCGCCGCTGCTGCGCCGTCCCGACGGGCACGCCGAGACGCTGGACCTCGCGGGCGGTGTCATGCTGGGAGTGCAGCCCGACGCGGTGTACCCCGTCACCGCGCTCACCCTGGATCCCGGCAGCGTGCTCGCCCTGTACACCGACGGGCTCGTGGAGCAGCCCGGCAGTGACATCGAGACGGGCATCGAGGATGTCCGCCGCCGTCTGGCCGAGACCCCGGCGGACTCGGTGGACCATCTCGCCGACCATCTGGTGCGGACCGCGCGGCGGGCGAGGGAGCGGCCGGATGATGTGGCGCTGTTGCTGACGGCCTATCGCTGAGGGGTGGTCACAGCGGCCGCGGGCGGTCGACGAGGACGGCGGAACCGGGGGGTACGGTGGTCGGGACGGGCGAGCGAGGCGGTGATGACGTTGGACTGGCAGCGGTACGCCGAGCAGATGGCGGTGCTCGCCCGGGACCTGCTGGCGCAGGATTCCGTGCAGGCGACGCTGGACGAGATCGCGGCCTCGGCGGTGAAGCTGGTCGAGGGCTGTGACGCGGCGGGAGTCCTGACGGTGTCCAAGGGCCGTGCCGTGACGCTGTCGGTGTGCGGCGACATGGTCGAGGAGTCCGACCGGATGCAGGGCGAGCTGGGAGAGGGGCCGTGTTTCGACGCGGCGCGCCGGGTGGACGGTGAGCGGCTGTTCCGCATCGCCGACATGACCGAGCCCCAGCCGTCCTGGCCACGGTTCTCGCAGGCGGCCCGGGATCTCGGGATCGGCAGCATGACCGGCGTGCTGCTCTACACCGCCGACGAGGACTTCGGCGCGCTGAACCTCTACTCGCGCCGTCCCGGGGCCTTCGGCAAGGACATCGAGGCCGCGGGCTGGCTGCTCGCGTCCCACGCCGCCGTCGCGCTGGCCACCGCCCGTACCGTCGATCAGCTCGAGCACGCCCTGGAGACCCGGCACGCCGTCGGCGAGGCCATGGGGATCCTCATGGAACGTCACCGGCTGGGCGAGGACGAGGCCTTCGACGTGCTGCGGCGCATCTCCCAGCACCACAACATCAAGCTGCGCGACGTGGCCCGGCACGTGCGCTCCGACCACCCCGAGAAGGCCTGACTCACGCGGTGCCGTCGGCCCGCAGGAGGAGTACGGCGATGTCGTCCGTGTGCCGTCCGGTGGGTGCCGTGTGCCGGACGAGCCGGTCGATGAGCCGTTCCAGGTCGTGGCCGTCGCCGGTGTCCAGGTGCCCGGCGAGGTCGGACGTGGTCCGGGTGGCGTCGGTGCCGGGGAGCTCGACCAGCCCGTCGGTGTAGAGGGCGAGGGTGGTGCCGGGGAGCAGGGGCGCGCTGGTGACCGGGTAGTGGACGGCGGTGTCGATGCCCAGCAGCGGACCCGGCTCGACGTCGAGGACGCCGGCGGGGCGGCCGGCGTTGCGCAGCAGCGGTGGCACGTGTCCGGCGCTGGCGAAGGCCGCCTCCCGGCGGGCCAGGTCGAGATGGACGTAGAGGCAGGAGACGAGCAGTTCGGAGTCGAGGTCGCCCAGCAGCCGGTTGGTGCGGGCGAGAACCTGGTCGGGTGCGGCGCCCGCGGTGGCGTGGGCGTGGATGGCGGTGCGGACCTGGCCCATCAGCGCGGCGGCGGCGATGCTGTGTCCCTCCACGTCGCCGATGACGGCGGCCGCGGTCGTGCGGCCGAGGCGCAGGAGGTCGAAGAAGTCGCCGCCGACCTCGAGCCCATGGCCGGCGGGCAGGTAGCGGGCGGCGACCTGGAGGCCGGGGAGCCGGGGCAGAGCCCGGGGCAGCAGGGCGCGCTGGAGTTCGTGGACGAGACGGTGCTGGGCGTCGTAGAGCCGGGCACGGTCGAGGGCCTGGGCGATCAGGCCGGACAGCGAGGTCAGGACGGCGCGTTCGTCGGCGGTGAAGGTGTGCGGGTGGTCGTAGGTCAGAATGCAGCAGCCGACCGGCCGGCCCGAGATGATCAGTGGGAGGAACGCCCAGGCCTGTTTGCCGCTGATCCGGGGTGCCCGGGGGTAGGTGGCGGCCAGCTCGGCCGGGTCGGCGAAGAAGGCGGGAGTGCCGCTGGCCAGGACCTGGCCGGCGGGGGTGAGGTCGGTGTCCAGGGACAGGGCGTCGAGTCGTTCCATGACGTCGGCCGGGTAGCCGTAATGGCCGGTGATCTTCAGCCGGCCGGCGTCGGCGGCGGAGAGCACCATGCCCTGGGCCCGGAAGGCGGGCAGGATCTGGTGGGTGAGCAGTGCCACGAGGTCGTGCACGGTCACCGTTTCGGTGAGGGCGGCGGCCAGGTGCACGAGTTGGTAGAGGCGTCCTGTCGGTGCCGCCACGGCGCCGCGTGCGGGGGCGGTGGGCGGCGGGTTCTCGGTCCGTTCGCGTGTCGGGAGGACGCGGACGCTGATGCCGCTGGTGTCGGGGTGGAGCTGGAAGGTCAGCCAGTGGTCCGGTGGGCGGAGCGCGGTGAAGGACACGGGCGCCCGGCTGAGGACCGCCGTGCGGTAGTGGTCTTCGAACACGGGGTCGTCCAGCCAGGACAGGGACTGCCAGGGCCGTGTGCCGAGCAGCCGGTCGGCATGGCGTCCCATGAGGCGGGCCGCGGTGGAGGTGACGAAGGTGATGCGGCCCTCCAGGTCCAGGGCCAGGGCGCCTTCGGGGAGGCGTTCGAGGTAGTCGGCGGCGGCCAGGCCGGTCTGCACGGGGTGATGCGCCGCCTCGACGGGGACGATGCGTGGCTGGTCGGGCAGGGTGGGCGGCCGGGGGGCCTCGTCCAGCAGGCGTGCCATGCGGCGGGCGCTGGCGACGAGGTGGCCGCGTTCGCGGGGTGTGACCTCTCGTGGACGCGCCGCGGGCCACATCAGCACGATGCCGCCCCAGCGGCGCCGGACGCCGGTCAGCGGGACCGCGGCCAGGGCGAACGGATAGGGCAGGGTGGCGGCGGCCCGCGGGTAGCGGCGGGCCATCTCGTCCTGGCTGCCGATGGACACCAGTGTGTCGTCGTGGATGGCGTCGGTGACCGGGACGGGCGCGGTGAGGGGCAGACGCTGCCACGGGGCGCTGAAGGCCACCGGCAGGCCGCACAGCGCCACCAGGCGCAGCACGGGCTCCGTCTCCTCGATCAGGTACAGGCCGCCGATGGAGGCGCCGGAACCGCGCACGGTGTCGGCCAGGGCCGCCCCCAGGGCGTCGTCCAGCGACCCGGCGCCCCTGGGCGGCTCGTTGCCTCCGGTCATGCTCGCCTCCCGCTCTAACCCGGACGCTACGCCCAGCGGGTCGCGGGGGCATGTCGTCGGTGCGCCTCTGTGCCCGGAAACCGCGGGGGAAGCGGCACGACCTGCTGGCAGAATCGGAGGTCCGAGACGGAGACCGGGAGGCCGATCTTGCAGACGCTGACATCGCGGGACCCCCTGGCCGTCGCCGTCACCGAAGCCATCCGGCACGGCGATCTCCCCGGGCTCCGGCGCCTGCTCTCCGAGCATCCCGGACTGGCCACCGCTCGTATCGTGGAGCAGGAGGAGAACTGCAGGGGCACGCGAAGCCTGCTGCACATCGCGACCGACTGGCCCGGTCACTTCCCGCACGGGCCCGAGGTGATCGCCGCGCTGGTCGCCGCCGGGGCCGATCCCGACGCACGCTTCGACGGCGCGCACGCGGAGACGCCGCTGCACTGGGCCGCGAGCAACAACGACGTGGCCGCACTGGACGCCCTCCTCGCCGCCGGGGCCGACATCGAGGCCCCCGGGGCGGTGATCGCCGGCGGCACCCCGCTCGCCGACGCCCGCGCGTTCGGCCAGTGGCGGGCCGCGCACCGGCTCGTGGAGCACGGTGCCCGCACCACCCTCCAGGACGCCGCCACGCTCGGCCTGCTCGACCGGGTCCGGGCGTATGTGGAGGCCGACGGGCGGCCGTCGCCGGACGAGATCACCAGCGCCTTCTGGGGTGCCTGCCACGGCGGTCATCTGGCCACCGCGCAGTACCTGCATCGGCACGGCGCAGACATCGACTGGTGCGGCTACGACGACAGGACCCCGCTCGACATCGCCCGCGCCCAGGACGCCGAGGACGTCGTGCGGTGGCTGCGCGGCCTGGGCGCGAAGAGCGGGTCATAGCCCGGGGGCTCGTCACCCGGCCGACGGGGGGCCGGTCGCCTCACAAGCAGTAGCGCACCAGCCATTCGTCCTGGTTGTACGCGGTGCGGGCCGGGTCGGGCGTGCCGGCCGGCCGCTCCTCGACCATGTCCTCCACACGCACCGGCTCCGGCAGTGCCCCGAAACGGGCCCGGCGTACGGCGGCCTCCGCCTCGCTCCCCTGCTGCGAAGTCGCGTCGTCCACGGCGATTCCCCTCTCCAGCTGGTTTCCCGGCCGATCTGCCTCCCTGGGCAAAGAGTTGACGCACGAGGCGCGTCCATGGTTCCCGTGGCCTCGCCCAGCCTTGACCTCGGCTCCGCCCTTCGACCCCACGAACTTCGCCCTCAGCTCTTTCCTTCACACCCCCTGAGTGATAGTAAACCTTCCTATCAGTTCTGCACGGCCCGCCCTTCCACCCCCCACCCTGTTCGGAGGCACCGTGAGACACCCCTCAACCCCGGCAGCGCGCCGCACCGTCCTGGCGTTGTTCGGAGCCGCCCTCGTGACCGCCCCGCTGCTGAAGCCGTCGCACGCCACGGCCTCCGTCCGGGCCGTCGGGCTCGACGACCCGGCAAAGAAGGAGATCGCCATGCGGCTCGTGTCGAGCGCGGAGAACTCCTCGCTCGACTGGAAGGCGCAGTACCCGTACATCGAGGACATCGGGGACGGCCGGGGCTACACCGCCGGCATCATCGGGTTCTGCTCCGGCACCGGCGACATGCTCGACCTCGTCGAGCTCTACACCGGCCGCAAACCCGGCAACGTCCTCGCGAGATACCTGCCGGCGCTGCGCGAGGTCGACGGTTCCGACTCGCACGACGGGCTCGACCCCGGCTTCCCCGGCGACTGGCGCAGGGCGGCGCGGGACGACGTGTTCCGGCGGGCGCAGGACGACGAGCGCGACCGGGTCTACTTCGATCCGGCGGTGCGTCAGGGGAAGGCGGACGGGCTGCGGGTGCTCGGCCAGTTCGCGTACTACGACGCCATCGTGATGCACGGCGACGGCGGCGACCGGCTGAGCTTCCGCAACATACGCAAGCGTGCCCTGCGCACGGCGAAGCCACCGGCCCAGGGCGGTGACGAGGTGGCCTACCTCAACGCCTTCCTCGACGCGCGGGTGTGGGCCATGAAACAGGAGCCGGAGCACGAGGACACGAGCCGGGTCGACACGGCCCAGCGGGTCTTCCTCCGCAAACGGAACCTCGACCTCGACCCGCCGCTGGACTGGAAGGTCTACGGCGACAGCTACCACATCGGCTGAAACCCCACTGGTTCGCCGGAGCAGGGGCACCTCGTCCTGCTCCGGCGAACCGATTGGTCCGTCAAAGCGCCGCGTAAGTGGCCCTCCAACCGGACCGCTCCACTGCCTAACGTCGCCGGCATGAACGCCACCGCCACGCGGGGAGCCCTGCTCGCCGCGTTCGCCTGTGTCCTCGTCGGAGGGTCCTTCACGGCCAACAGCGTCCTGGGCCACTACCCGTACGCGGGCGGCCAGTTCCTGCGCTACGGGACGGCCTGTCTGCTGCTGGTCCCGTGGGCCGGGAAGGGCGCGACCGGCCGGCTGAGGGCGCTGACGCCCCGTCAGTGGCTCCGTCTCGCCCTGCTCGCCGCGGTCGGCATGGTGGGTTTCAATCTGGCCGTCATCGCCGCGGAGCGCACGGCGGAACCCGCTGTCCCCGGCGTGTTCGTGGGCTGCGCGCCGGTGGCCGTCGCCGTGCTCGTACCCCTCCTGGACGGGCGCAGGCCCCGACGGGCGGTTCTGTACGGGGCGTTGCTCGTGGCCGTCGGCGCCTTCACCGTCCAGGGATGGGGGCGTACGGACGGCGCCGGCATCGCCTTCTCCGTGTGCGCCCTCGCGGGGGAGGTCGGGTTCGCCGTGCTCGCCGTACCCGTCCTGCGCCCCCTCGGGCCCCGGTTGCTGTCCGCCACGGTGTGCGCGGTCGCCGCGCTGGAGTCGGCGCTGGTCGCGGTGGCGGCCGACGGCGCCGGGTGGCTGCGGCGACCGGACGGTGTCGAGGCCGCCGCGTTGCTGTGGCAGGCGGGGGTGGTCACCGTGGTCGGCTTCGTGTGCTGGTACATGGGCATGCAGCGGATCGGTGCCGAACGCGCCACGCTGTTCTCCGGCCTCATCCCGGTCGCGGCGGCCTGCACCGCCCCGCTCGTCGGCACCGGCTCCTACGGCCTCGCCCAGGCGGCGGGCAGCGCGCTGGTCGGCCTCGGCGTCGCTCTCGGGTCGGGGGCGCTGTCGCGGGCGGGGCGCGAAGAGGACGAACCGCGAGCGGCCCGCGCACGCCGCTCACCCGGACGGGACGACGAACGGGGCCGGGCGGCGGCAGGTGTCGGTGACCCGGACTGACAGCCGTGCTCTCCGGCGACCGCCTTTCGGGGGAACGGCCGCCCGGAGGGGCGTGGCGACGCCGCGTCCGACATGCCGGAGCGATCCGGCGCGCATCTAATGGACGGCATCGAACGTCTCGGCCGACACGGGAGGCCACGTCCATGCCGCACACCCGCACCGGTGGGGGGACCGAGGACGCCGCGCGTGCGGGCGTGCTGCGACGGCTGGGCGAGTGGTGTGCTCACCACTTCGTGATCGTCATCCTCGCCTGGCTCGTGGCGCTGGTGGCTCTGCAGGTCGTCAGCCGTGAGTTCGGTGGAGCGTACTCGGACAACTTCAGCCTGCCCCAGGCGCAGGCCCAGAAGGGCCTGGACGTGCTGAAGGAGCACGATCCACAAGCCGGCGGCTACAGCAGCCAGATCGTGCTGCACGACGACCGGCAGCCGCTGACCGCGCTGAGCTCCCAGATGTCCGCCACGGTCGCCGACCTGGAGAAGCTCCCGCACGTCCTGTCCGCCCAGAACCCGCTGTCCGCCCCGAGCACGCCGAGCGGTCAGCAGAACGTGGGGCCGCTGTCGGACGACAAGAAGACGGCCTACATCACCGTCCGTTTCAACGAGCAGCCCTCGACGCTCGGCAGCGACTACCTCAACGGGGTCGACACCGCCGTACAGCCGTTGCGGTCGGCCGGGGCCGAGGTCGAGTACGGCGGACCACTCGGCGAGCTCGCCCGGCCGTCCGCCGACGACCGGGTGAGCGAGCTGATCGGTTTCGGCGTGGCCGTCATCGTGCTGCTGGTCGGGTTCGGCAGCGTGATCGCCGCCGTCGTCCCGCTCCTGAGCGCGCTGATCAGTGTCGTCGGCGGTCTCGCCATCCTCGGCCTGCTGGCGGCGGCCTTCACCTTCGCGACGGTCTCACCGACCCTGGCCACGATGATCGGCCTCGGTGTGGGAATCGACTACGCGCTGTTCATGCTCACGCGGCATCGGCAGAACCTCATCGACGGCATGGACCCGGTGCGTGCCGCCGGTCAGGCCGCGAGCACCAGCGGCCATGCCGTCCTCGTCTCCGGCTGTACGGTGATCATCGCGCTGGCGGGCCTGTCCGCGTCCGGCGTCTCCTTCATCTCCCTGCTCGGTCTCGCCGCCGCCGTCACCGTCGTCTCGGCCGTCGCCGGCGCGCTCACCCTGGTGCCGGCCCTGCTCGGCCTCATCGGCCGGCACATCGACCGCTACCAGGTGCGCCGCCCCATCGCCGAGAGCGACGCCGAGGGGGGTGAGACGCAGCAGGGCACCTGGCACCGCTACGCGCAGCGGGTGGAGCGCAGGCCGTTGTGGTTCCTGTCCGGCGGTGTCGCCGTGGTCGTGATCCTGGCGATCCCGTTGTTCTCCATCCAGCTCGGCCACATCGGTGACGGCGCCGACCCGACCTCCTTCACCGACCGGCGGGCGTACGACCTGATGAGCGACGCCTTCGGGCCGGGCTCGAACGGCCCGCTCACGGTCGTCATCGACCAGACGGACGTACCGCAGTCGCAGCGCTCCGCTCTGGCGTCGAAGGCCCAGCAGACGCTCGACAAGGTCGAAGGAGCCGCCGTCGTCACTCCCCTGATGCCCACGCAGGACGGGGACGTCCTGATCGGCACGGTCTACTCGACCAAGTCCCCGCAGAACTCCGCGACCACGGATCTGACCAACCGTCTCGTCGACGACACGCTGCCGGACGCGGTCCAGGGCACGGACGCCAAGGGGTACGTCACCGGTACGACGGCGACACAGGTCGACTTCCGGAACATCGTCGCCTCCCAGCTGCCCGTGATCATCGCCGTCGTGGTGGGCCTGGCGTTCCTGATCATCCTCGCCGTGTTCCGGGGGCTGCTCGTCGCCCTCAAGGCGGCCGTTCTCAACGTGCTGTCGATCGCCGCCTCGTACGGGGTGGTCGTCGCGGTCTTCCAGTGGGGCTGGGGCGGGCCCGCGCTCGGCGTCCACGGCAAGGTGCCCATCGAGAGCTATGTGCCGATGATGATGTTCGCCATCGTCTTCGGCCTCAGCATGGACTACGAGATCTTCCTGCTGTCTCGCGTCCACGAGGCCTGGCTCCGCACCGGGGACGCCAAGGGGTCCGTCGCGCACGCCCTGGAGATCACGGCCCGGGTCATCACCTGCGCCGCGCTGATCATGGTGAGTGTGTTCGCCGCGTTCCTCATCAGCGACAACATCGTGGTCAAGATGCTCGGGCTGGGGCTGGCCGTCAGCGTGCTGATCGACGCCACCGTCGTACGACTGCTCATGGTGCCGGCCGTGATGACGCTGCTGGGGCGGCACGCCTGGTGGACGCCGCGGTGGCTGGACCGGGTGCTGCCCCACATCGACGCCGAAGGGGGACGGGCGTAGCCCGTGACGTGGGTGTCAGTGCAGCACGAGGTGGACCAGGGCGACGGTGCCGACCGAGACGATCAGGGTCCGCAGGACGGCCGGGCTGAAGCGGCGGCCCGTTCTGGCTCCGACGAGACCGCCGAGGGCGGATCCGGCGGCGATGAGCACGACGGCTGTCCAGTCGAAGTCGGCGAAGAAGAGGAAGAGCACGGCGGCGACGGTGTTCACCACGGCGGCCAGGACGTTCTTGACGGCATTGAGCCGCTGGAGCGTGTCGTCGAGCAGCATGCCCATGAGCGAGACGTAGATGATGCCCTGCGCCGCGGAGAAGTAGCCGCCGTAGACACTGGCGAGTGTCAGCCCGCTGAACAGCAGCGGGCCGCCGTCGCGGTGGCCGGAACCGCCTTCACTGCGACGGCGGCGCACTCGTCCGGCGATCAGGGGCTGGCAGGCGACCAGCACGAGGGCGATGCCCACCAGGGCCGGGACGATCCGCTCGAAGGCCGACGTCGGCAGGGTCAGCAGCAGGACCGCCCCCGTGAGGCCGCCCAGCGCGGCACCGATGCCGAGCAGCAGGACGCGTCGCCGCTGCCCCTTCAGTTCCTCGCGGTACCCGATGATCGCGCTGATGGAGCCCGGGACCAGCCCGAGCCCGTTGGACACCGTGGCGGTCACCGGCGGCAGGCCGGTGGCGAGCAGCACCGGGAAGGTGATCAGTGTTCCCGACCCGACGACGGCGTTGACGGCGCCCGCGCCCGCACCCGCTCCGAACACGGCCGCCATCTCCCCCGGCGTCATGCCGCCCCTCCCCCGGCGGCAGCGCCGCGTGTCGCGTCCTTGGTGATGTTCATGGGGTCACGCTAGAGGGTGGGCGGTTCGGCGGTCGCCGAAGGGTTTCGGGCCGGAGACCTGAGCTCCGGACCAGGGCCCGCTCGAGCAGCGGGAGCAGGCGGTCCCAGTGACGCCGCAGCCCGGACGGGTCGAAGGCGTCGGTGTCCGACATGGTGAAGCCGTGTCTGGTGCCGGGGTAGATCTCGGTGGTGTGGCCGACACCTGCGGCGTCGAGGGCACGGTCGAGCTCGCCGAGAGCCTCGGGCGTCATGTCGCCCTCGGCGAGGCCTATGTGGACTTCGGCGGTGAGCTCGGGGACGAGGCGGTGCGGGCTGTCGGGCGCGTCGGTGACCAGGAAGCCGGGGTGGAATCCGGCCATGGCGGCCACCCGGTCGGGGTGAGCCGTCGCGGTGCGCATCGCCAGTGCGGCGCCGATGCAGTAGCCGATCACGCCGACCGGTCCCGGGCGGACCTCGGGCCGGGTGGTGAGGAACTCGAGGTAGGCGTCGGCATCGCGCAGTACGCGTTCGGAGGTGTGCGCCTCGATCAAGGGCATCAGCCGGGCGATGACCGCGGGCCTGATGTCCTCCCCGATGTGCTGGGGAAGTTCGGTCACGGGTGCCGGGCCCTGCCGGTAGTAGATGTTGGGGACGAGCACGTAGTACCCGTGCTCCGCCAGTTCGCGGGCCCTCGCCTCCAGTTCGGGCCGCACGCCGAAGGCGTCGGTGTACAGCAGCACTCCCGGGTGCCGCTCGGCCCGGTCGGGGAAGACGGCGAGCGCGTCGGCCTCGCCGTCCGGGGTGGTGATCTGCAGTTGCTCGATGGGCAAGATCTTCCTTCCTGGACGTGATCATGACCAGTGAAACGGCTGTTCGCTCGATCCTCAACCCCCGGAAACCGGCCACGACAAAAGCGGCGGCGGGACCCGTCGGGGTCCCGCCGCCGTTCCCTGGTGTACCGGTGACGCGGTGTCAGCCGCGCCTGACGCGGCGGAGGACCACGAAGCCCGCGATGACCAGCACGGCTCCTGCCGCGGCCGGCCAGAGCTGGGCGCCGGTCTCGGCGAGGCCGCCGCCCACCGCCTGGGGCTCGGTCCGGGGCGGGACCGACGGGGTCGGGGCGGAGCTGGTCGCGGTGCCGACCGCCTGGGACTGGCCGAGACCGTCCGTGTCCTCGCCCGTGTCGTCCTTCGAACCACCCTGTTCTGCGGCGTTCGCGGTCCCGGCCGCGGTCGTCGCCCGTACCTCGGGGGCGCCGGTACCCGGGGCCTTGCCGCCCTGGTCCGCTTCGGGGGCCGGCTTGTCCGTCGCAGACGGCTTGGAAACGCCGCCTCCCTTGCCGTCCTCGGCGCCGTCGCCCGCGTCCGTGGGCTTTCCACCGGGGTTTTTGCCCTGCGCGGTGTCCGGCGTGCGCGTGGGCTGCTGCTGCGGTGCCTCGGGAGTCTTCGTCGGCTGCTCCTGGGGGGCCTCCGGAGTCTTCGTCGGCTGCTCCTGCGGGGCTTCCGGCGTCTTCGTCGGCTCGGCTCCGGGCTCCTCACCGGCCCCGGGCTCTTCGCCCGGCTCGGCTTCCGCTCCGGCGCCGCACGTGCGGCCGTCGTTGATGCAGTCGACCATCTCCCGCATCAGGCCCTCGTCGAACACGTTGATGAAGTCGCCGTGGTCCGTGACCGGCTTGTGC
This sequence comes from Streptomyces sp. NPDC006372, assembly GCF_040612515.1. Taxonomy (NCBI): domain Bacteria; kingdom Bacillati; phylum Actinomycetota; class Actinomycetes; order Kitasatosporales; family Streptomycetaceae; genus Streptomyces; species Streptomyces sp. NPDC006372. The sequence continues at coordinate 5,327 of NZ_JBEXQJ010000040.1, read as the reverse complement.
AGCTGCTCCGGGAAGGAGTCCACCGCGAACAGCGGTGTCGTACGGCCGCCGTCCTCCAGGCTCGGCGCGTCGACGTCGTAGACGATGCGCTGGACCAGCTGCGGGACGGGCCGGAAGCCGGACGGGCAGTTGCCGGCGGCGTCGGCGAAGGCCATGTGGGTACGGTGGTTGGCGCTGTCGATGTTGCGCCCGTCCCAGCAGCTCTGGAACTTGAAGGTACGCACCACGTCGCTGCCCTGCGGGCAGAGCGGGTACTTGTCCTTCAGCTGCCGGTCCTCGAAACCGGTGCAGCTCCAGGAGGCGTTGGCGTTGGCGGGACCGTTGACGAACGACTTGGCGTCGCCGGTGATGATGCGCAGCAGCCGCGGCATCGCGGTGACCTTGCCGCGCGGGTTCCCCACGAAGTTCAGCGTGACCTGCTTGGGCGTGACGATCTCGCCGGCGTTGCCCTCGATGCCGCCGCCGGGCTTCTCGGCGTCCTGCTCCTTGCTGCCGTTCTGGAGGCGCAGGACGGGCCAGTAGTAGGAGGACTTGTCGCCGTCGTCGGCACAGCTGGTCTCGGCGTTCGCGAGGTCCTGGTCACTGGCGAAGGCGTTGTTGGCCTGGTTGCCGACGTAGTCGTGGAAGTGGTGGGCGCCGTTGGTGACACCCGGGGCGGCGATGATGTTGTCGGAGTTGAACAGGCCGTTCTCGTTCACGCCGCAGTCGGTGGCGAAGGTGCCGCGGGAGGCCTGCTTCCCCTGGCTGGGGCTGCCGCCACCCGGCTGGACGCTGGTGATGGGTGCGAAGTCGGTGGCGACGGGTCCGTTTCCGGCCTGGCCGCCGTTGTTGCCCTGGCCCTGCCCGGCGCCCTGTCCGCCCTGTGCGCCGTCGGCCGGCTCCTGGCCGGGCTGCCGGTCGCCGTCTCCTCCCTGGCCTTCGCCCTGCGCGGGGGCCTGGTTGCCGGAGTCGCGTACGGCGCAGGCGGCGAGGGCGTCGAGCCCTTCGGGGCGGTCCCCGACGCGGTCGATGGCGATCGCGATGCGCTCGAGGGTCGCGGTCCTCTTCTCCTTCAGCGGGTTCATGACGGCGCTGTCGGCGAAGCCCGGGTCCTGCTGCGTCTGTTGCGCCGACTCGCTCAGCCGCTGGTAGGCCTTGGCGATCTGCTCGTCCAGGAGGGCGAGTTCCTTGTCGACCTCCGCCCTGGCCGGTTCGGGCACCGAGGTCAGCCGGCTGCCGACGTCGGGGCAGTCGATCGTGGTGCCCTCGGTCCGAACCCCCGTGTCGGACCGCGTCCGGGCAGGATCGGTGCCCGAACCGCCGTCCGTGGCCGAGGCGTAGACGCTCGCCGCCATCAGACCGCCTCCGCCCAGGATCAGCGCGACTGCGGCGAAGGTCGCGCGCCGTGGGCCTGTTGGGCGTCTTCGCGTATTGCGTCCCAAGGGTGCTCTCCTGCGTTTCGTGGCGTGCGGGGCATGAAAATCCCCTCGCCCCATACGTACGGGAGCGCCGGAGCGTTCAAGTCTTTCGAGGATTCTTCGGAAACTCTCAGGAAGCACACAGGACGCGAGCCCCGCCGGACCACACCGCCCGGCGGGAGCCGCAGGTCAGCGGAAGTTCACGTCACTGCACAGGAAGTAGGTCTGGTCCATGTGCGAGGCCTGCCAGATCGTGTAGACGACGTGCCGGCCGCTCAGCCCCGAAGTGCTCACCGGGATCTGGTAGTTCTGGCTGGGCGCGTACTTGCCGGTGCGTGCGACGAGCCGGAGGTCGTTCCAGGTCAACGGCTGGGTGGTGGGGTCGAAGCCCTGCCGTGTGACGTACACCAGGAAGTAGTCGGCGCCGTGACTGGCCTGGTCGTACAGCTTCACGGTGAAGTTGCCGGAGATGTCGGTCGTCTTCCAGGCGCCCACCGTGTCGAGGGAGTTGTACCGGCCGCCCTCGGTGCGTCCGCCGCTGCACAGCTGCCCGTCGGGGACCGCGGCCGGGAAGTTGCCGGCGGAGCCGTTGCGGTACAGGCCGTTCCAGTTCCACATGGCGTTGGGGTTGTCCTGCCACGCCTGCCAGCACATGGGGTCCAGCCGGGCCATCTCGGGGTTCTGGAAATCGCTGCCCCAGCGCAGCCAGCAGCCGTAGTTGCGGGAGGCCGGGTCGACGACCGAGCCGTGGGCGACGGCCGTGCCGCTCCACGGGATCAGGCTCAGCAGGGCGGCGATCAGCACACTCAGGGCGAGCGTCAGACGGGACCGGACCTTGCCCCGTGGCTTATCATGACCATGACAATCCATGATCTCCTCTTTCGGATGTGGGGGTTGTCGGTGCTTCGTGGGGAGTGCGGGAGCTCTCGTGGGAGCGCTCCCGCAGTGCACAGGCTGCGCCCGATGCCCCCGGTCGGCAACCGGCCGATTGCGCCACTTCCGTGCCTCCTGGCGCGTTCGATGCGTTCGACGTTCGACGGGGAGCCGTCAGAGCCGGTCGAGTTCCTTAGTGGTGCGTCCGAGATAGGTGGCCGCTCCCGGCTCGGGGACGTCGAGCCGGTGGAAGCCCATCCGGTCGTAGAAGGCCGCGGCCCGGGTGTTGGCGGTGGCCATGGCCAGGTGGACCGCCGGCACTCCACGGTCCTGGAGCGCTTGGAGGAACGCCCGCAGCAGACGGCGTCCATGGCCGCTCCCCTGCCACTCCGGCAGCAGGTCGATGTGCAGGTGCGCGGGATACGCGGCCAGTTCGGGGACCACCATCCGCTCGGGGTGGTGCAACAGATGGGCGATGACTTCGTCCGGGGTGCCCGGCGGTGCGAGTGGCTCCGGGTAGCGGTCGGCGACCAGGGGCAGCCAAGTGGTGCGGAAAGCCTCCGCGAAGCGTTCGGTGTCGGCCGTGCCGAGGATGTAGCCGACCGCGTGGCCCTGCCCGTCGTCCAGTACGAAGACCAGTTCCGGCTCCAGATGGGCGTAGGGCGTCGCGAAGGCGGCCGGGAAGACGCCCGGGTCCGTGTAGTGCGGGCGGCTGTCCTGGCCGTTGTGCGCGGTGCGGACGCAGATGTCGTCGAGGGCCGGACGGTCCTGGGGGCGGTAGGGGCGGACGAACGGGGAGGTGGTCATGACGGCATCGTGCCCGGCGCGAAAGCGCTCCCTCAACCCGCACACCGGCATGCTTTGCTCGGCTTAAGGGCATCGGCCGGGGTTACCCGGTTCCCATGGTGAAGCTGCATATTCCGGGACGAAAAGAACACCACGCGACCGAGGCCCCGCCTGAGGACACCGACCCGGGGCGAGCTCCATCCTCTGGTCCGGTCCCGGCCCCGGCGCCGGACGAGCCCGGTCCGGGCCCCGAGGTGGAGCGTGCCGCGCCGGACACGCCGAGCGACTTGCCCCGGAAGTCGTGGGGTGCGGTGCTGAAGGGGAGCCTGAGGGAGTTCAAGGACGACGAGCTGACCGACCGGGCGGCGGCGCTGACGTACTACGGAGTGCTGGCGCTCTTCCCTGCGCTGCTGGTGCTGGTGTCGATTCTCGGCCTCACCGGCAGGTCGACCACGGACAAGGTGCTCGACAACCTCCAGCAGCTCGCTCCCGGCTCGGCCCGCGACATCATCACCCGGGCCGTCGAGCAGTTGCAGGGCAACGCCGGTATCGGCTCCCTGATGGCCGTCGTCGGTCTCGTCCTCGCGGTGTGGTCGGCCTCCGGCTATGTCGGAGCCTTCATCCGCTCCGCCAACGCCGTCTACGACATCCCCGAGGGACGGCCGGTGTGGAAGCTGCTGCCGGTGCGGGTGGGTGTGACGGTGGTACTGCTGGTGCTGGCCGTGTTCAGCGCGCTGATCGTGGTGTTCACGGGCGGGCTGGCCCGGCAGGCCGGAGACCTGCTGGGCCTCGGCGACACCGCGCTGACGGTGTGGTCGTTCGCCAAGTGGCCCGTCCTGGTCCTGCTCGTCGTGCTCATGATCGCGATCCTGTACTGGGCGGCTCCGAACGCCAAGGTGAAGGGGTTCCGCTGGATCACGCCCGGCAGTCTGCTGGCCCTGCTGATCTGGATGGTGGCGTCCGCGGGCTTCGCCGTCTACGTGGCCAACTTCGCCTCGTACAACAAGACCTACGGCACCATGGCCGGTGTCATCGTCTTCCTGGTGTGGCTGTGGATCACGAACCTGGCGATCCTGCTGGGCCTGGAGTTCGACGCGGAGACGATGCGGCAGCGGGCCATCGCCGGCGGTCATCCGCCCGAGGCGGAACCGTACACCCAGCCCCGGGACACCCGGGCGTGGGACGAGGAGGACCGGCGCCGCCTGGAGGAGACCTGAGCGGGCCGCTCAGTCCATGAGTCCGGCGGCTACCGTCGCGCCCAGTTCCCAGCACCGCTCGACGTCGTTCTTGTCCGGCTCGCCGGTCACGGTGACGGCCTCGGCGGTGCGGCGCCAGTCGAGGCCCTTCGTGATCGACTCGATGCCCCGCACCGCTCCGGTGACGTCGTTCCCGCCGTGCACCCAGTAGCCGAAGGGCCGGCCGCGGGTCGCGTCCAGGCACGGGTAGTAGACCTGGTCGAAGAAGTGCTTCAGGGCGCCCGACATGTAGCCGAGGTTCGCGGGGGTCCCGAGGAGGTAGCCGTCGGCGGCGAGGACGTCGGAGGCGGTGGCGGACAGCGCCGGCACACGGACGACCCGCACGCCCACGATCTCGGGGTCCGTCGCGCCGGAGACGACGGCTTCGAACAGCGCCTGGCAGTTCGGCGAGGGCGTGTGATGGACGATCAGCAAGGTGGCCACGTCGTCCGACCCTACAAGTCGTGAGGACCAGGAGTGACCGGCGCGAGATCTGGTACCCGGCCGTGGCTCTCCGTACGAGAAAGGGAGGTAACCGCCTTGTCCCAGGTAGAGGAATCCATCGAGGTCCGCGTCCCGGTGCACACCGCGTACAACCAGTGGACGCAGTTCGAGACGTTCCCCGAGTTCATGGACGGCGTCGAGCGCATCGAGCAGCGCACCGACACCCTGACGCACTGGGTGACGAAGGTCGGCGGCCAGGAACGGGAGTTCGACGCGGAGATCACCGAGCAGGTGCCCGACGAGCGCGTCGCCTGGACGACCGTGAGCGGCGAGGCCAAACAGGCCGGTGTGGTGACCTTCCACCGCATCCAGGACGACACGACCAAGGTCATGCTCCAGATGGACTTCGACCCCAGCGGTGTGGCCGAGACGGTGGGCGACAAGCTGGGGTTCGTCAAGCGGCAGGTCTCCGGTGATCTGCAGCGGTTCAAGCGGTTCATGGAGGCCCGTGGGTCGGAGACGGGCGCCTGGCGCGGCGAGGTCTGAGCCGGAGCGGGACGAGGGGCGGCCGCCACCACGCGCGCGTGGTGGC
>NZ_JBEXQJ010000039.1:0-81288 GCF_040612515.1 Streptomyces sp. NPDC006372 | reverse complement strand
GTGCCGAACCGGCCAACTCGGCGCGACGGGACACAGTAGATTCGATCTTGACTGTCTACGGCGGGGGACTCGTGCAGGACCGAGGTGTGAGTACGTGGACACGCGGAGGCGCACACATGGCTCGGCCCCTCTCCAGACGATCCCTTCTCCAGGCCGCGACTTTGGCCGCGGCCGTCCCCGCGCTCTCCCGGACGGCGACCGGCCGGGCCGCCGCCGCTCCCGCCGCGGCGGCCGTCGCCGCGGGGGTCCTCGACACCCCGTCAGCCTGGACCGTGCGGCCGTTCGGGCTGGAGGACGTGAGCCTCGGCAGGGGCGTCTTCGCCGACAAGCGGCAGCTGATGCTGGATCACGCCCGCGGTTACGACGTGAACCGGCTGCTCCAGGTGTTCCGCGCCAACGCCGGTCTCGCCACCGGCGGCGCGATCGCCCCGGGCGGCTGGGAAGGGCTGGACGGCGAGGCCAACGGCAACCTGCGGGGCCACTACACCGGCCACTTCCTGACCATGCTGGCGCAGGCGTACCGCAGTACGAAGGAGCAGGTGTTCGCCGACCGGATCACCACCATGGTCGGGGCACTGACCGAGGTGCGCGCGGCCCTGCGGCGTGATCCGGCGGTGCTGAACGTCGCGGGGAAGTTCGGGACCGCCGCCGATCAGGTGCGTGGCTCCTACCAGTACGTGGATCTGCCGGCCGCCGTGCTCGGCGGGGCCTCGGCGATCACCCTCTCCGTGTGGGTGCGGCCCACGCACGACGCGAACTGGACCCGCGTCTTCGACTTCGGCGACGACACCAGCCGTTACCTGTACCTGGCCGCCCGGAACCAGGCGGGGGTGCCGCGTTTCGCCATCACGACCTCGGGTGCCGGCGGCGAGCAGGGCCTCAACGGCACCGTCGCGCTGCCGCTCGACCGGTGGAGCCACCTGGCCGTCACGATCGCGGGCGGCACCGGCACCCTCTACGTCAACGGCACGGCCGTCGCGCGGAACACCGCGATGAACCTCACCCCGGCGGCCCTCGGCTCACTGAAGAACAACTGGCTCGGCCGCTCCAACTACGCCGCCGACCCGGTCTTCGCGGGCGCCTACGAGGAGTTCAACGTCTTCTCACGGGCCCTGACCGCCGCCGAGATCACCGAGTTGCAGAGCCACCGGGCCGCCGACGCCTCGACGGGCCGGGGCGACCTCGCGTCGTACGCCTTCGACGAGACGGAGGGCGGCAGCTTCGCGGACGCCTCCGGCCGGAACCTGACCGCCACCCTGCGCCGCACCTGGGGCGGGCCCAGCCACCCCGGATTCCTCGCGGCCTACCCGGAGACGCAGTTCATCGACCTGGAGTCCAGGACCACCTCCGACTACACCAAGGTCTGGGCCCCGTACTACACCGCGCACAAGATCCTCAGGGGTCTGCTCGACGCGTACACCGCCACGGACGACGACCGGGCCCTGGACCTCGCGTCCGGCATGTGCGACTGGATGCACTCCCGGCTGTCGAAGCTGCCGAAGGCCACGCTCCAGCGCATGTGGGGGATCTTCTCCAGCGGCGAGTTCGGCGGCATCGTCGAGGCGATCTGCGACCTGCACACGATCACCGGCAAGCCGGAACACCTCGCGCTGGCCGAGCTGTTCGACCTGGACCGGCTGATCGACGCGTGCGCCGCGAACACCGACGTCCTCGACGGGCTGCACGCCAATCAGCACATCCCGATCTTCACCGGGTACGTGCGCCTGTACGACGAGACGGGCGAGGAGCGCTACCTCACGTCCGCGAAGAACTTCTGGGACATGGTCGTACCGCACCGCATGTACGGCATCGGCGGCACCAGCACGCAGGAGTTCTGGAAGGCCAGGGACGTGATCGCGGGCACCGTCAGCGCCACCACGGCCGAGACCTGCTGCGCGTACAACATGCTCAAGCTGAGCCGGACCCTGTTCTTCCACGAGCAGGACCCGAAGTACATGGACTACTACGAGCGGGCCCTGTACAACCAGGTGCTCGGCTCCAAGCAGGACAGGCCCGACGCGGAGAAGCCGCTCGTCACGTACTTCATCGGGCTGACGCCCGGTCACGTCCGGGACTACACGCCCAAGCAGGGCACGACCTGCTGCGAGGGCACCGGCATGGAGAGCGCCACCAAGTACCAGGACTCGGTGTACTTCGCGCGGGCCGACGGCAGTGCCCTGTACGTCAACCTGTACAGCCCGTCCACGCTCACCTGGGTTGAGAAGGGCGTCACGGTCACGCAGACCACCGGCTTCCCCCGGGAGCAGGGCAGCACGCTCACCTTCGGCGGCGGGCGCGCCTCCTTCACGCTGCTGCTGCGGGTGCCGTCGTGGGCCGCCGCCGGTTTCCGGGTGACCGTCAACGGGCGTGCGGTGTCCGGCACTCCGAGGCCCGGGAGCTACTTCGACGTGTCCCGGACCTGGCGGCCGGGCGACACCGTCCGTATCTCCATGCCGTTCCGGACGCGGGTGGAGAAGGCCCTCGACGATCCCTCCCTGCAGACCCTGTTCCACGGACCCGTCAACCTGGTCGCCCGCGACCCCGCGACGGAGTACCTGAAGGTCGGGCTGTACCGCGACGCGGGACTGTCCGGGGACCTGTCGCACTCCCTCACGCCGGTGCCGGGCAAGCCGCTGCACTTCCTCCTGGACGGGACCGAGTGGGCGCCCTTCTCCGAGGGGACGGAGGATCCGGCGCACGCCTACGTCCGGCGTTTTGAGCCGAAGGTCGTGTTCGGCGGCCGCGACTCCGGTGTCGCCAACCCGGCGAAGGCCGACGGCACCACGCTCCTGGACGACGTCTGGGCCGGGGCGCCGTTCCGGAACAAGGGGGCGCTGGTGTCGCGGGTGCGGTCCACGGTGGACGCGTGGGTGACCGCCGGCCTGCTGAGCAGGGCGGACGGGGACAAGGTGGTGAGCACGGCGGGCGGGGCCTCGTACCGGCCCTGAACCCATGAGCGGCGGGCTGTTCACAGTCGTGGACAGCCCGCACACAGTACGAACTTTTTTGCGGCGGCGGTGATTGTTTCGCCCGCGGCATCCGTACTTCCTGATGTTGGGCCGTTCAATCCCAGGAGGCACGATGCGCATCTCGCGCAGCACCGCAGGAACCGCGTTCGTGGGCGGTGCGCTGATCCTTACGCTCACCGCGCTCGCCTACCCCAGCATGCTGGGCGTGCAGAACACGGCTTCCGGTCAGGACCGCATCATCGCCAACACCCAGTGGGGTCCGCTGACCGAGGCGGACCGCGACTTCGTGGTGAAGGTACGCGCGGCCGGGCTGTGGGAGCAGCCGATGGGGCAATTGATCATGGAGCGGAGCACGTCGCCGGCGATGAAGGAGGTCGCGGAGCATCTGCTCGTGGGGCACGGCCGGCTCGACGCGGGCTGCCGCAAGGTCTCCACGGACCTGGGCATCACCCTGCCGAACGAGCCATCGCCGCAGCAGCAGCAGTTCGTGGCGACGGCGGAGGGCAGCTCCGGCAAGGAGTTCGAGTCCACGGCCGTGACTCTCATGCGCGTCGCGCACGGGGGCATCTTCCCGACCATCGCCAAGATCCGGGCGACCACCCGGAACAGCATGGTGCGGGAACTCGCCGACACGACCAATGACACCGTGCTCGACCACATCACGGTCCTGGAGAAGACCGGTCTGATCAACCACGAGCAGGTCAACCTCCAGATCACCTCCCCGCCCAAGCTGCCCCAGGACCAGACGACGCCCCCGCCGCCGCAGCCGGGTTCGCCGGTCCGTGTACTGGAGATCCCGGAGAACCTGAAGGACCTGCAGACGGTCGCCCCCAACCCGTCCTACGGGGCGCCGCAGCCGACTCCGTCGGCCGGCTGAGCCAGGAACGGTTCGAGGGCCGCACCCCCACGGCGGGCCCCCGGAACCGACTAGGAACGGCGGCGGGGCTTGCCGCCCCTGCCGCCCTTGGGGGCGCCACGCCCGCCCTTGCCGGTGCGCTTCGCCGCCGCGGACCTCTGGGCCGCCGACCTGCCGGGCATCGGCTTTCGCCGGGCGTCTCCCCCGTCGGTCTTGGTGGCGCCCCGCGCCGGATCCTGCTTGCGGCCCCGGGTGCTGTTCACGGTGCGGCCGCGGACGATGCCGATGAAGTCCTCCACCTGGTCCGTCGTCGCGTCCTCGGGCCAGGCCAGTGCCACGCTCGACTCGGGGGCGTCCCTGAGGGGGCGGTGGGTGAGGTCCTTGCGGTGGTGGAGACGGGCGAGCGACAGGGGCACGACGAGGACGCCGATGCCGGCCGCGACCAGTTCGACGGCGTCGGCCGTGGTGGCAGGGCGTTCGAAGGCGGGCCGCCCGGGGAGGTCATCCCAGCCGAGGACGTCGTCGAGGGGGTGCAGCACGATGTCGTCGGCCAGGTCCTCCGGCGCCACCTCGTCGACCGCCGTGACCAGATGGTCCTTGGGGACCACCACGACCGTCTGCTCGGTGTAGAGGGGGATCGCGCTGAAGACCGTCCGGTCGACGGGCAGCCGCACGAGACCCGCGTCGGCGTCCCCGCCCAGCAACTGCCCGGCCGCCGCTCCGGCGGGCACCTGCGTCAGGGTGAGCGGGACATCGGGCTGCCGCTCGTTCCAGATGCGCACCCACTTGCCGGGCATCACCCCGGGGACGTACACGAGCCGGAACGCGGGGGATTCATCCGAGCTTGTCACCGGGCCAGGTTACCGGCCCTGGTCGGGGGTCGCGCACACGCTCGATACCCTTGACGCCATGACGTCGCACCAGAGCACCCAGACGATGAAGCCCGCTACCGCGGCCAAGAAACTGGGTGTGTACCTCGAGGCCACGCCCGCCGAGTTCCGGGAGGGTGTCGTCTCACGCGCCGAGCTGAACGAGCTCCAGACGAACCCGCCGCAGTGGCTGCAGGACCTGCGGCGGGGCGGTCCGCACCCCCGCCCGGTGGTCGCGGCGAAGCTCGGCGTCTCCATCGCGGGCCTGGCCCGCGGGGGCGTCACCGAGCCGCTCACGACCGAGCAGATCGAGACGCTGAAGCAGGACAGCCCCGAGTGGCTGGTGCGGGAGCGCGCCACCCAGGCGGAGGTCCGCAAGGAGACGGCCCGGATCAAGAAGAAGCACGCCGAACGCGACGCCTGACCCCCGGCGCCGCACCTTTTCGGACGGCCCCAACCGGATCTTCCGGTTGGGGCCGTCGTCGTTCTCCTGGGGCTCTTCCGGCCCGGTGTGACGTAGGTGAAAAGTTTCAGCCATGTATTGACATGGCGACGAAGCGATCCGTAGCTTGGCCGATCATTTAGATTCGTGAAGCTCGTTCACGAATATGAACGGAGAACCACCCATGCGGGATCGCCGACGCTGCATAGACACGCGGCTCCGCCGCGGGCGCCGCCTGGCTGCCACTCTCGCTGTCTCGGGGCTCCTGTTCGGAACGGCCGCCTGCGGCGCCGGTTCCGGCAGCGCCCGGGCCGGCGATCCGAACACGCTGGAGGTGTGGACCCGGAGTGATCCGGTCTCCGCGCAGACCTACAAGCGGGTGTTCGCGGCCTTCACCAAGAAGACCGGCATCAAGATCGATTATCAGCCGGTCATGAACTTCGACCAGCAGTTGCAGAGCCGCGCGTCCGTCAAGGACCTGCCGGACGTCATGATCAACGACGCCGCCCTGATGGGCAGCTACCAGGCGCAGGGCCTGCTCAAGCCCATCACCCCGGACTCGATCGCCGGACATGACGAAATCACCGCCAAGTCCTGGTCGTCCACGGTGGGCCGCGACGGCAGGCACTACGGCATCCCGTACTCCCGTCAGGCCATGACGCTGTTCGTCCGCAAGGACTGGCGCGAGAAGCTCGGCCTGCCGCAGCCGAAGACCTGGCAGGACACGCTCGCCCTCGCCAAGGCCTTCGCCACCCGTGACCCCGACGGGGACGGCAAGAAGGACACGTACGGCATGGTCGTGCCCGGCAGCGCCCAGAACGGCTATGTCGCCTGGTGGGGCGCCAGCTACCTGTGGCAGGGCGGGGCGCAGATCCTCCAGAAGGAGGGCTCGGGCTACCGGCCCGCCATGGACTCGGCGGCGGCCGTGCGCACCGTCACGTGGATGAAGAACAACCTCTTCTGCGGCGACAAGGGCGTCGTCCAGCCCAGCGCCCTGACCTCCGTCACCTCGAACACCACCAACTTCCAGGACGGCAACGCCGGGATGTACCTCACCGGCCCGTACAACATCTCCACGTTCGACGAGGCGCTCGGCAAGGGCAAGTACGAGGTGCTGCCCGCGCCCGCGGGCCCGGCCGGCCCCACCGTGCTGGCCGAGGGAGAGAACATCTACTTCGGGTCCCGGACCGGCAAGGCGAAGCAGGAGAAGACCCTGGCCGCCTTCCTCGTCTCCCCCGAGGGCCAGAAGCTCGCCATGACGGGTGCCGACCAGCCCGTGGTGCGCATCCCCGTCAACTCCACGCTCGACGCGGCGAAGGTGCGCGACGACCCGCGCTGGAGCGTGGTGCAGAAGGCGTACGAGGACCACTCCGCGCAGTTCCCCAACGCGCCCGACTTCGCCCCGATCAAGCAGGACACCGCCGATGCGCTCAACGCGATCTTCACGTACTGCGGCAGCGACGTCCGCTCCGGCCTCAAGGAACTCAACGACACCCTCGCCGGTGATCTCAAGGACCAGGAGCTGCTGAAATGACCGCGACCGTGACGACACCCGGAGCGCGCAGAGGCCGGCTCCTCAGCAAGCGGGCCGTACTGCCCTGGCTGTTCCTCGCCCCGGCTCTGCTGCTCGCCCTCGTCTTCAAGTTCCTGCCCATGGGCAAGGGCGTCTGGCTCAGCTTCTTCGACGTGCGGCCCTTCCTCGGTGACAAGTGGGTCGGCCTCGACAACTACACGCGGGTCCTGACCGACCACCGTTTCCAGGACGCCATCGGCCACACCCTGCTCCTGGGCGTCGGGATGTCCGTCGGCGGCATCATCGTCGGCTTCGCGCTGGCGCTGCTGCTGGAGGGCCAGGCCCGCTCGTTGAAGATCATCCGCACCGCCGTGTTCCTGCCCGTCGTCACCGCCACCGCGGTGGTCGGCGAGATGTGGCGGCTGATGTACTACCCGACCTCCGACGGTCTGATCAACAGCGGTCTCGGGCTTCTCGGCCTGGGGCCCGTGCCCTACCTCGACAACCCCGACACCGCGCTGTGGGCGACGATGGCCATGGGCATCTGGATGCTCGCCCCGTACAACATGGTGATCATCCTCGCCGGGCTGGCGGGCGTGGACCGCTCGCTGTACGAGGCCGCCGCGATGGACGGCGTCTCGCTGTGGCAGCGGCTGCGGCACATCACGCTCCCGGCGATCCGCCCCGCCCTCGGCATCGTCCTCACCCTCGCCGCCATCCGCGGACTGCGCGTCTTCACCGAGGTGTACGTCCTCACCGGCGGCGGCCCGGCCGGTTCCACCGACGTCTGGATGACCCGCGCCTACACCCTCGGCTTCACCCGTAACGACATCGGCGGCGCCTCGGCCGCCTCCGTGGTCCTGCTCTGCGTGACGCTGCTGCTCACCGTCACGGTCAACTACCTCCGCAAGAGGGGAGACGTGAGATGAGCGCTCCCGCCATCGACCCCGTCCGGACCCCGGTGACCGACTCTCCCGCGCGCAGGTCCGCCGGGAAGCAGCGCACCACACCCGCCCGTTTCGACACCGCCCTCGGCTGGAGCGACCGGCCGGGACCCGCCTGGGTCCTGCGCGTCCTGCTCTGTCTGCTGGCCCTGGGCGTCTTCGCCGCCCCGTTCCTGACGATCTTCTCCGGTTCCTTCAGCGAGAAGGCCAGCGGTTCGACGCTGTCGTTCCTCCCGCACCACCCGACCCTGCTGAACTTCGAGGTGGCGGGCGAGCGGGGCATCTGGGACTACTTCGGCAACTCCCTGGTCATAGCCGGCGGCGGACTGCTGCTCCAGCTCGGCGTCTGCACGCTCGCCGCGTACGCGCTGGCCCGGCACAAGTTCCGGGGACAGGCACTGGTCCTGACTCTGTTCATGCTGACGATGATGCTCCCCGAGGAGGTCATCGCCATCCCGCTGTCGCTGGTCCTCGGCCATGTGCCCGTGGTCGGTCTCGACCTGAAGGGCACCGTCTGGGGTGTGATCCTGCCGCTCGGTGCCTGGGGCTTCTCGGTGATGGTGCTCACGGAGTTCATGAAGGACATCCCGGCCGAGATCGAGGAGGCGGCCCGGATCGACGGCGTGGGCGAGCTGCGGATGCTGTGGCAGGTCATCCTGCCGCTGTGCAAGCCCGCGCTCGGCGTGGCCGGGGTACTCGGCTTCATCATGATCTGGGACCAGTACCTGCTGCCCCTGATCGCCGCCAAGGACCCCACCGACTACACGGTCACCGTCGCCCTGTCCATCCTGCGCACCGACCCCGAGGTCGGCTCCGGGGTGGTGCTGGCCGGTGCGGTCATCGCCCTCGTCCCCAGTCTCATCGTCTATCTGCTCCTCCAGCGCTCACTGGTCACCGGCATCGCCGCCGGGGCCACGAAGGGCTGACCACCCACCCCACGTTTGAGGGAGACATGAAGTTCCACGGAGTGCTGTTCTTCCCGGTCACGCCGTTCGCGGCGGACGGTTCACTGGACGAGGAACGGCTTGCCCAGCACATCGAGTCGGGTGTCGCCGCAGGGGCGGGAGGTGTGTTCGTCGCCTGCGGCACCGGTGAGTTCCACGCGCTGTCGGCCGAGGAGATCGAGCGGGCCACCCGCGTCGCCGTGGAGACCACGGCCGGACGCGTCCCGGTCCTCGCGGCGGCCGGCGGCCCGGCCCCCGTCGCCCGGGACCAGGCCGCCCGGGTCGGACGGGCCGGTGCCGACGGCATCCTGCTGCTGCCGCCCTACCTGGTCAGCGCCCCGCAGCAGGGGCTGGTGCGGTACGTCCAGGAGGTCACCGCGGCCACCGAGCTGCCCGTCGTCTTCTACCAGCGCGGCACCGCCCGCCTCACCGCGGACACAGCCGCCGAGATCGCCGGCCTGCCCCGGGTCGTCGGCCTCAAGGACGGCATCGGGGACATCGAGCGGATGCACCGCATCGTCCGCGCGGTGCGTGCCGTCCCGGGCACGGCGGACTTCCAGTTCTTCAACGGCCTGCCCACCGCCGAGATGACCGCGCCCGCCTACAAGGGCGTCGGCGTCGAGCTGTACTCCTCGGCGGTGTTCGCCTTCGCCCCGGAGATCGCCCTGGCCTTCCACCGGGCCCTCGCCGAGGACGACGACGCCCTGGTCTCCCGGCTCCTCGACGAGTTCTACGGCCCGCTGGTCGCCCTGCGCGACGAGGTGCCCGGATACGCCGTCTCACTCGTCAAGGCCGGGGTGACCCTGCGCGGCCTGGACGTCGGCGGGGTACGGGCGCCACTGCTCGATCCGACGCCGGAGCACGTCGCCCGGCTCGCGAAACTCCTCGACCACGGCCTGGAGGTGGCCGCCGCATGAGCGCCACGCGCATCCGCGAGCTGATCGTCACGCCGATCGCCTTCAGCGACCCGCCGCTGCTCAACTCCAACGGCGTGCACGAGCCGCTCGCCCTGCGGATCATCCTTCAACTCGTCCTGGAGGACGGCACCGTGGGGCTCGGCGAGTCCCCGGGCGGCACCGCGCGCCTGGAGCGGCTCCAGGCCGCCGCGAAGGTGGTCGTCGGCATGGACGTCTTCGACAGCACCGCCGTGGCCGCAGCGATCGACGCCGCCCTGCTGCCGACCGTGCCCAGCTCCCACGAGCGCGGCTGGACCACCTCGGCGGTGGAGGTGGCCTGTCTCGACGCGCAGGGCAAGCTGCTCGGCCGTCCGGTCAGCGACCTGCTCGGCGGCAAGGTCCGCGACGCGGTGCCGTTCGCCGCGTACCTCTTCTACAAGTGGGCGGAGCACCCTGCCCTGGACGGCCGCCCGGCCGTCGGCGACGACTGGGGCGAGGCCCTCGATCCGGCCGGGATCGTCGAGCAGGCCCGGCTGATGCAGCAGCGGTACGGCTTCGAGTCGTTCAAGCTGAAGGGCGGTGTCTTCCCGCCCGACGAGGAGATCGCCGCGATCAAGGCGCTCGCCGAGGCCTTCCCCGGGCAGCCGCTGCGCCTGGACCCGAACGTGGCGTGGACGGTCGAGACGTCGAAGTACGTCGCCCGCGAGCTCGACGGTGTCCTCGAGTACCTGGAGGACCCGACCAGGGGCATCCCCGGTATGGCTGAGGTGGCGAAGGACTCGCCCATGCCGCTCGCGACCAACATGTGCGTGATCGCCTGGGAGCATCTGAAGCCGGCCGTCGAGCAGAACGCGATCCAGGTGCTGCTCACCGACCACCACTACTGGGGCGGGCTGCGCCGGACCCGTGAACTGGCCGCCGTGTGCGAGGCGTTCGGGATCGCCCTGTCGATGCATTCCAACTCGCACCTGGGCATCAGCCTCGCCGCGATGACGCATGTCGCCGCGGCCATCCCCAACCTCGACCACTCCTGCGACACCCACTACCCGTGGAACTCGGCCGATGACGTCATCGTGCCGGGCGTGCTGGAGCTGCGCGACGGGGCGGTCGAGGTGCCCACCGGCCCGGGGCTGGGTGTCGAACTCGACCACGACAAGCTGGAGGAGCTCCACCGGCGCTACGTCGACTCCGGGATGCGCAGCCGGGACGACACCGGCTACATGCGGCGGTTCCGGCCCGAGTACGAGCTGAAGCTCCCCCGCTGGTGACGGGCGTGCGCCCCTCCCCCGGCCTGGGCGGGGCGCACGGACTCACCTGCCCGACCCGGGCACCTTCAGCCGGTCCCAGGTGACCTTGCCGGGGATGCCGTCGGCGTCCCGGCCGGAGAAGCCCTGCTTCTGCTGCCAGAGTGCGTAGGACCGGCGGTCGGCCTCGGTCCAGTCGGGGCTGGGGCCCTCCTCGTAGTGGCCGCAGCCCTCGGCGACCAGGCGGCGGCCCATCGCCGTGATGACCGGGGACCGCTGCCCGACGTGGAAGAACGCGGCGCCCGGGAAGGGCTCGTAGGACGGCTTGGGCGCCGGTTTCGGGTCCGGGGCGGGCTTGGTGCCGCCCCCGCCGCCCTTCAGCCGCTGAGCGATGCGCTTGCGCATGCCGTCCATGGTGAAACCGCGCGGGTCCACCTTGCCCGGCTGCCACTCCTTGTGGCCGATGACGGAACGTTCGGACCAGCCGTGGTGGCGGCAGATCGCGGCGGAGACCTTCTCGATGGCCTCCTTCTGCGCCTCGGGCCAGGGGTCCTTGCCGTTGCCGAGGTTGATGCACTCGAAGCCGTAGAAGTGCCGGTTGCCGTCGGTGTCGGCCTCGTTGTCGGCCGGGGGCTTCGACTCGTTGATCACGGCGCGCAGGACGTCGCTGTCGCCGAGCCCGGCGTGGTTGGCGCGGCCGTTGCCGACCAGGTGCACCTCGCCCTTCTTGTCGATGACGCCGTGGCACAGCGGGCCGGGCAGGTTGGAGTGGCCGTCGTAGCAGATGCCGACGGACGCGGCGGTGCCGGAGGTGACGGTGTGGTGGATCATCACGCCGTTCACCGGGCCCCACGGGCCCTTGCTGTTGCGGTTGTGGGTGCGCCAGCTGCGGACCTCGTGGACGGTCACGCCCTCCGCGCGGAGGATCTCCACCAGCTTGGACGCGCTCAGCGGCTTGGCCATCAGTTGTCTCCTTCCGCGGCGGCTTCCGCCTCCGCGGTGGTCTGGGACCGCCCTCGCGAGGGGTCCTCGGCGGCCAGCTCCTCACGGCGGGCCTGTTCCTCCGCGGCGAGCGTCGCCTCGTCCGCGGCCGGCATGCTGCTCGCCAGCGGGCCGAAGGCGAGGCGCAGGTCGACCGAGCTGCCCTCGCCCTTGATCAGGGCCAGCGGGGCGAAGTGCCGGGCGATCCCGGCGGGCCCCTGGAGCAGGGGGCGGCGGGCCGGGTCGACCGGCCACTCGACGCTGCCGGTCGCCGTGCGGGCGGGGAGGATCCAGTGGTCGCCGGTGCGATAGGTGCCGCCCTGGGCGAAGTACACCTCCACACCGTCCTCCAGGGGCAGCCACTCCCCCTCCGTGACGGGGACGGCGCCGTCGCGCAGGCCGGTGCTGCGGCCCTTGCGCTTGAGGCCACCGCGGTGGTCCCAGCGGCGCAGGTACGGGTTCAGGTGCGCGAGCCGTCCGACGCCCGGGGCCGGTTCGGCCGACAGGCGGACCCGGCGGCCGGGCAGGTCCAGTTCCTCGACGCGCAGCAGCGGCAGCGGCTCCAGGCGGGAGGCGTAGGCGGTGTCGACGAGCTCCACGTGGTCGCCGACGTCCAGGTCCAGCTTGTCGTCGTGGCCGAGTGACGCCAACTGCACCCAGGTGCCGTCGAGTTCGTCGACGGGGAAGGCCACGGACCCGTTCTCGCGCGACCATTTGAAGGTGGCGTCCTTCGCCTCGCCGCCCTCGTGGACCTCCACCCGGTACAGCTGGTTCTCCGGGCCGCGGTAGCGGGCGTCGGGCTTGACCAGGCACGGGTCCTCGTCGGCGTGGCCGGGCCGCTCGCTGCGCGCGGCGAGCCGGGCCGAGGCGGCCGACTGCCGCTGCGCCCAGCGGGCGAAGGCGGCCCGGACGACCTCCTTCGACGGGTCGCTCTCCTCGATCTCCAACTCGGCGAGGGACAGCGGCAGCACCTGCCAGACGACCTTCACGCGGGCGGTGGTGTCGGGCATGGCGGCGCCGAGGGCGACCTCGCGCAGCGCCGGGTCCTCGGCCGCGCCGACCGAACGCTCCCACACGTTGAGGTAGGCGAGGAACGGGGTCTGGGCGGGCGAGGGCAGCCGGTCGCCGGGCTTCTCCGGGTCGCGGAAGCCGTCCGGCTGGTCCCAGTAGGTCCAGTGCGCGGGCGGCTCCTGCGCGGCCTCGTCGCTCTCCTCGTCGGTGACGGGCACCCCGGCCGCCGGGCGGTCGGCCTCGCACAGGATGCCGTCGACGTAGTAACGCCCGCCGTGGATCAGCAGGGTGTCGATCTCGTGCTTGCCGCCCACGTACTCGATGCGGAAACCGGCGGCGTCACGCGGCCCGCCGTGCGGTCCGATCAGGTCGGCGGCGAGAATGCGGGCCCGGTGGAGCTCGATCGCGGTCTGCTCGTTCAGGTCGGCGTCGAGCTGGACGCGGCCCTGCTGGGCCACGACCGCCGAGTAGTGCCGCTCCGGGCGGAAGGTGGAGCGGGAGAGGTCTGCGTGCATGAAGGGTGCTCCCCAGGTTCGGAAGTGCGGGTTCACAAGGTCGGTGGCGGGTGCGCGCCTCACGTCACGAAGAAGATCCCGGCGTCGGTACCCGCAGGCGTGTACTCGGCGAGCCGGGCTCTGAGGCCGTCCTCGCGCTGCGGCCGGTACAGGTCGTGGAAGGAGCCCAGCTCGGCGCCGTCGTCCGCGCCGCGCCGGATCTCCTCGGGGCAGCGGTCCGCGAGCAGCCCGTACCAGGGGGTGCCGTAGCGCTGGGAGGTGAACTGGGGTTTGGTGTCGGGGCAGCGGTGGCGGCGCGGGGTACGCGAACCGGTGGGGACGTAGGAGTACCGCAGGCAGCCGATGCCGCGCCGGGCCACGTGGAGCCGGCCGGTGAAGACGCTGTTCTCGGCGATCGCCACGGCGTGCGTGTGGATCTCGCCGATGACGGTGGTGCGGTGCAGGTGCAGCACGGCGTGGGCGTGCCGGCAGTCCGGGGCGGACAGGGCCTCGCGGTCATCGGCCGTGGCGTCGAGGACGCTGTCGCGGATGTGGATGTCGAGGGGGTCCTCGCCGACCTCGTCGCCGATGACCTCGACGGTGCCGAGGACGCTGTGCTCGATCTGGAGGCACGCGGTGGTGCGGTCCAGGACGATGCTCGGCTCCTCGGGCGAGTGCGGCTCGCACTCCGGCTCCAGGGACCAGCCGGGGACGAGTGTGCTGTGCCGCACGACGACGGCTCCCATCGCGCCGGTGACGTTGATGCCGCGTCCGGCGACGAGGAGCCCGTCGAGGACGACCCGCGGCCGCTCGTGCGGGGCGCAGCCCTCGGACACCGCGCGGATGTTGAGGGCGTCGGGGCGGTTGCTGTACCAGTCGAGCAGGCGGATGACGGGGCGGGTGCCCTCGGCGGCGCGCAGTTCGAGCCGGTCGCCCGGGTCGAGGTCGAAGTCCAGCTGCTCCTGGTAGGCGCCGCTGTGCGTGATCTCGATGACGCCGGCGGGGCCGGTGCGGTCGGCCCGGCGGTCGTGCTGCCAGGCCCGGTAGGCGTCCATGATCTGCCGGTACGGCTGTCCGGGCCCGACCCGGTACACCTCGGCGTCGGGGCGGGGTTCGCGGTCGCGCCGGTACTCGCCGCCGCCGAGGTCGGCCGCTTGGGCGTAGTGGTAGTCGACCCACACGCCCTGCCGGGGCGCGGACCGCGAACCGAACGCGATCCGGCCCAGTTCCGGGTCGACGGCCACCTGGCCACGCCTGGGCCGGTAGCGCCAGTCGGACAGGTCGGCGACCACGATGTCCGAGGGTGGTACAGGGTGGTCCTCGCCGTCGAGGCGGATCACGAAGCTCTTGCCGGGGCCGTAGTAGTCGAGCAGCCGGTCGTGCAGGAGACGGCGGGTGACGAACGCCGGCACGTTGTCGACGGTGGCGATGTGCGTCGGCGAGGGCTCCGGGAACGGCTTGGTGACCAGTGGGGTGTCGTTGCCGAGGATCGAGAAGGTGTAGAGGCTGCGGGCCCGGTCGACGCAGTAGGCCGGGGTCCGGGTCAGCGGGTACGCCTTCAGGCGCCACACGAACAGCGCGACGCCGGCCGGGGTCCAGCCGCCCTGACGGTGCCGGGACTCGGCGCGCCGGACGTCGGCCGTTCGGGCCGCGTTCGCGAACGGGCCGCCTCCGAGGGCGAGTTGGGCGCCGTCACGCAGATCGGCGAGCCGGCCGCGCTCCCCTCGGTGGGTGCCGGTGCCGTACAGCTTGACAGGCTGCGTGTGGGCCACCTGCCGGGACAGTTCGACGGCCCGCGCCGGCCAGTCGGCCACCTGCGCGGAGAGTTCCTCCAGGAGGTGCAGGGTGCCCTTGCGGCGGCGGTTCGCGACGGTGGCGGCCACGTCCCGGCGCGGGGCGACGGCCTCGGCGAGGGCGGCCCGGCCGCCGACGTGCAGGCCGGTGGTGAGGACGCGCTCGTAGCCGGGCAGGGTGCGGTAGCCGACGAGGTCGCCGAGGTACGGCAGCACCCAGGGGGCCGCCGTCTCCACGAACAGGTCCTCGTAGCCCTGCTGGACGCCGTCGCGCACGCGGTCGATCTGCTCGGAGATCACGGCGAGCAGCGCGCGCAGCGGCTCGCCCTCCTCGGTGTCGCGCAGCCGGTGCCAGCGGGGCAGCAGTGCGGCGAGCCCGTCCGGCTCCCGGGGTGCCACCGGGGCCGGTGTCTCCGACCGGGTGTCGGGGGACATCACTTGACCTCCGTCAGAATCAGGGTGTCCGCGGCGCGGGGCGACAGCAGTGCGAGCTGGGCCGGGCGGATGCCGCGGAAGACGTACACCGACCGGCCCCTGGGCAGGCGCCGGGTGTCGGTGATGTCGGGGTTGAGGCGCAGCAGTTCGGCGAGCGGGACGCCGTAAGTCGCGCAGACCTCCGAGAGGGTTTCGCCGTTCTCGGCGCGGACCGTGTGGATCTTCTCGTCGTACGTCGCCGGGTGCGCCGGGACGGACGCCCGGGGCGGGCCCGGCCGGGTGAGCAGTTCGGTGAGCTCCGCCGGGGTGGCCGAGGCGGGCACGCCGGTGAAGACGTCGACGTCCACGTAGTCGACGCCTGGCACGGTGTGGGCGGTGGCCAGGACCTCGGAGAGGCGGGCGGGCCGGCCCAGCTCGCGGCCCTCGAAGCCGAGCCGGTTCAGCAGGGCCTGCCGCAGTCGCGGTTCCACGTACCGCCAGCTGTGGTCCGGGGCGACCTTCACCCGCGCGGCGATCAGCAGCAGCACCGGTTCCCGCGCGTCGACCCGGACCGGCAGGTTGGCGTTGCCGTACTCGGTGAGGGCGCCGCGCAGGGCGCGCAGGGTGTCCGAGTCGGGGGCGATCGGCACGTCGTCGGTGCCCGCGACCGTCACGTGCAGCACGCGCCGCCGCCCGTCGAAGAGTTCGCGTGCGGCGGCCCGGCCGATGCCGGCGCGGGACCGGGCGAAGTCCTCGTAGTCGGACTCGGAGACCAGCCGGTCCAGGGCCGAGACGGCCAGCGGGACCGTGCGGCGGGTCAGCCCCGGGCCGTCGGCGTCCGCGCCGCCGGTGACCGGGCGGGGGTTGGTGACCGCCGTGACGCCCAGGGGCCGGGTGAGGGGCTGGGTGACGCGGTCCGCCGGGACGTTGGCTGCTTTGCCGGTGCCGAAGCGGTAGCGGGCCCGGACGTTCTCGTGCCCGGAGGGGAGGCGGGCGCCGTGGACACCGTCGCCGAAGGTCACCGTGGTCCGGCCGTCGGCGGTGGCACCGGTGATGTGGACGCGCTCGGTGGGGCCGCGTCCGGCGAGGCTGTCCACCTCGTGCCAGAGCACGCCGTCGACCCGGATCTCCAGGACCGGGGTGGCGCCCAGGGGGTTGTCGTCGGCGAGCCAGGTCAGCGGGGACTGCCAGAGCGCGAAGGTCTGGTTGACCCGGTCCGAGTCGCCGCTGCCGATGGCCTCCTCGCGGCTCTCGCCGTGGGTGGCCTCGACGACGTTGCCGAGGACGCGGACCGTCTCGCGGCGGTAGCGATGGGCCAGATCCCCGGTGAGGACGAGCCGGGTGTGCACGCGGTCGCCGGGCAGTCCCGGATCGACGGCCGGGTCGGCGGCGGCGATCGTGACCACCTCGGTGGCGCGCACCCCGGCCGTGCCGGGGATGTCGCTGCGCTCGCCCGCCACGATCAGCGTGCGGCCTGGCCGCAGTCCCTCGTACAGCTCCGCGAGTTCGATCTCGTTGCCGTGCACGTCCTCGCCGAGGGGTTCGTCGGCGAGGCGCAGGGGCTCTCCTGCCGCGAGCACGGTGGTGTCGCGGATGTGCGACAGGAGCACATCGAACTCGTCCAGCCAGGGGTCGGCGAGGGTGAGTTCGGTGCCCCGGCCGGTGATGCCGTAGTTGGTGCAGGCGGCCGTGCGGGCGGCGACCACCTGGGTGGTGACGAACGCCAGCTTCGGGTCGCCGGGGACGACCTTGCCGGCGCCCTTGGCGGGCCGCTGGATCGCCACCCAGCTGCCGACGGTGATGCCCTCGTGGACGGTGTCCAGCTGGAGGGTGCGGCGGTTGACGGGCTCCGGCTTGCTGGCGATGACGACCTCGACGCCGGGCTCGGCGCTGCCCACCGTGTACCTCAGGCCGACCTCGTAGTCGCCGTGCGTGAACTGCTCGCTGCCGCCCGGCCGCAGGGCGATCTGCTCGGACGTGCCGTTGTGGATGCCGATGTGGACCAGGCCCTCGTCGTCGGGCCGGGACACGAAGAGCGTGCGCTCGGGCAGGCCCGAGTGGAGGCGGGCGGTGACGCCGGGCTCCTGGGAGTCCGCCGGGCGCCGGTTGAGCCAGCTCAGGTCGCGGTCCTGGCCGGAGCGCACGGACAGCTCGACCTGGCCGGGGCCGAGCGTGAAGGTGACCGGCTGGGCCACGGGCAGGTTCTCGGCGCGCTGATCGGAGCTGCTGCCCTCGACGTACTGGAACTCGGCCTTGACCGGGGTCTTGCCCGCCGTGTCGTACACGACCCGCACGGTCGCCAGCACCGCGCCGGTCAGCGGCCAGTCGGCGGTGCGGATGACCCGGCCCCGGTCGTCCTGGACCGGCTTCAGCGGGGCCGTGGCACCGAAGGGGGCCGCGGTGACGCGCAGGGCGAGCAGTTCGCGCAGGAGCTGCGGGGCGCCGGGGGCGGCGGCCGTGCGCCAGGCCGGGTGAAGGCTGCCGAGGGCGGGGTCGAGGGCGGCGAGGAGGCGGGCGGTGTCGGTGCCGGGGAGCTGACGGGCGGGGGTGCCTCGGTGGGTGGGGGCGGTGGCGCGCAGGGCGGGAAGTATGTCGCCCAGCGCTTTCAGCGCGGCGGCGCGCGAATCGTCCTCAAAGGGCGCGGACCGTGTCGATGTGCGGCTCCGCCGCGTGGGCGCGACCAGCACCGACGGCGCCGCAGAAGGCCGACCCCCCGTCGAGGCACCCTCCGCGTCCGTCTGAGCAGGTGCCAACCGCAAGGCTCGTTCGGCCAGTTCCGTCAACACCGCCTCCAACTGCTCGAACCACTCCGCCACGTCTTCATACGGCTCGGCCAGCACCTGAGCCTCACCGAGACGGGCAACGGGTTCCGTGAGACGGGCCACGAGCCGCTCGGGCGTCTTCAGCCCGTCCAGGTCGTCCCGCAGGGGCTCCAGGACCTGGTCCTCGAAATCCTCGATCAGCCGGCTGACCGGGCGCGGGTTCGGAACCTCCGGGGTGGGCGGTTCCTCACCCGGCTCGCCGGGCTGCGCGGGCACGGCGGTCCACCGCCGCACCTCATCGACGAGTTCCTTCAGGGTCGGCGGGGCCGACTTCGGCAGGGAGATCGCCGTGATCTCGTCGTCCCGGTCGACGCGGACCTTCGCGATTGGCAGCAGTCTGCGCTCACCACCGGCCTGTTCCCCGAAGACGAAGAGCAACTGGTCGCCGGCCCGCAGGGAGTTCCCGGTGCCCTCGACGAACAGTTCGGAGCGCTTCTCCAGGTCCTGCGGGGTGATCAGCGAGGGACGGCGGCGGCGGACCCTCAGCTCGTTGAGGTCCCAGCGCGCCACGAGGTCCCGGCCGGTCTCGAAGGTCAGCGACTCCTCGTCCGCGGATGCGGGCACGCTGTGGCTGCGCGCGCCGCGCGGGATCAGCACGTTCTGGGCCTCGGCCCGCGGGTCGCGTTCGAGGGTGTACGCCAGGTGCGTGGCGGCGGCGACGCCGGGGCGCGGCCGGTGCCCGACGAGCCGGCCGAGCAGGACCAGGGAGCGGTGCTCGTTCGCGGTGCGGAGATACGCCTCGTCGGCGATCCGCTCGGAGTGGAAGGTGAGCAGGTCTCCAAGGACCGCGGTGGCGTCGAGCAGGCCGATCGCCGGGTCGTCCGGGGTGCGGACGGTGAGGTCGTTCAGCGCCGGGTAGGCCGGCGAGGCGAGCCGGTCGAGCAGGGCGGCCAGGAAGGAGCCGTACTCGCCGACGCGGTAGTCCAGCGCGGTGCGGCCGGGCGGGTTGTGCACCGGGGCCGGCGCGAGGCGCTCGTCGTGGCCGCCGCGGCAGGCGCCGCCGCAGCCGCACTCACCGGTCGCGGTGACCGGGTACGTGTCCGTCATCGGGCACCCCCCAGGGATATCGCCAGCAGGCCGTTCTCCGGCCGGTCCGGGTCGTTGTCGCACAGGGCGATCTCCAGCGGGCCGAGCCGCAGCACGCCGTCCTCCCTCTCTCCTCGGTCCGGTCCGGACAGTCGCCGCAGCCGGGTGACCTCGACGCTCTCCACGCCGGGCACGGCTGCGGCAACGGCGACCAGACGGCTGAGCCGGACCGGTCCGGCGAAGGTGAGCGCGTCGGGGTGGAAGAAGCCGAGCCGTCCGCCGGGCAGCCGCCCGCTGCCGAGCACGCGGTACAGCTCGGCCAGGATCTGTCCGTGCTGGTGTCCGGGCGCGGCGCACACCGTCAGCGCGATGTCGAGCGGCACCAGCCGGGCGGGCCCCACGACGAGGTCGTGGCCGATACGCCGGTACGCCTCCAGGGCCTCGGCGACCGAGTCGAGCAGCTCGCGCGACGGCTCGGCGGTGCCGTCGGCGTCGATCGCGAGGTGCGCCTCCTGGGTGCTGCCGGTCCAGCGGAGTTCGGCCGCCGCCCGCCGCACGCCCGGCAGGGCACCGGCCAGGGCGGCGTAGTCCTCGGCGGTGACCGCGCGCAGCCGGGTGCGGCGCAGGTCGAGCGGGGCCAGCTGGCGTACCTGCTCCACGGGTTCCGGCCGGGTTCCGCCGGTGGCGGGCAGCGGGTTGCGCACAACGACGGCCGGCACGTCGCCGTCGCCCTGCACCACGAGGTGGTTGATGGCCTCGGCGCCGACGTTGCCGACGGTGCCGCCGCCAAGCCGGTAGCGCAGTTCCAGGCGGGAGCCGGGGGTGGGCCGGGCGCCGTGCCGGCCGTCGCCGAAGCGCAGCGCGAGGCGCCCGTCGTCCTCCAGTTCGCCGACGAAGTGCTTCTCGCGCGGACCGCTGTCGAGCAGGTCGCGGCGCGGCACCCAGGTCTCGTCCGCGCCGTGCGGGCGTACGGCGGGCAGCGCCCGGCGCGGGTCCTGGACGAGCGCGGCGCTCGCCGAGCCGCGCAGCACCGTCTCCTCGGGGTGGAGTCCGGTCGCGTAGGCCGGGCCCCAGGCGTGGGCGATCTCCCAGGCGATGTGCCCGTCGAGGACGGTGCCTGCCCGGGCCCGGGCGGCGAGGACCTCGACGCGGCGCAGCTTGGTGTCGAGCAACTGGTCGCTCCGGTACAGCAGTTCACGCAGGGCACGGACCGGGTGGCGGTGCAGTTCGAGCCGCTCCAGCACGCTCAGGCCGTAGATCACGGCGAGTTCGGCGATCTCCTCCCGGCCGAGTCCGTCCCGGTCGCGGGCGCTGCGCCACAGCTCGACGAGCCGCTGCCGCACCCGTCCCGGGATCGCCGCGATCCGCTCGGCCTGCCCGGCGGCGACGGTGCCGGGGTCGGGGAAGGGCTCCGCCTGGGTGACGGGCGTACGGGCGAGGACCGGGCGGAAGCGGGGCGCGATGCCCGGGTGGACGGACTGGGCGAGCAGGGTGTGGAGCGCGGCGGACTGGGCGTACGCCGTGCCGGGCACGACCTGTTCGTGCCGCTGGCCGGCGCTCTCGAGCCCGAGACCGGCGCGGTTGGCCGCGGCCTCGCCGACGACGTCGAAGAGCTCGCGGACGTCGTCGGGGACGAGCGCCCGGCCCGACCGGGTCCGGTCCGTCAGGGCGTTGATCAGGCGCGCGGGCGCGTTGCCCTCCTCGGTGTCGCGGCAGCCGAACTCGGGAGGGTCGCACGGGGCGACCACGGCGGGTACGGGTGGCACGGTGACCGTCTCGGGGAGGCCGGTCAGGGTGCGGCCGTGGTCGACGAGGACGACGTTGCCGCGGGCCAGCGTGACGTCCTCGACGGGCAGGCAGTCGCGTCCGCCGCGGGTGGTGAGGCAGAGCGGGAAGCGCAGCGCGTCCTCGGCGGCCCAGGTGACCTCCAGGACCGGCTGGTCCTCGATCCGGTCGAGGCCGGGCGTGACGGAGGTCAGGCGGACGGCTTGGCGGTGGGCGGGGTCGGCGTCGCCGGGGGTGCCGGTGCGCGGGCCCTTCACCTCCTCCAGGACGAGCACGTCGCCCGGCCGGAGGGCCAGCCGGCGTTCGCGGCAGGTCTCGGGGTCGGCCCAGGCGTCCCGCAGGGTGGCGGCGGTGGCGCCCTGCGGCAGGGTGCACACCTCGCCGCCCCAGGTCCACAGCCGGATCGTGTTGTGCGCGACCCGCAGCTCCAGCGGGTCGGTGGCGACGACCGGTTCGAAGACCTCCACCGAGCCCCGTTCGTCGAGGTCGCCGAGGTCGGCCTCGTCGATCACCGTGCCCGGCTCCGGCCGGTCGTGCGGGTCGAGAGTGCGCACGTCGACGGAGGCGAAGCGGAACGTGCCCGGGGCGAGGGTGAGGTCGTCCGCGGTCCGGACGGTGACGTACGCGCGAGCGTTGCAGCCGTCGTGCATCGCGTAGTCGATGAGCCGGACGTGGCGGCGTACGGAGACCCGGCGGCGGGCGGTGTCGAGGTAGGCCTCGGTGGCGACCGCGTCCTGCTGGTAGCTGATCTGGTCGCCGGTGTGGGCGAGGAGTTCGACGAGCGTCATCCCCAGGTCGGCGGGGTTGCGTTCGACCCAGTCGGGGGTGGTGAGGGCGAGCCGGTCCAGGAGCAGCTTGCGGATCGTTTCGTAGTCGCGGGCCGTGTAGTCGATGACGGGCGCGGCGGGGAACGCCGGCTCGTCGTGCGGCTCGTCCTTGCAGTCGAAGGCGGTGGGGCAGTCGGTCCGGAAGGAGAACGTGGCGCTGTGGTAGCGCTGGTCGAAGCCGCGGTAGGGCTCGGTGCCGGGCCGGCCGTAGGGGTCGGTCTCGACGAGGGAGAGCCGGTAGCGGGAGGTGTCGCCGGCCCGGTCGAGGGTGACGTGGAGCCGGTCGTCGAGCTCCGGGTCCTCCTCGCGTTCGACGCTGACGTCGACGGCGGTGATGCCGGTGACGCGGCGCCCGCCGTCGATGCGGACGTTCTCGGGGGCGAGGCCGTGCGGGGACTTGCCGAGGAAGGTGACGGTGAGCAGCAGGCCGTCGTCGCCGGTCTCGATGGTGTCGACTCCGTTGAGCCGGGCGGCCCTCACCTTGCTGCGGCGGGACGCGGTGGTGCCCGTCGTCATGCGGCGGCCCTCCCCTCGAAGACGTCGTCGCGCTGTGCGCCGGTGGCGCGTACGGCGTACGACAGGTACACGCGGACGGAGTGGTCCTCGCTGACGATGTCGAGCGCCGTGACCTCCATGAGGTCGCCGAGCCAGCGCTGCAGCGCGGCCTGCACGGAAAGTTCGAGCGTGCTGATGAGCTCGGGGCTGTTGGGCGCGAACACCAGGTCGAGGAGCCCGCAGCCGAAGTCGGGGCGCATCACGCGTTCGCCGGGGCTGGTGAACAGCAGCTGCTCGATCAGGTCGTGGACGTGTTCGCCGTGGCCGGCGTGCGCGGTGCGGCCGCGGCGGTCGGCGCGGAAGGGGAACGCGATGTCGGAACGGGGCGCGGCGGCCCGGCTGGTGGGACTCATCGGACGGTGACCTTTCGCTGCGCTGCCTGGACGACGGGCGGCCCCTGCGGGACGAAGGCCGCGCTGAAGCACTGGGCCGCGGAGGTGTCGAGCAGCACGGGTGAGCCGTCGACGGTGACACCGGTGCCGGCGGCGGTCCAGCGGACCGTGACGCATGGCGAGGGCACCCGGTCGACGGTGTGCGGGCAGCCGGTGACCATGTAGCTGTGCGCGGCGGTGCCGACGGCGGCACCCGCGACACGTACGCCCCCGGCGGGTGGTGTGGCCGCGGTGACCCGGCCGCCGTGCGGGCAGCCGATCACCGTGCCCGCGTCGAGCAGATTCCCGGACAAGATCTGATCCCCCGTCTATCGCTTCGAGAGCACGGTCAACTGGCCTTCGTTGATGGTCACTTCGCGTCCGCGCAGCACGATCTCGGCGCCGGCGCCGGTCGCGATGACCACGGCTTCCTCGGTGATGCGGATGTAGGCGCCGCCCTGGGCCTGGAGGAGGATCCCCTGCTCGGTGCCGGGCGTGTCGTTCATGACCAGCTTGTGCGCCTGCGGTGTCTGCACGACGACCGGCTTGCTGGGCGAGTTCGCCCGGAGTTCGCGGCGCGCGTCGGGCGGCAGCTCCTCGGCGGCGCCGTACCAGCAGCCCGTCCACACCGGGAAGCTGGGATCGCCCTGCTCGAACTCCACCCACACGCCCGCGCCGGGCGGCGGCACCACGAACTGCCCGGACTCCGGCCCGGTGAACGGCAGGCAGGGCAGCGCCCAGGTCGACGGCTCGTCCCCGAGCACGTCCGGCACCTCGACGGTGACGCGGCCGATGCGCAGCGGGTCGTTGTTGTCGACGACCCGGCCGCGGAACTTGCCGAGGTAGCGATTGCTGGGTGCCGCCATGCTGAACTGCTCCTGGTTTCCGTTGGGTCGGCCGCTAGGGCCGGACGTAGTCGCCGCGGGCTTCGAGGCCCTCTCGCGAGAGGGTGAAGTTCTGCTGGTACGAGCCCGGCCGCAGGTTGTGGGTGACGGACTTGACGTAGTAGTCGCCGTCGTACGCCCGGCCGGCGCCGCGCACGCCGACGAGCTGGCGCGGCTGGAGGATGTAGCCGTGCCGGTTGACGTCGAGGGAGCCGGAGCCGGAGACGACGTCCGCGGAGACGGCGGCGCGGGCGAGCAGTTCGGCCTCGGCCTGCTCGCGCTGCTGCTTGGCGGTGCCGGACAGCGTCCTGCGTTTGAGGGCGGGGGTGGGGCGGCGGCCGAGGGGCGGCCGCAGCGGGCTGATCGGGGGTTGCGGCAGGAGGGTGGACTGCCGGGTGCCGGGGTCCTGCCACCGCGCCTGCGGTTCCTCCCTCGCCGTCCCGTCGTAGGCGAACGTCATCTGGTCGACGGTGGAGTGGGCGTCCATGTTGACGTTGAGGGCGTGCTGGCGGATGCCGAGCCGGACCTCGGGCCCCCAGCGGGCGGACGACTGGCCGGGGTTCGGGCCGGGCTCCAGGTAGAAGGTGTATCCGTTGGCGCGGGCGAGGTCACTGACGTAGCTCAGGTCGGTGCCGGTCTGGTAGTGCACGCGCAGGTCCTGGTGAGGGGGCTGGGCGACCTTCTCGGTGTAGACGTCGGGCCGGATGCCGTAGTCGGAGTAGCGGCGCAGAATGGCGAGCACCCGCTCGGAGGGCGGCAGGTTCGGGTACCGGGCGGTGCGCTCCTCCAGGTCCATGAGCAGGGTCAGGTCCTCGCCG
The DNA here is from genome assembly GCF_040612515.1 of Streptomyces sp. NPDC006372. Taxonomy (NCBI): domain Bacteria; kingdom Bacillati; phylum Actinomycetota; class Actinomycetes; order Kitasatosporales; family Streptomycetaceae; genus Streptomyces; species Streptomyces sp. NPDC006372. Next base: position 56,830 of record NZ_JBEXQJ010000039.1, on the reverse strand, counting down.
GTGAGGGTGAGGGTGGAGTGGCCGGGCCGGTTGCTGGCGCCGACCTCGTGCCGGACGACGAGCCCGTCGAAGAGGACGTCGGAGGTGCCGCGCACGCTGACGGTCACGATGAGCCGGGTCTTCGGGTCGAAGAACCCCTCGGGCAGGAGCCGGCGGCTGATGATGCCGTTCTTGGTGAGGTCGAACGCCAGCTGGAATCCGCTGCGTTCGCCCGCGGTGGCGGTGATCTGGGCGGAGAGCAGGGCCTCGGTGACCTCGGCGGGCACGGGGCGGGCGAGCTTGGGCCCCATGAGGAGGGTGATGTGCACGGGGCCCTGTCCCACGGGCAGGTCAAACACGCCGGTCTCCCCGGGTGAAGCCGCCGCCCAGGGGGATGTCGATGACGCGTCCGGCCTCGTCGGTCAACTCCCGCGGGTCCAGTACGGGGTTGGCGTCGGCGATCTGCCACCACTGGCCGGGGTCGCCGAAGTAGCGCTGGGCGAGCAGGTCGGGGCGTTCGCCGGCGCCGACGACGTGCTGCTGGGGCTCCTGGTCGGTGTCGTCGAGGGGTGGCAGCAACCGCCGCTTGGTGTACCGGACTTCTGTCCCGTCGGCTCTGCGGTGCACCCCGATCTCGGCGTCGTGGTACCTGCTGGTGCGCGGATACGGATGGGCGCCCGGTATGGCGTCCAGGGCGCTCTCGTACGGTTCGATGTCGGCCATGGTGTGGCTCATCCCCTCCTGATCGACGCGCCGGCTGCTGCCCCGATGCCCCCGCCGAGCCCCAGCGTGCCGAGACTGCCGCTCCTCGCGGCCGCGGCCAGCCGTTCCTTCTGGGCGAGGTGGGCCATGTACAGGTCGGCACCCCGGTGCCCCGCCGGCAGGTCGCTGACGGTGAGGATCTTCATGCCGATGCTGAGTGAGGCGCGGATCGGGTTGAGATTCACGTCGAAGGCGGACTCGTTCACGGACAACTCGGTGAGCCGCACGGGCATGACCCGCTTGCTCCCCCAGGTGAACAGCGTCAGCGGCATCTCGATGGGGCTGATCTCGATGGCGCCCTGCTGTGAGAGCCTGCTCGCGGCGCGCAGTTGCGCGGTGGTCGGCTGCACGAGCATCTCCAGCGTGGCGAGCTGGGGGTGGATGCCGTCGGGCGCCGCGATCTCGAACTGGTCGGTGGCGTCGATCTCTGCGGTGAACTTCCAGGTCTCCTGGGCGGGGCCCTTGAGCCGCAACGCCTCGTTGCGGTCTCCACTGCCGGTGCCACCCCCACCGGCGTCCCCACTGTCTCCCGCCGACTGGGGGCTGACGCTGCGTTCGAGGGTGTCCGGGTTGAACTGGAGCACGATGATCCGCTGGGGCGTGCCGGTGTCGGGGTTGACGACGACGATGCCGGAGCGGATGGGCTTGGGGATGTCGGCGTAGCGGGTCACAGGCGGGCCTCCAGACGGGTGCGGAGGTCCGAGTAGTCGTGGCCGGGGAAGAGTTGCGGGAAGACGTCCAGCATGGTCCGCAGATCGTCCGCCACACTCCCGAGTCCGCTCTCCCCCAGATCGACGTCGGCGAACAGGTACTGCCAGCCGAACGTCCCCTTGGTGACGAGAAGCGCGTCCAGGTACTGGGCGTAGTCGATGTCCAGCAGACACGCCCCGTCGGAACTGTCGTAGTACCAGACCTCGGGTGAGATGGTCTCGGTCACCACGGACGGAAGGCGCAGCGCCGCGAGCGTTCCGGCTCCGGTCCTCGGCTGTTCGTCGAACACGCGGAACTCCTCGTAGAGGGCACGCACGTCCGCCGGCAGATCGTCGTGGATGAGGGTCTCACCGGTGGCGAACAGGGCTGCGGGAAGGTGACGCAGAGAGAACTCACCGCTGAGCGTGGTCGCGCCCTCGGTGAGCGTCCAGTGGGACGAGACTCCGTCGAACCGCAGGAAGGCCCGCTGGAGTTCCGGGGCGAAGCGGACACCCTGCCACTCCTCGATGAGGGCGAAGGCCTCCGGCGCCTCGCCCGTCGCTTCCTCGATCTCCCCCCTCTCCTCGTAGCGGACGTCCACCCCGTCGGCTTCCTGCAGTTCGTCCAGGAGCCTGAGGTACCTGAGTTCCTGTTCCGTGTAGCGCGCCATGGTCCTCTGATTCCTAGGTGAAGCGAATGTCGTTCTTCTTGGCGACGACGGCCGCGAGCTCGCTGTCGAAGTTCCTCAGCTTGCCGGGTGATGCGGCGGCGAGGCGTTTCTTGTACGCCTTCATCCGCACGATCAGCTGGAAGATGTCGCGGTAGGGCGACTCGTCGCGAAGTGCCTGGGCGAAGGCCCGGCTGACGCCGAATTCGGTCCTGATGGAATCGGGACCCTTACCGTTGATGTCGAACCTGGAATCGAGGGCGTTCGGACGCTGGATGTTGTCGCGCGTGTAGTGGCCCTCGGTCGGCTGTTTCCGCCAGGTGTTGCCGGCGGGGGCGTACTTCCCCCAGGCCATGGAGATCTTCTTGGGGAAGTACTCGTCCGCACCGCTGTAGAAGCTGACGTCGAAGTTGTACCAAATCATCGCGATGCTCGGATCCTTGGTGATCGCCTTGAAGGCGGGCAGCTCGACTCGGTAGGCGAATCGGCTGTTCACCGCGGTCCCAGGAGCGGGGACGAGGTTCGATCCCGTGGCCTTTCCTCCGAACTTCTCGGTGAACAGGTGCATACGCACCCAGGCCGTGTCCTTCCGGAGATTCGCGGGCACCAGGTCCCACCCGAGCGGGATCTTCGGATTCCCGCGCGGCTTCTCGCCCTTGTGGTTCTTGATGGTCTTGTTGATACCGGTGGCCTGGAATCCATGGCCACGTACACCGTCCGTGTAGGGCGGCAGGACCATGGGGAGGAGCGGCGGCCTGCTCGGATCGATCTCGCGGAGTTCCAGCAAGCGTCCGAGCCTGCCGAGCGCGCCGCGCAGGGCCCGGTATTCGAGCTCCCCTGTACGGGTCGTCGTGCCCCGGGGCGGCAGCCTCCGCTTGACCTGTTCGGCCCGGACGTGCTGGGCGCGTGCGGAGCGGATGGCTTCCAACTGACGACTCTGACGATCGGGGAACTCCGTGAGCTGGTCGGCCTCCGTCTTCCATTTGTCCAGGTAGTCGGTCACCGGGTCGGTCTGGCTCCGCACCACCATGTCGGCAGTCGGTCCCCGCCCCCGGAACATCAGGGTGTGCGATTCACCGTCCAGATTGCGGAAGTGCACCCTGGGCATGGTCTGCTCCCAGGTCGTTTCCTCAGGCTTGCGGTCGTCACGGCGCCTCCGGTCGCGGTTGCCCGTCCGGTCCCTGGCCCGGTCGTCCCGGCGCCGCCACTGCTCCCGCAGTCGCCGCAACCGCTCGTTGAGGCCGTTGCCGATCCGGCGGCGGGCCTTGCCGGAGAGCTTGGCGGCTGCGCGGCGGGCGCGGTCGACCGCTGACTTGATGGTCTGGCGGGCGCGTCGGAGGGGGCGCCGGCGGGAGCGGTCCTTGTCGCTGTCGCGACGGCGGTCAGGACTGCGGTCGTCGTCGCGGCGGCGGTCGTTGTCGGTGTCGCGGCGGGCGCCGGGCGGTCGGCGGTCGGGCCTGCGGGCGTCGTCGCGGTGGCGGTCCTGGTCACGGCGGCGGTCGCCCGGGCGGGTGTCCTTGGTCACGCGATCACGGTCGCGGTCGCGGTCGTCCGTGTCCCGGCGCCGGTCGGGACGCAGCGTGTCGCGGGCCGGGCCGCGGCGTGACGGTGTGCCAGGCCGCTCGGTCTTGTCGTCGTCCTTCATACGGCGTTCCGCGTCCCTCATGCGGCGCCTCGCGGCGTTCACGTCCCGCCCCTCGTCCCGGCGTTCGTCGTCGTCCCGGCGCTTCCTCGGGCGGGTGGTGTGGGACGGGCGGGACTTCTTCTCCGGGGTGGAGCGCTTGCCGGGGCGTGGCTTCGACGGGGGGCGGGAGGTCTTGTCCGGGGGCGGCTTGCGGGGGGACGTCGGGCGGTTGCCGGGCTTGTCGTCCATGCGGTCGGCCGGGCGGTCGGGGGACGGCGTGCGGTCGTCCGTGGGGGCGGGGCGCTCGTCCTTGGGCTTGTCCGGGGCGTCCGGCTTGTCATCGGAGGAGCCCGGCTTGTTCTTCTTGTTGCGGAGGTTCTTGAGCATGCCGCCGAGCCGTTCGGCCACCTTGCCCATGAAGCGGCTGACCCCCTCGACGAGGAACTGGTAGATCAGTTCCAGCAGGGCCACGACCCCGGCCGCGACGGCCTTCGCGAACGGCAGCGCGCCGTTGCCGCTCTTGACCGCCTTCAGGAAGTCCATGAACAGGCCGAAGGCGGCGAGGATCTCGCTGAGGGCGCCCCAGGCGGTCTGGAGGGCGTCGATGACGGCCATGACCCAGCCGGCGCCGGGGATGAGCTTGGCGACGACCTTCTCCACGACCATCACGCCGATGATGACGGGCAGTTGGGGCAGCGCCTCGTCCCAGGCCATCTGCGCCATCTGCTCGACGGTGACGCCGCCGGAGACCAGCTCCTGGAAGTCCTCCAGCGGGATGCCGATGATCTCCTGGACCTTCTGATCGAACCAGGCCCGGACCGCGGTCTTGATCTCCTGGAAGAGGTGTTCCTTCGCGCCCGTCTCCGCGGCTGCTCCGGCCTTGCTGATCCAGTCGCCCGGGTCGGAGACGATGTCGTTGAAGATGGCCGCCCACTCGCCGAGCGCGGCGACGGCGGCGGCGCCGAACTCCAGCGCGCCGACGGTCACCGTCTCGGCGATGTCGACCGCCGAAAGCAGACCGCCCTCCAGGGCGTCGAGCCCGGCCAGGAGCGCTCCGCACAGTCCGTCGAGGAGTTTGCCCGCGACCTCCTTCAGCGCGTCCGCGGCCTCGTTGACCTTCTGCACGGCCCAGTCGCGCGCACCGTCGATGGTGCCCCGCCACTTGTCGCGCATCGCCGGGTAGTCGGCGAGGAGTTCGTCCCCGAGCGCGATCAGCGCGTCGGCGAAGGTGTTGATCTGGTCGATGACCCAGTTGCGGGCGTCGTCGATGAGCTTGAATACCTGCTGCTTGAACTTGTCGATGAGGTCGGTGACGACCTGACGGGCCTTCTCGAAGACGCTCTTGATGGCGTTCTTGAGGTTCTCGAAGAACTCCTTGAGTTTCTCGATGGCCTCTTCGAGCCAGTTGTCGGCGTCGTCCTTGCCGTCCTGCTGCTTCTTCTCCGCCTCCTTCTCGGCGCCCGTCTGCTCGTCGTCGATCTTCTTGTTGTCGTCCTCGGTCCGCTTGTCGACGTCCTTGTCGGTGTCCTCCTCCTTCTTCTTGATGTCGTCGCGGACCTTGTCGTACTTCTTGCCCTTCTTGTCGTCGATCTCCGAGACCTTGTCGTCCTGCTCCTTGCGCCACCGGTCCCGTGAGTCGGCGATGTCGGAGCGGCCCTTGTCGCGGGCGTCGGACTGCTTCTTGCCGCTGGCCGTGACCTCCTTCTTGAGGTCCTGGTCGTGCTGCTTGCGGTCGTCCGCGGCCTTCTTGTCCTTGGCCTGGCGTTCCTGGCCCATCTTCTGGCGGCCCTGGGAGAAACCGGCCTGGATCTGCGGGCCCCGGTCGTGCTCGGCCACGGCGGAGGCGGACTCGACGGGCACCCCGCCGCCGGACACCGATCGCGCGCCACCGGCCTTCGCCGACTTCTTGCCGCCGGCCACTTTGCCGGTCAGGGTCTCCTTCGGCACGTCGGGATAGATCTGATCCTCGCCCATCGGGCGGGCCGCGTCCTCACGCCCCGACCGGTGCAGCTCCCTCTTGCGCTCGTCGAGCTTCTGCCCCTGCTCGTCGGTGCGCCGCGGGTCCGAGTCGTCCTCCAGCGGAAGCTTCGGTGCGTCGCCCACCCGGGCGTTCCTCAGCCCCTCGTCCTTGGTCGGCAGGCCCAGGATGGAGTCGATCAGGTCGTCGAGCGGCAGGATCTCCTTCAGCAGCTTGCCGAGCAGCTGGGCGCCGATGGTGACGGCGATGTCCCACCAGCTGGGCTCCGGCACGTTCGCGCCCGGGACCTCGCCCTCCGGCTTCTGCTCGCCGGAGATCTCGGGCGTCCTGCCCGGGGCGGCCTCCGTACGGGCGACCTTGGCGTTCGTGTACGTGCCCGGGGCCGCCGTCTTCGGGCCCCCGGGAACCGTGCGCGGGGAGCCGGAGGGCCGTTGCATCTTGGGCGGCGCCTTGCGCAGGGCCGTGCGCTCCTTGTCGACGGAGCGGCCGACCGCGCTGCCGACGCCCTTGAGGGTCTCCAGGGCCTGGTGCGGTTTGAGCCCCGCGGCCGTCGACAGTCCGGACTCGGGGGTGGCGTTGGAGACGTCCGGGGGCGGGGCCTGCTTCTTGGGCTTCGGGTTCGCCTTGGAGCCGCCGGATGCGGAGGAACGGCCGCCGGAGCGGACGGGGGCGGGCGCCGGGGACTTGCGACCGCCTCCGCTGCCCGAGCCGCCGCGGCGCGACGCGGTCTTCGCCGCCTGCCGTGCCGCTTGGCGCTTGCTGCCCGCCGGGCGGGAGCGGGAAGCCGTTGAACCGCCGCCGGACGCCGGGGCTTCGGCGGCCTTGGGCGTGTTGGTCTTCGGTTCCGGCCCCGCGGCCATGGGGGAAGGACCGTTGCCCGGTGCCAGTTTCGGGGCGCTCGCGGGTCCCGGCGTGGAGACCTTGTCCGGGCCGCTCTCCGGGCCGGGGGTGGTGGCGGGGCCCTTGCCCTCGGTGGCGTCCTGGCCGCCGCCGGGCGAGGCCTCGGGCGTGGGGGCGGTGGCCCCCTGGCCCCCGGCGGTTTCGCCCCGGCCGTCCTCCGAGCCTCCCTCGGGCTTGTCGGCCTGCTTGCCGGTCTGCGGGTCCGTCTGCTTGTCCTGGGCCTTGTCCGCACCGGCACCGGACTCCTTGGCGCCGCTGCGGTCGGGGGCTCCCGCCGCCGACTTGTTGTCGCTCTGCGGCTTGCTCTCGCCGCCCTTGTCCGCGCCCGTCCCGCCCCCGCCCGAGGACGAACCGGCGTCCTGCGCGCGGGCGTCCTGCCCGGCCTTGGCCAACTGGTCCGGCGCCGCGGTCTCACCGGGCCCGGCGACCGTCCCACCGGCGGCGGCGTCCGAGGCGCGTGCCTCCTCGTCGCGCCGCGCGGCCTCGGCGTCCTCCTTGCGTTCGTCCGACTGCTTCCGTACCGGATCCGCGACAGAGGCGTCCGCCGCCGAGGATTCCGGGGACCCCGTGCCGAGACCACCGCCTATCCCGGACGGTCCGGCCCCCTGTTCCTCGGTCGCAGCGCTCAGGAGGTCCTCGAACGACTCACGGTCGCTCCCCTCTTCCTCGGAACGCGACGCCGCGTCCTGGTCCCGCCGGGCCTCCTGCGGTGCCGGGTCAGGCGCCGGAGCGTCACCGACGGACGACAGGCCGGGCAGCGCGGCCGTGCCCCTGCGCCGTTCCTCCGCGAGACCAGGGTTCCTGGCCGCGTCGGTGTATCCGACGAGGTCGGCGTCGGGGACGGGCTCCCCGTCAGCCGCCGACGCGGCGTCGTCGGCCGATTCCCGTTCCGTGTCGTCCTGCGCGGGTTCCGCGTCCAGTCCCAACGGCTCGTCGTCGGCGTCCTGTTCGTTCTCCGGGTCGCCGACCGTGCGGGCCGGGCCCGGTCCGCCCCCGGTGCGGGGCTTCTCGCCGGGCTCGGCACCGCTGCGGTCGATCGTGCCCGGGGCCACTGCCCGCCGGCCGGCCGCTTCGCCCGGGCCTTCGCCCTGACGCCGCTCCTCCTCCTCGACGGCCTGTTTCTCGGGCTCCTGGGCGGCCCCGTCGTCGGCCCCGCCCTCCTCCTCGGTGTCCCGGTCGTCCTGCCTGTCCTGGTCCTGCTGCGCGCGGTCGGTGTCCGAGGCGTCCTGGCGTTCGTCATCGGCGTCCTTGTGGGCGTCCCGGCCGGAGGCGTCCTTCTCCTCCCGCTGGGCCTCGGAGCGGTCCTGCTCGTCCTTCGCGTGCTCCTGCTGCCGCGTGGCCGAGCCGGCCTCGCCCTGGGCCGCGTCCTGAGCGCCGTCCCGGTCCGCCGCCCCGGCGTCCCGCCGCTCCCCCGCCCCCTCGTCCCGCCGTTCTCCGCCGGCCTCGCCTTCGTCGTTCCGCCGCTCGTCCCGGTCCTGTGAGGCGGCGCCTGCTTCGGGCTCGGAGTCCTCGCGCGCTCGCTCCTCCTCGACCTCCTCGGCCGCCCCCGCCACCGCCTCCGGCGCCACCGTCGCGTCCATCGGCAGCGGGCCCCGCCGCTCCGTCTCCTCCACTCCTTCGAGGAGCCGGTCGACGACGGGCGCGGGCAACCGCAGTTCCAGCCGGTCCAGGACGGTGTCCTGCACCTCGGGTGCCATACGGGCCAGTTGGCGTCGTACCCGGCCCGAGCGGTCCTCCGGGTCACCGCGCAGGGACCGCAGCAGGCCGTTGGCGATGCGGTCGACCAGGGTGGCGGGGTCGAGCTGCTCGGTACGCCGGCGGTCGGCGTCGACGGTCGCGTAGCGGAGCCAGCCGGGGGTGGCCTGCCCCTGCTCGACCTTCGCGGCCGAGCCGGACGCGCCGGAGTCCGTGTCGCGCACCAGGTCCTGGGCCGCCGACTCCGCCTCACGCTCGATGGCCTGCTGCGGCAGGCTCACCGCGCCCAGGTCACGTCCGGCCCGCAGGGTGCCGAGGCCGTGCGGGTTCTGCACGGTGTGCAACAGCTCGTGGGCGAGCAGGCGGCGGCCCTCGTCGGTGCCGGGCCGGTACGCCCCCTCGCGGAAGAAGATGTCCTGGCCGACGGCGACCGCGTCCGCGCCGAGCAGGTCGGCGAGCTGCCCGGCGTCCCGGCCGGTGTGCAGGCGGACGCGGCTCAGGTCGTGTCCGAGGCGCTCCTCCAGCTCCCGTCGGACGCCCGGGTCGAGCGGCTGTCCGGCGCCGCTGACGATGTCCTTGGGCTCGGGGGCACGGGACGTGGCCGCGCGCTCCTTGCGCTTGCGGCGGCGCTGCTCGGCGGACTGCTCCGAACTACTCTCCTTGGCACGGGAGTTGCTCATGAGCACACCTCCCCACGACCGCACAAACCCTCGTGCACCGCGCGCGCCAGCTCCTGGCCGAGGCGGCGCGCGGACAGCCCGGCGGGCAGCGGCGGCAGGCCGGACAGGACGTCGGCCGTCCACGGGCCGTCGGCGGGTAGGCCCCGCTCGCGGACCAGCCGGGTCAGTTCGCGTTCGAACGCGGCGGACACCCGGTCGGGGTCGGCGCGGAACCCGGTGAGGACCAGTTCGCCTATCTCCACCCGGATCTCGCGCGGCGTCGGTGTCGTCCGCGCCGTCGGTGTCACACCCATCCGCGGACCTCCGTCGGCGTCAAGGAGCGTTCCAGTTTGAGGTATTCGGTACGGGCCGCCGCGAGCATGTGCCGCATCTGGAGCGCCTCGCCCTCCTCGGCGGCGAGGAACGCCCCGGACAGGGCGATGTTGCGGATCGAGCCGCCCGCCACGGTCAGCTGGGCGAGCAGGCGCGGTTCGATGTCCTTCACCGGGGCCTGCGGCGGCAGCACGCGGCGCCAGATCTCGGCGCGCTCGTGCTCGGCCGGGAAGGGGAAGTCGACGACGAAGCGAATGCGCCGCAGGAAGGCGTTGTCCAGGGCCTTCTTCATGTTGGTGGTGAGGACGGCGAGGCCGCGGTAGGCCTCCATCCGCATCAGCAGGTAGCTGACCTCGAGGTTGGCGTACCGGTCGTGGCTGTCCTTGACCTCGCTGCGCTTGCCGAACAGTGCGTCGGCCTCGTCGAAGAGGAGGAGCGCGCCACCGCGTTCAGCGGCGTCGAAGACACGGCGGAGGTTCTTCTCCGTCTCACCGATGTACTTGCTGACGACCTGGGAGAGGTCGACGACGAACAGGTCGAGGCCCAGTTCCCGGGCCATGACCTCGGCGGCCAGGGTCTTGCCGGTGCCGGAGCCACCCGCGAAGAGAGCGGTGACGCCGAGGCCTCTGCGGAGGGTCGCCGCGAAGCCCCACTCCTGGTGAACCACCGACCGCTGCCGGACGTGCGCGATGATCTCCCGCAGCACGCCGGTCTGCCGCTCGTGCAGCACGAGGTCGTTCCAGCCGGCCTGCGGCTCGATGCGGCGGCCGAGTTCGTCCATGCCGACCCGGGCCTCGTCCAGACCCGCCCGCCAGGCCAGGCCCGCGGCGTCGAGCTCGTCCTCGTGGGGCAGTTCACGGCGAACGGTTGCGGCGGCCGAGCGGACGATGTGCGGCGGCAGCTGGAACTGTGCGATCAGGGACCGCAGTTCCGTCTCCTCCAGATCGACCACGTCGCCGAACGCATCCGCCCACAGGGCGAGTTGTTCGTCGTCGTCCAGGCGCGGCACGGCCACCCGCGTACCGTGCGGGCGCTCCGACCGGCGGGGATCGGCACTCGAAGCGACGACCGGTACGGCCGCCCCGGCCAGGAACGCCTCCGTCGCGGCCCGCTGCTCCCGGTCCGGCTCGCCGAACTCCACGAGCAGCGCGGCGGGCAGCAGGATCGCCTCGCGCTGCCACAGCCGCGCGAACCGGTCGCGCTCGGCGGGATCGACGGGGATGTCCTCGGCGCCGAGGGCGTACAGGCCGAGCCCGGCGCGGGCGGCGGCAGCGGCGGCGATGTCGGCGCGGCTGCGCAGGTCGCCGCCCACCAGTTCGACGAGCAGGGGCGCGTCGGAGCGGGCGCCGTCGGTCCAGCCGGCCGCGATCTCGCTCGCGGCGAGGTCGTACGACGGTGGCAGCCGGTCGGGCACGTCGGTGCGGCGCAACTGGCCGTGCAGCCGGGCGTCCAGGTAGGGCGAGCCGAGCAGGAAGTGCAGGATGCGCTCGTCGAGCCGGAGCCGGGTGGTCGTGAGGCGTGACTCGTCGTCCAGTTCCAGGATTCGCCAGCGCCGCAGCGGCGACACGGGGGGCAGGGCGCTCCAGTGCGGTTCGGCCAGGGCGGCGAGTGCCAGCGAGAACGTCGGGTACGCCCGCTCCGGGTCACCACTGGCGGCGGCGCAGCGGGCGGCGGTCGTGGGGTGCAGCTCCTGCGCGGCGGTGAGCAGTACGAGGTCCCGCTCGAAAGGGGTCAGTCCGAAGCAGGCGACCAGGGCGTCGAGGGGTGCGGTACCGGGGCCGTCGGCCAGGCGGTGTCCGGCTGCTCCGTGGGTCTCCGGCCCGGCCGCGCCCGTTGTTCCGCCGCCCTCCTCCCCGGCCGCGCCCGCTGTTTCGCCGCTCGCGTCACCGGCCGCACCCCGCGCGTGGGCGTCGACGCGGGCCAGGACACGCTCGACCTCGGTGGCCAGCGTCGGCCCGTCGCCCGGCGTCGCCGGCGTTCCGCGCGTGTCCATGTCCTCACCTGCCCCCGTCGCTCCCATGGCCTCAGTTCTCCGTGTCCTCTTCGCCGCCCGTGTTCTCTGCCGTCGGCCGGGCCTGCGCGGACTTGGCGGTCCTGGCGGACTTGGTGGGTGCCTTCTTTCCGGTCCTGGCAGTCTGCGCCGCCTTGCGGTTCCGGGCGGCCTTCACCGCGGGGGCCTTCACCGGTGCCTTGGCGACGGACTTCCCGGGTGCGTCGGCCTGCCGGGGCGCCGCGTCCGGTTCCGTCGGCTCCGGCTCCGGTTGCGGTCCCGGCTCCGGTGTCGCGGCGGCCCTCGGCGGCACCGGGGCGTCCGGCGCCCCGAACGGCAGCACCCGTACCTCGGGCCGTTCCACCGGCTTCGCCGGCACCGGCGTCTCGCGGCCGTCGAGGACGACGAGGACGGCCTGGTAGACGACCGACAGCGTGTACGGCGTCTGGTGCAGCATTCCCCACAGCTTGGACGTCTCGTCGACGTCCATCACCGTGGGTGTGAACCGCACCCGCTGCACCGCGTCGGCCAGGTCACTCCCGGCCAGGTGGGGCCGCCGGCCCGCGAGTTCGATGATGTCCCTGGGCAGTACGGGTATCTCGTGCAGGGTGCGCACCACGGAGCCGATCAGCCGCTGCCCGACCAGTTCCGACTCCTCGCCGTATGCGCTGATCAGGTAGTGCAGGTCGAGCGCGGCGGCCGGCCTCCGGACCAGCGTGCCGTCGGGCGCCCGGGTCGGCAGGTCGTTGTTGCGCTGCGAGGTGTTGGGCGTGACCTGGTACAGGAACACGGTGACGGTCGGCTCGGCCGGCGGGTCCACCGGTGGCTTGCGCGGCTCGACCTTCACCGCGATGTCGATGTCCGGCGGGAGGTTGGCCTCGATCAGCAGGGCCAGGGCCTGGGTGACGTGGGCGAGGGCAAGTGCGTTGCTCATGGCGTCGGTTCCTCGATCCCTCTCCTCGACCTGGTCCTTCTCGTCCGGGTCGTTCTCGTCCGGCGTCGTGGGTCTGCCGTGTCGTCGCGGCTCACTCGCGCCCCCTGGCCAGGTAGTCCGCGAGGCTCACCGTGGCGCGGGGCCGTTGTTCCGCGTCCCGTGGCCGGGGCCCGCCGCCACCGCCCTGGGGCGTCCCGCCCGCCGTGACCTCCAGACGGCCGATCTGCACCTGCACCACTTGTTCGGCCTGGCGCCCGGGCCGTCGGGCCGCCGCCTGCCGGGCGGCGTCCCGTGCGGCCGCCGTGTCCGCCGCGCTGGGGAGCAACGGGGCGGACACGGCGGCGGGGGAAGCGGCGTCCGCACCAGGGGGGGTCGGCACGGACGCCGCGTTCATGAGGGCCGCCTGCTCCGGACGGCCCCGGCCCGCCGCGCGGCGCGCGGTGTCGGGGACCGGCCGCAGCACGGGGCCGGCGGGGGTGGCGGGACGCAGCAGCGGGCCCTCGGGCTCGGCCGGCCGGTCCGGACGGGGGGCGGGTTCGAAGGGCGCCGGGGCCTGCTCGGTCCGGACGACGGTCCGCTTCCGTTCCGTACGGACGGCCTCGCGGGCCGCCGGGCGTGCCGCGTCGGGCCGGGCGACGGCGGCCGGCGCGGCGACGGGCCACAGCGGCTCGGTGCCGTCCGGGGCCGGTGCGGCGGCCCGTACCGCCTCGACCCGCTCGAACGGCCCGGCCAGTCGCGGCCGTACCCGCGCCACGCCGGGGCGTCGCGCAGCGGGTGTCGCGTGCCGGGCGAGCAGCCGGTCGAGGAAGTCGGGCTCCGGCCGTCCTTCCGCGGTGGACTCAGACATCCGCACACAGCTCCAGGTAGTAGCGGCGCCGCAGCGGGCTGAGCGCCAGGATCTCCGGCTCGCTCCAGCCGTACGCGGTGGCGAGCAGATGGACGTCGAGGAGGAGGTCCCGGGCCCAGGCGTCCAGTTCGGTCCACAGGTAGGAGGCGATGTCCAGTTCGGCCCGGGTGGCCTCACCGCAGTCGGGGCAGGCGACGTCGAGCGTGACGTCGCCGCCCGGGTCGGCGGCCTCGGCGGCCTCGGCGATCCGGCGCTGCACGGCGGCGGGCAACATGTCCGGCGGGGCGGTCTCCCCGTCCCGTACGGCGTTCACCACGCACCGTGCCAGAAGCGCCCGACGCGGATCGGCCGTCCGGGCCGCCGCCGTCAGGTCGGCGACGCCGGGAACCCGGAACTCGATCTCCCAGCCGTCCTCGGCGATCCGCACCAGCGGCTCGCCCCGGCCGGCCAGGGTGCGGGCGAACTCCCCGGCGTCCAGTTCGAACTCCATGTCCGCGCCGCACGCCGCGCACTCCAGACGCACCTGCATCCGCTCGCCGAACAGCGCCCGGCGCAGGGCGAACAGATCCGCCTCCCGCTCCCCCACCGGCAGCGCCAGCAGGCGCTCCCGGTCACCGCCCAGCTCGGGCCGCGCGGCCCCGTGCAGCAGCAGGGCGCGCCCAGCCGCCGCCTGAGCCAGCCCGCTCTCCCAGGTGGCCAGGACATCGGCCGCCTGTGTGATGGCCATGCCTCCCCCAGTACGTGCCCCATAGGGGCGCGGGGAACTGCGCGACCAGCCCCCACGAACCCGCAGACGAACAACAACCCCACCACGGCGCCCCCAGCGGAGCGCTACGCCGGGTTCAGGAACGAGGGCTCCTCCGGCTCGGGCACCTCGTAGTCCCGCTCCCAGCCCTCGCACTCGAGCTTCAGCGACTGGATGGCCACCGCGTTGGCGTTGGCGTCGAGTTCGCCGAGGACCTGGTACTCGCTCGGCCAGGTCCGGTACAGCTTGTGCGAGACGGCGACCTGCCCGGCCTCGTTGAGGACCTGGATCACGATGTCCTTGCGGAAGTCGGCGAGTGATACCTCGGAGCCGAGGCCCGCGCCGACCTGCCAGACCTTGTTGGCCCAGCGGTCGAACTCGGGGTCGTGGGTGACGCCGCGTTCCAGGGTGATGCCCTCGAACTCGGAGCGGCCCGGCGACTTGCGCGGGGACGAGGGGTCGCCGCCGTGGCGGTGTTTGACGACCTCGGTGGTCCGCTTCAGCGGACTGATCTTGCTGATGCCCGCGACCGTCCGACCGTCCCACAGGACCAGGAACTTGAAGTTCTTGTACGGGTCGAAACGATGGGCGTTGACTGTGAACTCTGCCATCGACATGTCCTCAGGGGTTCCTTGGAGCGTTCCTCAGAGCGCGAACTGCCCGGACGTCTGCTGGATCTTGACGACCACGAACTCGGCCGGCCGGACCGGCGCGATGCCGACCAGGACGTTGACGATGCCGTTCTCGATGTCCTCGGCGGTCGTGGTGTCGTTGTCGCACTTGACGAAGTACGCCTCGCGGGGCGTGCCGCCCTTGAAGGCGCCCTGGCGGAAGAGGGTGTGCAGGTACGAGGAGGCGGCGAGCCGGATCTGCTGCCACAGGTTCTCGTCGTTGGGCTCGAACACCACCCACTGCAGGCCTCGCTGGAGGCTCTCCTCCACGTGCAGGGCGAGCCGCCGCACCGGCACGTACTTCCATTCGCTGTCGAGGGCGTCGGAGCCCTCCAGTGTGCGGGCGCCCCAGACCACCGGGCCGGTCACCGGGAAGGTCCGCAGGCAGTTCACGCCGAGGGGGTTGAGCAGGCCGGTCTCGCGGTCGGTCAGGTCGACCGTGAGCGAGTGGACGCCCGCCAGCCGCGCCTCGGTGCCGGCCGGGGCCTTCCACACGCCGCGCTCGGAGTCGGTGCGGGCGATGACGCCCGCGACCGCGCCGGACGGCGGGAAGGAGCGCAGCCGGCCGGTGAGCGGGTCGGTGAGCTGGAGGTGCGGGAAGTAGAGCCCGGCGTGGTTGCCGCGCACGGCGTCGAAGGCGGCGAGCCCGGCGCGGGCGGTGTCCACGCTGACCCAGGTGCTCGGCGCGTCGACGAGCAGGAAGATCCGCCGTTCCTGGCAGAGCCGCTGGGCCGCGGAGACGACGGTGACGGCGTCCTCGGTCTTCTCGTACGCCGCGAGTTCGGGCAGTGCGAGCAGGTTGACGTCGGCGACGCCGCGCAGCGCCTGGATGCCGGACTTGTCGGCCTCGGAGCCGATGAGGTCGCGCGGGCCGGGCGCCTCGCCGTCCTCGCCGCCCTCCAGCGGGAACACGGGCGGGTTGACGGAGGCCTCGAGGCCCAGGTCGTTGGCGCACTCACCGACGAAGCGGACGACGTCCTCGGGGTCGGTGGAGCCCGCGACGACCTGCACGCGCCGGCCGAAGGCGGTGACCTCGGCGCCCGCGAAGGCGTGCTTGCCGGGCGCGTCGGGCAGGGCGCGCAGCTTGCGTTCCAGCAGCAGCGCCAGCTCGGCGACGGAGGAAGGGGCCTCGCCGTCGCAGTCGGGGTCGTGGAGCGTGAACTCCCGCTCCACGTCGCCGATCTTGACGGTGAGGTCGACGGCGAGGTCGGGCAGCTCGTGCCCGAACGGCTTGGACACGGTGCCGGACGGGTCGGGACGGCCCTCGCCGACGACCTCGACGCGGATCAGCCGGGACCCGGCGTTGACGACGGTCTGGACGTACCGCCCGCTGGACGGGTCGGTGGACAGGCCGGTGAAGCTCTCGCGGGCTTCGCCCTTGGCGTCGTGGACGCGCAGGTTGAAGGTCTCGTCGGGGCTGGGCGTGTCGTGATCGACGGCGACGCGCAGCCCGTTGCCCCAGACGCCGGGCTCCTTGGCGTGCACCTCGAGGACGTCGCACTCGCTGTGGCCCTCGGTGGACTCCAGCGTGACGCGGGCGGCCTGGCCGCTGCCGGCCCTGGCGACCCGGACGATGACGGCGACGGTGCCGCCGTTGCCGAAGAACTGGTGAACGGCGTAGCCGACGGCGCTCTGCGCGCTCAGCCCCCCGAAGCGGCGCTCGAACTCCGTGAAGCTGGTGACGCGCACCGGCTCGTTCAGCGGACCGCGCCGGGTGTGGCCCACGAAGGCGGTCACCGAAGTGGTCAGGGTCGAGATGGTGCGGGTGCTGCTGGGAAGCTCTTCGACGTAGACACCGGGATACGTCGGCTTGGCGGCGCTCACTGCGCTCATCGGCATTCCCCCTCCTAATCCCTGTCTCGGGCACCGGACGACGGCACCAAGAGACGGTGAGGGAGGGATGTTCGGACCGTGCGTGCGGAGATTGCCTGCCGTTCGCCGACGGTGGGCACGCGCACGTCATCAGTTCCCCCGTCGTACCCGTGCGATTCGGTCGCACGGGTCAAGCAGCTCGCTTGTGACTCCTGATGCTCAAGTGCTCAACCCACCTTCTTGCGAACGGAGTTGGCGGAACAAGGCGGCTTCCGGCCAGCAGGCTGGAAGGTTTTGTGAAGGCAAACTCCCGCGATTCGCACATCGTGCCCGCGCGCCCTCGGGGACTGGTCCACACCTTGCGCACAGCCCATGTGCCGACGCCATGGAGGACATGCCGAAAAGACCCCGCTCCCCGACTTCTCCGCGAGTCGTCCACAACCGTCGATGGCCGGTTTCAGCCGAGCGGCATGGACGCGTACGAAGTTGATCGAGCCCTTACGGGATCCACCTTCGGGTGCCCTCTTTCGACCGGGGCATGCCCCACGTAAACGCCAGACCGCGCCACCCCTTCCAGCGCGTAGAAATATCTACAAACATGGGGGTCGCCGGACCGGCACGCGGGGCCCGAAGCCCGCGGGTCACCGGCCCGTGTCCAGCGTCCGTCGCGGCGCAGCCGACAGCGCCTGGGGTGGCCATGCAGAGCGTCATGTGGAAGCAAGCCGTCGAGTGGCTCGCCGCGGCCGCCACGGACCCCCAGGAGTGCAAGCGGGAGTGGGACCACGGCACGGGAACGGCACTCGTGGAGGCCGGGCGCTACTGGGACGTGCTCAGTGTTCCCGACCGGCTCGGTCTGCTCGCCCTGGACATCCTGTGGCGCGACCCGCTGAAGACGCCCGGCCCCACTCTGGTGGACTGCGCCGCACGCAGAGTGGGGTTCTTCCTGCCGCCGGATCCTGTCAGCGAGTGGGTCGGGTTCGGTGTCCGGCACGTCGGACGGGGTTCCTGGGTCGCCGTGCCACCGCCGTACCGGCCCGCCGGACGCCTGGAGTGGCTCGTCCCGCCGGACGGAACCGGCGCCCTGCACACGCCCGGCACGCTCGAGTCGGCCCTGCGGGAGGCCACCGGCACACTCGCCGTGCTGGCGCCGGTCAGCGCGGAGCACGTGGGGGCCGACCGCTGGTGAGGCGTGCGTCGTCGGGGACAGCGGTGCCGGAATGCCGGCCGGCGGCCCAGGTCGTGAAGGCGGCCCAGGTCTCGCTCGCGGACGGGGCGGCGAAGGAGACCCACTGGCCGTCACGGTGCTCCGGGACGGCGTGCCCACGAGCCTGCCATTCGGCGACCAGCGCCGCGTAGATCGGCGGGTGGCCTCCGTATCCGCTGGTGAGTTCGGCATACGACCGGGGCGCGGCATCGGTCCCGAGAGGGCGCTGCGCCGTCTCACTGCTGTCCATGCCAGGGCAACGCGACTCCGTACGCCGCTGGTACGCGTGCCGGGCCGCGTCCGTCGGGTCGAGTGAATCCATCACCCGTACGGCGGCACGCAAGTACCGGACAAACATCCAGTCAGGCGGTCGCCCGTTCACGCCGGCACACGGAACGGTGGAGACCGGCTCTGATGGTTTCCTCGACCCCGGCCCTGTGCGTCCGGTAACACTGACCTCAGGCCGAGGACCGGGCGGGCACCGCAACCCGAACCGGTCCTCCCCGTACGACGGCAGGGAGAGGCCATGTCACAACGCCCTGACCTCGGGCAGCGCAGGGCCGTACTGGAGCACGAATGGTCCCGCTGGGTGCCACGGCTGAGCGTCCCGGGCACCCGGCCGGGCGGCAGCGCGGCGTTGCGCCACGAGGTGACCGAGTCCTGGGCGCGTTCGCTGAACAGCGTGGACCCCGGGCGGGACAGCGCCCCGGTCACCGACGGCGGCCTGGTGCACCAGCGCTGGACCTCCTCACCGCTGCACCGGCCGGTCTCGGGCCTCTCCGGGGAGTTGCACAGCATCGCCGAGGACGCCGGGTTCGTCACGGCGGTCACCGACGAGTCCGGCACCATCCTGTGGACATGCGGCGGCGCGACCATGCGCCGCAAGGCCGAGCGGGTCAACTTCGCGCCGGGCGGCCGGTGGGACGAGCAGGCCATGGGCACCAACGCGCTCTCCCTCGCGCTGCGCACCGGCCGCCCCAGCTCCGTCTTCTCGGCCGAGCACCTGGTGTCGGCCCTGCACGGCTGGGTCTGCTACTGCGCCCCGGTGCACAGCCCCGACGGCCGTGTCCTCGGCGTCCTCGACCTGTCCACCACCTGGGACCGCTCGCACCCCCTGGCCATGTCCACGGTGCGCACCCTGGTGTCCACGATCGAGGCCCGCCTGACCACGGAGCAGCACCGTCCGGGCGAGGTACGGCTCACCTGCCTGGGCACCGAACAGGCCGTGCGGGAGGGACGGCCGCTGCCCCTGCGGCCCCGCCGGCTGGAGATCCTGACCCTGCTCGCCCTCGAACCCGACGGCTTCTCACCGGAACGGCTGCGCGCGGCCCTGTACGGCGACCGGCCGGTCACCGCGTCCACCTTCAAGGCGGAGATCTCCCACCTGCGGCGCACCCTGGACGGTGGCATCGCCGCCCGCCGCTACGCCCTGACGGTCCCGGTGTCCTGCGACGCGGCCGACGTGCTGCGCGCGCTGGAACAGGGCGACACGGACACCGCCCTGCGCCTCTACGGTGGCCCGCTCCTCCCCCGCTCGCAGGCGCCCGGCATCGAGGAGTGGCGCACCCGCCTCGAAGTGGCCGTACGCGAGGCCGTCCTGGCGAGCACCCGCCCGGAGCACGCCCTGCGCTACGGCGAACGGGCACCGTACGACGCCGAGATACACCAGCACGCGCTGCGCCTGCTCGACCCGGGCGACACCCGCCGGGCGATCGCGGCGGGACGGCTGACCACGGCCGTGCGCGCCTGAACTCCCCCTCGCGGCACCAACCTCGCGCCAACCTCCGGGCACCACAGTGAGGGGCGTCAGCGTCACAGGGGCGTGGCCCTCACCCGCCCTCCCCCTGCCCTTCACCGAGGAGAGCCGCCATGGTGTACGCGCAGCCCGGAACGGACGGCAGCATCGTCACGTTCGCCCGCCGCTACGACAACTTCATCGACGGCGACTGGGTCGCCCCCGTCGAGGGCCGCTACTTCGAGAACCCGACCCCCGTGACCGGCAAGTCCTTCTGCGAGGTGGCCCGCTCCTCCGCGGCCGACGTCGACCTGGCCCTGGACGCCGCGCACCGGGCGGCCGACCGCTGGGGCCGCACGTCCACCGCGGAGCGCGCGGGCGTCCTGAACAGGATCGCCGACCGCATCGAAGAGCACCTGGAGAAGATCGCGGTCGCCGAGACCTGGGAGAACGGCAAGCCGGTCCGCGAGACCCTGGCCGCCGACATCCCGCTGGCCGTGGACCACTTCCGGTACTTCGCCGGCGTCGTCCGTGCACAGGAGGGCAGCATCGCGGAGATCGACGCCGACACCGTCGCGTACCACTTCCACGAACCGCTGGGCGTGGTCGCTCAGATCATCCCGTGGAACTTCCCGATCCTCATGGCCGCGTGGAAGCTGGCCCCCGCGCTGGCGGCCGGCAACTGCGTGGTGATCAAACCGGCCGAGCAGACCCCGGTCAGCCTTCTCTACGTCATCGACCTGATCGCGGACCTGCTGCCCCCCGGCGTCCTCAACGTGGTCAACGGGTTCGGTGTCGAAGCGGGCAAGCCCCTGGCCTCCAGCCCACGTGTGGCCAAGGTGGCGTTCACGGGGGAGACGACGACCGGCCGCCTGATCATGCAGTACGCCAGTGAGAACATCATCCCCGTCACCCTGGAACTGGGCGGCAAGAGCCCGAACATCTTCCTGCCCGACGTCATGGCCGCCGACGACGAATTCCTGGACAAGGCGGTCGAGGGTTTCGTGATGTTCGCCCTCAACCAGGGCGAGGTGTGCACCTGCCCGTCGCGCGCCCTGATCCACTCCTCCATCTACGACGAGTTCATGGCCCGTTGCGTGGAACGCACTCGGGCCATCGTCGGCGGCGACCCCCTGGACCCGGCCACCATGATCGGCGCACAGGCGAGCAACGACCAGTACGAGAAGATCCTCTCCTACCTCGACATCGGCCGTGAGGAGGGCGCCGAGGTCGTCACGGGCGGCAACCCGCGTGCGGTTCCCGGCTTGGAGGGCGGCTACTACATCGAGCCGACCATCTTCCGCGGCACCAACGACATGCGGATCTTCCAGGAGGAGATCTTCGGTCCGGTCGTCTCGGTCACGACCTACGACTCGGTCGACGAGGCCCTGAAACTCGCCAACGAGACCCTGTACGGCCTCGGCGCGGGCGTCTGGACGCGCGACGGCAACACGGCCTACCGCCTGGGCCGCGAGATCAAGGCGGGCCGGGTGTGGACCAACTGCTACCACGCCTACCCGGCCCACGCGGCGTTCGGCGGCTACAAGAAGTCGGGGATCGGGCGGGAGACGCACAAGATGATGCTGGACCATTACCAGCAGACGAAGAACGTTCTTTGTAGCTACTCGCCCAAGAAACTTGGGTTCTTCTAGGGCACGTGAAGTAGGCGCCTAGCAGGGCCTTTGCCCTCTGGGCGCCTTCATCGCCAACGCGTCACACCACCCCCGGGCTGGCCTATTTCTCCCGATATGCCTATGCCCGAGGCAGATCTTCCGGACCAGTCACGGACCAAGGAGCAGACTCGCTTGGCCTGACCAACCTCGGCGGGACGGTGGCGACTAATGCGCCAACCCGTTCGGGGAGATCAAGAGCGGGTACCTGGCAGTCTTTCCATGCTTGTCACACGCCCCCGTGCTGGACGCCCAGACCTGGCTCGGACCCGATGAAGCGCTGCTCAGAGGGCTGGCGTGAGTGACGGAAGAGACGGGCGGGGCACTGGTACCGGTCTTTGATCTGTCGCATCCTATGTGTATTGCAGCGCGTTACGAGTCATGGCGAACAACACACACTGTGCGGCACAGCCTCAGACAAGTCAGTTGGGTCATAGCAGACGATGCGCACCTCTTTCGCCCTAAGCGCCAGTGGCCGCTGGCCGAACTAGGAGACAACACAATGGGGCCAGCCACCCATCAGCTTGCGGTCGCCCGCGTCCAGCCAGCAGTATCCTTGACCGCATCAGATCGAGCTCACTACGGTTCCGAGCGGCCTGCAGATCAGTGACCGAAGCCCGCGCCGGAACCTGCCCGCCGTGGGCATCGATCACGGGGTTTCGGAGGCCAGCCAAGGGGGGAGGCAGGCCAGCGGTGCGGTGCTTGGAGTCACCCCTGCGGAGGCCGCGGTCCCGGACATGGCGGAGGTCAAGGAGCACTCCTCCGTGATCTTCGGCGGCTGGGGGACTCCCCGAGGTCGTCATGAGGCGATCACATCCGGGCAACCAGCAACCCAGGGCATCCCTTGCCGGGGTCGATCTGGGAATCCGTCCGGCCTGCCTCGTCCCCTCATTCGCCACCCACCACCGTATCCCCGTCGAACCGCAGTTGCGTAATCCGCGACTCGCCGACCCACTCCTGCAGGGTGTCCAGTGCAGCGGGCTCAAGTTTCGTGGTGAAGAGGATGGCCAGATGCTCTCTGGCCCGTGAGCATGCCACGTAGAAGAGGTTGCGTGCCCTGATGAACGCCTCCAGTTCCTTGTCCATCAGTTCGTCGCGCCGGGAGAAGTTAGCCAGCATCTCGGGGATCTGGAAGCGGGAATGTCCCTTGCTGACCACGGCGAGGACCCGGTTGAACTCCAGTCCCTTGACTCCGTGTTGTGTGGCGAAGGGCGTGCCGCCGCCGAGGTGCTCGTTCAACGCCAGCAACTCCGCGTACGGCACCTG
Source organism: Streptomyces sp. NPDC006372 (assembly GCF_040612515.1). Lineage (NCBI taxonomy): Bacteria > Bacillati > Actinomycetota > Actinomycetes > Kitasatosporales > Streptomycetaceae > Streptomyces > Streptomyces sp. NPDC006372. The sequence continues at coordinate 34,669 of NZ_JBEXQJ010000039.1, read as the reverse complement.
GCGCAGTTGTTGGTACTCCTTCGACCGCGCCGCCGCCCGGGCTTCGGCCTTGTCGTCACTCACAACCTGCGGGTCGGTGCCGGATGGTGACACTGCCTTCCGGTGACGCTCGCGCACCTTCCCCAGGCCGTCGAAGAGCTGCTGCTCAAGACAGAGGTCGAGGACGTCGCCGACCGTGCCCGTCTTGCGGGCCTCCCCCAGTTTCGTCAGGAACGCCATCCATTCCTGCTTGTCGGCCGACGAGTTGATGGGTGGGCGGCCACGGGGGTCGAGTGCGTCGAACATCGCGCCGTAGCGCTTGTTCCGGTGGTGGAGCAGGGCCGGTTCCAGCGTGTCCATGAAGAAGGCCATGGCGTGGTCCTCCTTCCTCACGTAGGAATCGTTGCGCCGAAAGGCCCCGTGGAGCTTCTGATATCCCAGTTCGCCGGCGATCGTCTCGTGCGTGAGCATGAGGATCTTCGTACTGGGCTCCTCCGCCCGCGCCTGGGCATCGTGACCGGATGCCCCGGTGTTCCATAACCGGTCGCGGACGTCGTCCAGTACCCATTTCCGGGCCGCGTGGGCCGCGTCCCAGCCGAGCTGACCCTTCCGGTGGTGGGTGAGCCTCGTCCCGGCCCATTCGTTGGTGTGATAGACGGCGACGGTGCCCTCGCCAACTCCTGACGCCGTGGTCTGCGTCAGTTCGGGACGCATCGTGTTCAGGAGGTTCACGACGGCGCGCTGCGAGCGCCGATTGCGCCGTCTGAAGACCGGTGTCGGGCGGGCGTCCTCGAGTGCCCCGCACGCGTTGTCGTAGATCTGCTGCCAATGGTCCCCGAAGAAGCCGCAGAGGGGGCCGCGCGCGGTGGCCTCATCGCCCGGCGTGCCCAGCATGGCCTCCGCCAGACCGGTGGGGGTGTCCTGGTACTCGTCCACGAAGACGATCGGGAACCGGTCGGCAGCCAGGGCCCGGAACTTGGGAAGGGCGAAAAACGCTCTCGCGAGGACGGGCAGATCGTTGTGACCCAGCTGCACCCGACGGCTGTCGTGGTCCACTTTCTGGAAGCCGGTGCTGTACTCGACGGTGTAGCCGTCCAGTGAGGTGTGGCCCTCCATCTTCGACAGCATGATGTCCAGCTCGACGATGTGGCGCAACAGGTGCTTGCGGAAAGGGGAGAGCAGCTGCCACAGGAAACCATGGATGGTTTCGGCGAACACGTACGGGCTGCGGTCGGTACGGCTGATGATCTCGTCACGGGCCACATTGGTGTAGGTGACGCAGGCGATGCGCTGGTGGGGCCGCGGGAGGTAGCGGGGGCGGTCAGCCAGGATACTCTGGAGCGCCTCGATCAGTGAGCTGGTCTTGCCCGCCCGGCACCGGCCTCCACCTTGAAGTGACGGCCCGCCTGGAGAGCCGTCAGGATCGTGTGCGTGACGTCTTTCGCCTCGGTCGTCACTGGACGTCCACCTTCGTCGCCGTCCCGTCCTGTGCCATGAGCCACTCGAGGCCGCGCCTGATGTACTTCGGGACCTGCCAGTCGTGGTCTCCGAGGACGTGGTCGAGGGCGAAGTCGGCCTTGCTGCGCCTGGTCTCCACGCTGCTACGGGCCTGTTGTTCCAGTTCCTCGGAGGGAGCGGCACCCGTGGGGATACCGAACAGGGCCCGGTTGGCCAGCGCGAAGGCGTCCTCGAAAGTGCGGCCGCACGGACCGCCGGGCTCCTCCGGCACCTGGTAGGCGAGGCACATGCTGCCGCCGGCGATCGGCGGGTCCGTCTCGGCCCGCTGCAGCAGCTCGGCCACCGTGATGTCGGCCATCTCGGGGGACCACGCCCTGATGGACTGGTTGGACGTGCGTCCGGATTCGGACACCAGGCATTTGCGGATCTTGGGCTCCCTGTCGTCGACGGGATCAAGATCCGTGATGATCAGGGCTGGGATCCCGAGGACCTTCAGCAGCGGATAGAACCTGTGGGCATGCGCCCCGCCGACCTCCATCAAGGTCACGTACTGGTGCTGGGGCGTCTCTCCGGGCCTCCTCGCCGCCAGCTTCTCCTCCGCAGCCGGGACGAAGATGCGCTCGCTGGCGCCCTCGACGAGGATGGCCTTGTCCGCGAAGTAGAGGTCAGCCCGGGTGAGGGTCAGGTACTTGCGGAGGAACCTCTCGTCGCCGGTCACCTGGGACAGGTCCTTGATGACGGTGCGGGCCGGCCCCGGCTCGCTTCCGCTCTCCACGGTGTCCTCCTCCTTCCGGAAGTACCGGATGTCGGAGAAGTGTCCCCGGTTGGCCACGTGTGCCGAGTGGGTGGTCACCACGAACTGAGCGTTCCACCGGGGGCTGCTATCGATTGCTGTGCTGCTCTCCTCGACCGCTCCCTTTTGCCCGGGCATCGTCGCTCTCATCTGAGCGTCGATCCGGGGGAACAGATTGACGGAGTACGTGAGTCGCTGGATGAACGCCTCCTGCATCTGCGGATGCAGATGGGCCTCCGGTTCCTCCAGGAAGACGAGATGGATCCCCGACTCCGGAGAGGTCGCCGTGTGGTCGCGGTAGCAGGTGAAGAGCCTGAGCAGAATCATCACCAAGTTCCGCGTACCGAGGCCGTTGTACGACTCCGGGAACCGCACACCGGCCACTCCCGGATAGTGAATGCGCGCGAAGTTCCTGAGCAGCCTCTTGGAGTCCAGCCGGGCGGCCGTGACGAACTCCTGGTTGGCCAGACCCGGATAGCCGAATGCCTTCAACGTCGGCGCCACCCGTTCGCGGACCTTCTGGAGGCTGCTGTCGAGACTGCCGGAGGTGTCCACGAGTGTCCTGTCGATGTTCGCGGCGAGCTCCTCCAGCCACGTCGCGTTCTGGCTCTTCTCCGCCGCGGTCAGCAGTTGCTCGAAGACCGCTCCGATCGGCGCGGCATGCCCCTCGCCCTCGTCGTCCAGCCCTCGCTGCGCCTCGACGAAGTCCACCCTCACCAGGGTGCGCACGTCCGCGAGGTCGACCGGTCGGACGTTCGCCTCATCGGTCGGGTCGACCGCCATCACCGACATCTCGAAGTGCTTCGGGATGCCTCTGCCCAGCCGCTCAAGCGTGGCGGTGACATCCGGCCCCACCGGCACGCCGCCGAAGAACTCCTTCAGGGCACCGTCCCCCAACGCGAAGGCGAACCTGATCACCACCTCGGAGCAGTCGGGGTCGAGGTCCACCACGAAGGGGGCCAGGGGTCCGTACTGGCCGCAGTCCTTGTCGTAGGAGATGTGGAGGGTGAGGGTGACTGCCGGAACCGTGTCGCGCGCCTGCTCCGCCTCACCCGAGGCGAAGAGGCGATGGGCGGCGAGGAACTCCTCGTAGCAGTCGGCGGAGAAGTCCTCGATGCGCAGCGCGGCTTTCTTCCTCGCCACGAAGAATTCGAACAGTTTCGCCAGCGAGGTCTTTCCCGTGTTGTTGCGTCCGACGCACAGTGTCACCTTGTCCGTGAAGGAAAGCTCGGTTCTGCGGAGCAGCCGGAAGTTGCGGATGACCGCCTTGGTGAGCCGGGGCGGCACCGGGACTACGGTCCCGTGTGGTTCGGCGGAGCCGTCTCGCGGGCCTGGGATGGCACGCGGATCACTGGGCTGGGTCATCGCGTCTCCCTGCTGCGCTCGTACACACCCTGGGACGTCCGGCGGGAACACACAGCAAAGGAAGCCGCAAGCCCCATGAGATGCCGTCGCCCCCTCAGGATCTGGGGCCGCATCTTGTCACCATAATTCTCTAAATGCACAGCGGTCGCATTTGATTCAGTTTCGGTCACCTATCGATCTGAATTCACTCCCGAATGTCCGAGATACGGCACCCATGCGGCCACCACCTCATAGGCCGACGGACCGGGTGAGGGATGGCCATGTACGAGGCGCACAGCGTGACCGGTGCTCAGCGAAGGCTTTGCGCCAGGAGCGGTGAATGGGTCCGCATCAGGTCCGATGCCAGCCCATGTCCAGTCCCGTCGAGTCCTTGAGGACCTGGTTCAGCGCTTCGACCTGTCCGACGTCGTCGAAGAGGCTGCGGGGACGGTGGTCGTGAGCGAGAGGGCCGACGCCGTGCAGGATGTCGTCGTACGCCGACGCCACGGCGGCACCTATCAGTAGGTCCGTCGCCTCATCGAGGCCCGCGTGCTCCGCCGGCCACCGGTACTCACCCTGACTCACCTGGAACACCGGGAACAGCCACTGCATGTCCCGGTCGGGCTTGATGAACCTGGTCGCTCTCTCGCCCAGGAAATTGACGCCGTAGTGCGAGATTGAACAGACGTCTCTTTCCCGCAGGGCAAGCAGACGTGAAGCGCACATGAGGGACACGGCAGGCGTACGCGCGGACAGGTGCATGGGGGCCGTGGCGGCTTCCCGGAGGGTCGAGAGGTCGGACAGACGGGAAGCCAAGCTTCCCATCGCTCGGATACTGGAACTCCAGGTCCGTCTCCCAGCCCGCCATCGCCTTGGCCGCCGTCACGAACCGGTAGGGAGGGTAGAGCTCTTTCCAGTCGACGGACGGGTCGTCGGAGTTCAAGCCCGGCACCACAGGGTTCAGTGCGAAGTCGATGAGGGCCAGGACGGTACTTCCGCCGAGGGTGCGCCCTGCGAGAGCACGCGCCAGGCGACACGGCATCCCATACTCGCCGTTCAGCACCTCGAGCAAGAACTCGCGCAGCGCCGGGTCAGCTTTCCGTATGAAGGCGCCCTCGAACTGGAAGAGTTCGTCGAGCACCGCCGCGCACTCGAAGAGGACGCGAGTGGTGAGCGGGCCCTCGGAGGTGTGCACGAGCTCCAGGGGCCCGTCGATGCCGACGCGTACGTCATCGGGACACTCGACCATCTCCATGCCCGCACCCTGGCGCCACATTTCTTCGAGGGAGTGCTCCATTGCCGCCCGCATGTCCCAGGTGGCGGTGTCGAACTCCGTCAGGCCCTCCGGGTCCAAGAGGAGGTAGTAGGCGAAGTAGAGGTTGAGCCAATCCAATTCGCTGTATTTCAGTTCCCCTTGGGCGTGCTTGGGGTAGCGCTCGAAGGAGAAAAAGCGGAGTCCACTGCTCCGGTTCTCGTGGAGATGCTCCACGTCTTGTCGGGGCAGGTGAGAGATCGTGTACGCGGCCAACTGGCCCCTCGTGCGCCGCAGCAGGCTCAGAAGAATGCCGACAGTGGATCCGTGATATTGCGCCCAGTGGCTGCTCTCGTGGACATAGGTCTTGTGCCAGGAGCCGACCGTCGTCACAAGATCGCTGGTGCGCGTGCGGGTCTGATCCTGGAAGAGGATCTGGCTGCGCAGATTCAACTCGGCGCCGCTCGAGTTCCGTAGACGTGGAGAGTGGACGGTCACCGGTTCACTCCTTCCGAGCCGTCCGCACCCTGGTCGTCGTCTTCCGGTCGAGGAGGCGCCTCCTCCACGGGCCCCCGGTCACGCGCCCGCTCGACCAGTGCCTTCAAGGCGTCATAGAGGGTGTTCGTGGCCAGTCCGGCGGCGACGGAGATGGAGATCTCCGCCCAGTGGGCGTGGCGTAAGGAGTCGCGCCTGTTCTGCTGCAGGGGTGTGAGGGCGAGGGAGCACTTTCCGGCGAGGTGCTGATCCGCCTCTATTTCCCGTGCCAGCACCTTCAACTTCGCGGCTTCGCCCCGGTATTCAAAGATCGGCAGGGCGGGAGCCTACAACTGGCCTCCGGTTCCCGGATCGGGAGTCGGACACCGCCGTCTTCGCTGGAGGACCGCGGTAGCGCAACGTCGGGTGAGTTCGCCCCCGGGTGGTCGATTGAGGCCAGCGACGACGTGGGGGGGCCGGTATAGGCGCGGTCGGCGAGGACAGGGACGCCTTGTCGCTCACAGATCCGGATGATGTGGTGGCCCACGCTGACACTCACTTTCCAGCAACATGCGGCTGTCGTGGGTCGCTTCGGTGACTGATGGCCGGCGCGGTCCGACGCGCCCGTCGCCATCAGGGCGGCACGCGGACACAGGCGCCTGGCGTGGCCGGAGCCATGCGGCGAGCCAGGGTTCCCGGGGACTCGCTTCCGTCTCCGCTGATGCCAGGGCATGCGGGCATATGCGGCTGACCTCGGAGCGTACGCGACCCAGTCTGCAGCGACTCCTGCGACCGCGCATCCGATCGACTAAGGGCGACCACCTGTCAGGCACTGCAGAACCGCGGCCTGGTCCTGGTCTCCCAGATGGGTGGGCAGTGGAGCGTCGCCCTGACGAGCGGCGGCCGGCACTACCTGGCGCAAGGCACATACCCCCTCCCCGTGGATCGCGCCCGCGGAAGGCCCAGGCCGCCGCTCTGCAACCCCCGTCCCCGCGAGCGCTGGAAACTCCGGCCTTCGCGCGAAAGCCAAGCCCACCTCCACAGCGTCGCGTGACATTCGGGCTACTTCTCGTGCCGACCGGTAACGGGCAGAACCTTTCGGAGGGCGACAAGTGCGGGCTCAGCCTGCTGACCCGGACGCCGCAGATGAGTTGACGGGCCTTCAGGCCTGACCGGACGAGGTCCTGGAGTCGGTCGGGGCCAACGCAGATGGGCTTCCCATTTCGGACGGCGATCTGATCGAGGCGTACCGAAGCCGCGGCGAGGAGCTGGCAGCCGCACAGGCTGCGGGCGCCGATTGAGCCGACCGGCTGAACAGGCGTCATTCGTTGCCGTTCAGCGGTCCATGTAGCTTCCGACGAGCTCGGTCCGATCGTTCGAACTTCGGCATCAGCGAAGCTGCCGGCGCAGTTCGGGTAAGGGCTCAACAGGATCATCGACGGCTGCCCGTACCCAACGGGTGCCATTCAGCTCGATGTACTGCTGATTCCTGTGCCGGTCCGGCTGGTACCGAGTCAGCCGGACACTGACGTACCCGTCGGAGCGGGAGCCGTCGGCCGTACCCAGTTCACGCGCGAGGCTGCGGTCGGCGGCGCGGGGGCCGAGGAGCAGGATTCCCTGTTCACGCAGTTCCGGCACAGCCTCGCGCAGGCGTCGCTGCCAGTGTGTTCCTCCGATCTGGCGAAGGGCAGAAGGAGCGACCGGTCGCTCCTGGACCCGGACGAACAACCGCACCATGCGGCGGACACGGGGCCCGGAGAAGACGGCCTCCCGGTCTTCGGCGGGGAGGTGCAGCAACAGGTTCTCCGGCAGCGGCTCCTGCATGTGCAACCACAGCACGGCGCTGGTCAACGCGTCAGAGCGAAGTGTTCGACGGCCGTCTGTGGTGGCTCCGGCGTTCAGGTGCAGGGGTTCCAGCCTGAGCACTCCCATGGACCACCGGGACCGGTGGTCGTCCGCCTGGATGAGGACGATGATCCGTCCCGGGTGATCAGCGGCAAAGCTCCACCGTCCGGACAACGAGAATTTGACGTCGAAGCCCACGGCGTCGACCTCGTCCCCGGCCGCGGGGAGAAGGAGATCGGTTGAGTCACCTGCCAGGAAGGAGGGCCAGCGCCGCAGGGCTTGCTCGATCGACGTGATGACCCCTGACCTCTCCTTGGGGCTCAGACGAGCGGGGTCAAATCGGCCGGTCGTCTCCGTGTCGAGCATCGCGTCGATGCTCTCGCGCAGCAGCATGCCCATCCGGCGGCCTTCGGGATCCGCTGATTTGCACGCCAGTGTGACACGGCGCAAGTCGGGATCGTTCAGCGGCCACACCGGCTCTGCCGGAACGAGCAGTCGAGCCCCGGAGGCTGCCTGGACGCTGGTGTTCTCGATGAAGAACTGTTTCCCGCGTACTCCGGCCGTCATGGCGGCGTGCGCCTCTGCGGACATGTGCGCGGTCGGCCAGGTCGCGCTGCTGCGCGCCAGCGAGCGTATGGCGTGGTCGTGCAACAGCAAGCGGGCGCGGTGCCGCACCGGTGGCGCGCCGGGGGCGATGTCCACGGCCATGTGCACGGTGTACGGGAAGCCGGAGACGGTCAGGGTCCTCGGTAGCTGCTGCGCCAGACCGTGCACGAGTGCGGCCGTCTCGATCGAGCCGTCGGCGATCAAGAGACAGCCGTGTGAGATGGTCTCTCCCGACACGAGGTTCATGTTGGGGACGACACGGCTGCTGCGGACCGCCTCGAGAGCAGCCAGCAGCAGAGCGTCCGACAGGCGGGCGTCCTCCTCCTCGTCCTCGATCTCACCGGTCAGCTCCAGCCCGATCACGGTCTTCACCCCGTAGGCCCTCTTCATGGCCTTCAACCGCGCCACTGTGGCGTTGTCACGCCCCTCCATGAGCGAGACCGCCTCATCCAGCGCCTCCAGGGCCCGTTCCGGCTCGCCCATACCGGTGAGTACCGCAGCGTACATGGCCAGGGTGGTGGCCCGTTCCCGCTCGAGGCCAGGCCGTTCGAAGCAGGTGAGGGCCGCTTCGAGGGCCTCGACGGCCTCCTCCGACCGGTCCAGCTGGAGACATGTGTCGGCCATCTCGGCCAGCACTTCGCCCATCGCGGGCTTCTCGTCCATGACCTCGTAGACCCGGCAGAGCTCTGTCTGCACCTCCAGCGCGCGGGCATGCCGCCCTGCCGCCGAGGCGGCGACGACCAGGAGGTGCCGGGCATCACGGGCCAGCCGCACACGGGTGGGGGCGAAGTCCACGCCGGCCACCGCCTCGGCCAGTTCCAGCGCGAGGGACGTCGCGCCGAGGTTCAGCTCGGCTCGCGCGAGTCCCAGGCGGGCCTCCGCCAGTGCGTAGGGATCCGGCAGTGCCTCGAATGCGGCGCAGGCACGTTCGTAGTGCCGCCGCGCCGGGGCGAACGCGCCCCGATCCAGCGCCAGGGCTCCGGACAGCGACGAGATGTGCCCCGTCCACAGATCGTCGCGGACGCCGTCAGCCGCGAGGATCAGCGGTTCCAGTTCCCGCGCGGCCGCGTCCACCCGGCCACCCGCATGGTGCGCGCTGGCCACGGCGAGGCGGGCAAGTCGGATCTCCGGGGGAAGCCCCTTCGCGACGGGTGCCGTGAGCGCTTTCGCAGCCTGCTCGAAGTCACGCCGGTGGAGGGCGGATCCGCCGACGTCCCGAAGGAGGAACAGCAACTCGGAAAGGGAGTTCCGGGTGTGCTGGTCGGCCTGGACGCCGGCCTCGGCCACGTACGTGAGGGCGTTCGCAACCCACGTGGAGGACAGGCCGCCCGTAAGGGAGGAGGCAACCTGCGCGGTCACCGACACCTCCGGGACACCCAGCAGGCGTACGAGGCCGGACCCCGGGCGAGAAGCTTCGTGCAGGATCGAGGCCGCTGCCAGGTAGAAGTCGGACAGGCATTCATCCGTACTCGGGCGCCCGTCACGGCCGTACCCGGGTCGGCCCGGATCGGGGCGTAGCGCGGCGTGGAGAGCCGAGTGGAACCGGTACCGGTCCACGCCCCGCCGCTCCAGTACACCTGCCCGGACGAGGGGTTCCAGGGTCTCCCGCGCACCGTGTCCGTCGCGTTCCAGCAGTGCCCCGGCCTCGTGCAGGGTCAGTAGTCCCGTGCCCACGGCGGCCAGGCGCGCCGCGGCCTCCCTCAGGTGTTCAGGGAGGACCCGCGCCAACTGCCCGAGGAAGACGAAGCGGTCCTCCCCGTTCCATGTTTGTCCCCGGGCTCCGCCGATCAGCCGGATGAGATCATCGACGGAGCGGGTCGCGTCGAGCGTGAACCACGCGGCGCACAGCTCAACCGCCAAGGGGCTCCACGGGCCGTTCGCGTCAACGGCCGCACGCAGCCGCTGACGGTCGGAGCCGGACAGCCGCGCGCCGGACACGGCGGCCAGCATCTCGCACACGTCCCCCTCCGGCAGTGAACGCAGGCCAACGGTGGTGAATCCCCTCGGCGAGCGCCCCGGGTCCCGTACGGTCACCAGCCATGCGCAGAACGGGGCCTTTGCGGTCAGCCGGTCGAGGAAACCCGTGGCGTGCGCGTCGTCCAGGACGACCAGCGTCCGTCGTCCCCGCAGGGCTGTGACGGCGGCCGCCACGAGCTCGTCCGTGGTCCGTGGAACGGACTCTGCCGGCTGCCCCAGCGCGGTCAGCAGCATGTACAGGGCCGCGTCCGCGTCGACGGGGTGCGGTGTCGATCCGCGCAGGTCGAGGAAGACTTGTCCGTCGGGGAATGAATCCCGCACCCGGTGGGCGATGTGCAAGGCCAGAGCGGTCCGGCCCGCGCCCGGCCGGGCACCGTGCTCGGTCACGCACACCCGGCGGGACCCGTCGCCCGCCGCGACGAGCAGGTGAGCCAGGTCCTGGACCCTCTGTTCGGAACCCACGAAAGGTACCGGGGCGGGAGGCAGTTCGTGCGGGCCCGGGGCGGAATCCGGCTCCGGCTGCGGGTGCAGCCGTACCGTCCGCGGGTCGGCGGCCCTCTCCGGTACGGAGACGCCGAGCAGCTCAAGCGTTTCCCGCGAGGCGCGGGCGAACGGGCGAAGCTCGGCGGGCAGCTCCTGGGAAGCGGCCGGGTCGGGCAGCACCGCCGCCAGTCCGGGATCGCCGCCGATGCGCTCCCGGAGATGGCGGTCGAGTGCCTCGTGCAGCCGCCAGACGTCGTCCTGGGGCAGCTGTTCCCGCAGAACCTCCTGGGCTGCCCGCGTCAGCGTGAGCTCCACCGCGTCACGGTCCTCGGTGACCTGGAACAGGCCACTCGTGACGACCTCGGCCACGTCCGCCGTCGTCGCCTCCGGCACGAGTGCCTCCCGTACCAGGTGCAGCACGGCCGAGCTCAGCCGGTCGAAGGTGGAGCAGAGCACGGCGAGCCGGACCGCCGCCCTGCTCGCGGTGCGCAGGAAGCCGTGCGCGCGCATTTGGGGCGGCACGGGCCGGGTGGCCGGCACGGAGCGTGCGGGCAGGCGGCCCGTGGGCGGTACGAGGACCGCGCTGCAGCCTGCCGGATCGTTGCGCATCAGTGCACGCGACCAGCGCCCGACGGAATGAGCGGACAGAGACAGGACGGGGACCGGCTGCCAGGGGCCGAGCCCGTCGGACGAGCCCATGTCGAGCAGCGGCGGGACGTCGTACGGGAGCCGGGTGCCGTACGGACCGGGGACGGTCGGGGTCGTCCGGACCATCGGCAGATCCAGTCCGGTGCCGGGCCACAACCTGGTGGGCAGGGGGTTGAGCAGGGCGGTCGGTGTAGCGCCTGCCCAGGCGTGCACAAGTTGCCACACCTCGGGTCGCCGCCAGGGGGCCGCAGCGCAGTCGGAGACGAGGACCACGAGCATGCGTCCGCTGGAAGACCCCAGCCGCCCCGGTGAGACGGGGGTGCCGTCCGGCCTGAACGTGAGGTCGCGGACCCGGAGCGTGCGGAAGGCACTGATACGGGTGGCGAGCGCCGTGAACTCCTCCACGGTTTCACGCCACACCCGCATGCCTGGCGAACGGTCGACCACGAACGTCACGTCGAACCACCGCTCAGGGGCGGGGGCGAAGACGGGGATCAGCTGACCGCTGCGCGCGTAACCGGCCACGGTCATGTCGACATCGAGTTCGCTCCGCCGTCCCTCGCGCCAACGCCGCTTCCACGGCCGCAGCGCACGCGTGAGTTCCAGGGCCTGCGGGAGCGCGGCCGCACGGGGTGCCGGCAGAGCGGTGCCGCGGAGCAGGTCCCGCTCCCCGGTGCGCCGCTCGTGCAGGGTGTGGTCGGCGGGCCGGTCGGCTCCGGCCGCCGCGCCAGAGCGCCCGGCGTCGGGCGACTTGACGGGCGCGGCAGCCGTGGGCTGTGGTACGGAACGGTCCGGTGTCGGGGCCGGCCTGACCGGGTTCGCCGCGGGCCGGTCGGGCCGCGGATCCGTCGGCTGTTCCCGGACCGCGGCCGAATCACCCGCCATCCGCGCGGCGAGCCACAGCACTTCGGCCAGAGCGGTGCCATCCAGGTCCGGTGCGGCCGCGCGCAGCGCCGTCAGCACCCGGGACAAGCCCTCAGACGCGCCGGGCTCGTCAGGCACGGGACAGCTCACGCAGCAGCAGTTCCTCGATGTCCCGTCGGCGGTCCTCGTCGGGGGCGTTGTCCGAGCTGAGGAGATGGACGGCGTTCAGCAGCTGGTCCACCGCGAGGTTCTCGCCGGCCTCCAGGCGGGCGACGAAGGCGGTGATCAGTTGCTGTGAGGTGGTCGCCCCCGCGGTGTCCTCATCGAGGTGCGCAGCGACGACCCTGGTCAGGGTCTCGACCGTGGGCCGCGGCATGGTGAAGCGTACGCAGCGGCGCAGGAACGCGGCGGGGAAGTCGCGTTCACCGTTGCTGGTCATCACGATGAAGGGGAATTCGGTGCACTGAACCCTTCCCCGTTCGATGTCATGACGGTGATCGCCGTCCCATTCGCGGACCGCGACCACCTCTGCCGCGTAGCGGGCGAGCTCGGGGATCTCGAACTCCCCACGCTCCAGCACGTCCAGCAGGTCGCTGGGGAGGTCGAGGTCGCTCTTGTCGATCTCGTCGACGAGCAGGGGCCGCGGGTGCCGGCCAGGCAGCAGGGCGGTGCCCAGCGGACCCATGCGGAGAAAGGGCGCGATGTCGTCGCTGCCGTTGCGACCTTCCAGCCGCTGTGCGTGAATTCGGCCGAGCGCGTCGTACCGGTAGAGGGCCTCGCCCAGGGTGCTCCGCGAGGTGATGTGCCAGCGCAACACGGGCCCCAGACCGAGCTCGACGGCGACCTGCTCGATCACCGTGGACTTGCCCGAGCCGGCCGGACCCGTCAGCAGGAGCGGGCGGCGCAACAGCAATGCGGCGTTCACGGCCTCCACCAGTCCGGGCTGCGGCACGAACTGCTTGTGGAGCGGTCGGCGCGGGAACTCCCTCCAAGGCGGCGCCGGATCGAGCGGGCGCGCCTGCTCGGGAGGACGGCCGTGCCCGACGTAGAAAGGCTGCCAGGTCATCAGGGTGTCTCCCCCTCGGTCGTGTACTTCTGGAACCAGCGGCAGAATTCGAGGTAGTCCAGGTCGTCCCAGACGGCGCGCAGCCGGTGCAGGTCCCGCTGGTCCGACGAGCCGGAGCCATGGCCGGGCGGGCCGGACCGCCGGCTCTCGCGGTACGCCGTGCAGAACTTGCGGGGCAGTTGATGCCAGCTCTCGTCGACGTACCGGCGGACGTCCTCGGGGACCCGGCCGCCGCCCTCCGGCCACAGGACGATCGGCGAGGCGGCGAGGAGGGTCGCCATGATGTCGCCGAGTTTCGCCGGCCGGTGACCGAGGGCCACCGCCCGGCCCTGCGGGCGGCTGCTGAGCCGGCTGTGCAGCTCCCCGTCGGGTCGAGTGTCGTTCTCCTCCAGCCAGTCGACGCGCCGGCCGCATGCCGCGGCTTCCATCGCGCGCAGGTGCTCCCGGGCCTCGTCGTTGATCCACCACAGATGCTCGGGCGGCTGCATCCGGTCGCTCCAGCGCAGGATCACGTCGTGCCGGTCACCGAGCCGCCTGCCATAGTCGGTCTCCTCAGGGCGCCACTGCACCAGGAGCGGGGCCGGGGCCGCGATCTCGACCCTCTTGAGGGGGAAGCCGAGGGTGTCGGCGAGACCGGAGGCCCACCGCAGGGCGGCGCCGATCTGCCGTTCGACCCCGCTGCGGTCGGGCCGGCAGGGGAACTCCTGATGCTGGTGGTGGGCGTCGCCGTCGAGCAGCCACGCCGTCAGGGACTCGGGCCATTCGTCGCCCACGGCGGCGTGCAGCGAGACAACGAGCCGCAGCCGCATCTCCCGGGCTTGTTCCGCCCATTTCTCGAAGGCGTCGTTGAGGTCGATGTCCGCGCCGATGTCAGCGGCCCACTGCCGCAGGACGGGATGCTCGGCCGGCACGCCCGTCGTCATGGCGAGGGAGGCGACGAAGCGCACGAGGGGAATCACCGGGCGCTGGGCCACGAGCGGTGCGCGCAGTCGCAGGTACTCCACCGCGTCACGCAGCAGGTCGTTGCCCGCCGCGCTGGGCAGCCCCTGGGCCTGCGGAGCGGCCGTGACCAGCGACCGGTTCAGCACCTTCGAGGTCAGTTCGCTGCCCGGCCACGCGGCCAGCAGCGAACGGGTGCGCGCGCAGTGCCGGACGGCCTCGATCACGGCGCGCGCCCGTGCGCCCTCCTGAGGACCGAGGGCGGCCGCTTCCTTCTCCAGGTCCGCGATGTCACCCATGAGCAGTACGTCCTCCGGACGTCCGCCGTCGATGCCGCCGACGACGGTCGGCCTGGCGGGCAGCGCGCGGGCCAGAGCCGCGAGTGCCAATGGTCCCAGCAGCCGTCCCGCCCGGAGGATCGTGTGCCGCCGGTTGTACGCCAGCCAAAGTCCGGTCTCCTCGAACTGGGCGCCGTCCCAGTCCATCCGGTGGACGTCCTGGCCGACGGCACCGCCGTCCAGACGGACGGCCTGCAGGACGCTCTCGGGAGAGAGGCATTCCGCCGCCCGCTCGACGCCCTGCCGGACGATCTTGGTGATGGTCCGGCTGAACCGGAGGTTGAACGCCTCCTCCGCGACGCCCGCGCCCATGAGCAGGGACATCCGCGTGTTGCCCTGCCGGATGCCGGAGGCGATGGCCTTGACCTCGGGTACGGCGCCGGCCGCATGGCAGGTGTCCACGACGGTGATGATCCCGGAGAGGCCGGGCGTCTCCACGACCTGCTTCAGCAGGGATGAAACGTCGACGGTGGTCGTGAGTTCGTCCCGCCGTGAGTCACTGGCCATTAAGTACAGGTTGCCGCCGGACGCGATCCCGTGACCGAGCAGGGCAAGGACGAGCACCGCGTCCGCCTGCCCGGCCGCTCGCGCAGCCGCACGAATCGCCTGTTCGATCTCGGACTGACGGATCTCCCCGTACAGCAGGGTCTGCGTCGGGTGCCCGGTCGCGCAGGCCCCCGCGTCCGGCGCCGTGAGGACGGCGTGGAAGGACTTTGCCGCGTCCTTGAGTTCGGTGAGGGTGCCCAGATCGGGGCATTGCGCCGCGACCACCAGGGCGTGGCGGCCCCCGGTCACTGTCCCGCGAGGGTGTCCAGGGCCGCGACGATCGGGCCCGCGACGGCCGGGTGGGCGAGGTACTTGGCGGCAGGGTGCACCCACAGCCCGTCCGAGTCGACGCGGTCGCTCACCGGGCCCGCCTGGCTCGCGTTGGGCCGGATGAAGCCCTCCAGCACCGGGCGGGCGGCGATCACGTCGTCACGGTCCCAGAAGTTCAGCCAGCGGCCGACGACATCGGGGGTGCTCGGCGGCTGTGGCCGGGTGCGGGGCAGCACGGCGGTCCGCATACCGAGGGGCGAGCCGAGGGTTGCCAACAGCGGGATTTCCGCTTTGTGTTCATGGAGGGTTTCCAGGGCGACAACTGTGCCGAGCGAGTGGGCGACGACCACGCTGGCACCGTCCTGGTCGAGGCAGCCGGCCACGCGCTCACGGATCCTCCGGTCCAAGGAATCGCCGGAGGAGTCCGGTTCCCCACGGTTCAGGTAGCGGGCGACCTGACCGAGAACCGTCAGCGTCAGCTGGGAACTCGCCAGGTCGCCGAACCAACGCAGGCCAGGAGCGGACGTGAGCGTGGTCAACGCGTTCAGCGTCCGGCGGCCGACATTGCCGAGCCCCTGGCCCTGCCCGGCCGGTGCGAGCCGGGCCCGGGCATGCAGCAACACCCGACGCTCCGGTGCGGCGAGGCCGGGATCGACGAGGTGCTCGTCGATGGCTTCGAGCAGCAGCTCGGCGACGAGGGCCTCGTCCTCGTCGGCGCCCCAGGACCCGTCGGCGCCTTGCGCGCCTGCCCGGTGGAAGAGATCGCCGTAGTGGGCGAAGCGCGTGTCGGCGCCCCAGCCGCCTGTCAGCGCGGACACCCACCGGTCATGCCCCGCGCGCCGTGCTCCCTCCGCCAAGGCCCGCAGCCACTCGCCCTGCTCGGCCTCGACGTCGCGCGGCGCGCCGATGCCATGAACGAACACCAGACGCGGCTTCAAGATCCCCCCCAAGTCGGCCTACCAGTTTAGGTGAACCGAAAGACACTTCTCTGCGGGACCGGCGGTCGGGCGGACGGCGCGACGGGCAGGCAGCAAAGGCTGCGTCTCATGCGGCGCTGGTCATCGACGGCGGTGACGGTCCCTAGCCCGCGGCCTCAACAGATTCTTCTTTGCAGCTCCTTGATGTTGTTGATCCGCAATTCTTGGAGCGGCGACGTCAGGCGATGTAGTCCCGGCTACGGGCGCTGAACCTCTCGTCAGGCTCGTACTCATCCTCATTCGGCTCCCACTCGGGATCGAAGTCGGGGTGGCCGATGTACGCAGTAGCAAGGTGGCGAAGCACGGCCTGGAGCGCGGCCAGCGAGACCGTGGCAGGGCCACGAACCATGAAGTCTTCGGCATCGGCGTTCCGTTGCTGGCACTCCACCAAGCGCAGGAGCCCGCGCTTGGCGGCAACATCGGCAAGGATGCGGGCGCTCATGTCCCCTGAGTCCTCGCTTTGCTTCACCGCGCGGGCCGCAGCGCCGTCCTCGTCCAGACGAGCGCTCAGAAAGAACACCAGGTCCGCAACAACACGGTCCATCGGGTACCCCTCGGTCGGTAGGTGTGAGTGACCATCATCCACTGGCGCTCTGACAACCCGGTCCCGCCTTTCTGTTGGGTTGAAAAGCGTGCTGGGGCGAAAACTGCCGCGGCGACGTCACACACCCGCGGGACGACTTCGGGGCTGGTCTCTTGATCCTGGAACTGTTCGCGGGTCCGGGTGGATGGAAGTCACTCTCTGACCCTCCTCGGCACCCGGGACATGAAGCCCCGCAACCCCCGCCCTCGACGAGGGCGACGACCTCGACGACCTGCCCGACACGCATCCGCAGCAGCCGGTGCTACGCCGAGCGTGCTCTCCTCGTCGAACCCCGTCGCCTCACCAACGTCGCCGGGATCGAGCCCGGCTCGTTCTTGAGAATTACGGGCACGGCGCCCTGTCCGCCGCGATCCGCACCCTGACGCTCCCGGCCCGGTCCAGTATGCGCAGGACACCAGCTGGCTCAACGCAGTGCTCGCCGAATGATCGAGACCGAGCACGTCCGCCGCACCCTGTGCCTACCACCCTCACCGCCGCCGACGCCCTCGCCAGCGTGGTGAACGACATCGCCTCGCGGTTCCCGCTCGGCTCCGGCTCCCTGCCCCGCACTCCCGCACACGCGCCGACCGCAGCCCCCTAACAACGCCGAGGAGACGGCCGATGAGGAGTGGCTGCTGCTCGCAACCTCGACGGCACACCCCGCTGAGCAGATGCGGTGGCTGACCGGCGACAACTTCACGCTCCCCCTGCACGCCGGACTGTGGTAGTGCCAGACCGTTCTGACGTGGCGCGTTGCCCCCGTCGAGCCGGTCACCGTCCTGTGGGAGGCCCAACAGCGCGGCCTCCTCGCATCTGGCCTCGGGCCGACCGAACTCCTCGATATCCTTAATCGCGGACAGCAACTGAGTGGTCTACAGGCTGCGCTGGGCGCGTGTGGAGGGGCGCTGCCGGGAAAGCGTAGTCCAGAAGATGCGTTGGCCTCAGCCAGCTGAAACTCTCGGGCGAGGGTCACTCGACTTTTGTGGCGGCCTTGGAGTCCGCCGTGCGGTGCCGGTTCGCCCTCAGCCCGGTGAGCACATCCCTCGGTTAGTCGCCTGTCGTGACCGGAGCCCGCCTCAGCCTCGCTGACCAGATGTTGCAGTACGCAGCAGGGGCGGGTTGAGCAGCCAGGCGTGTCCACGGCGGTAGAGGGCGGCCGGGCGGCCGGTAGGGGGCAGCCACTGATCTCCCGTCGGCTGCACGAATCCCGTGGTGTTGAGCACCTTGCGGCGGAAGTTGCTCGGATCCAGTGGCTGGCCCCAGATCACCTCGTACACCGTGCGGAGATCTCTGAGCGTGAACGTCTCCCCGCAGAAGGCCGTGGCGACAGCGGTGTACTCAAGCTTCCTGCGGACCTCTTCCAGCGCCTCGGTCAGAATTGCCTGATGGTCGAATGCCAGGGGGAGCGTGCTGTCCTCCAAGCGCGCCGCGGGGGCCCAGAAGGCGCATGCGGCGTCGGTCCCTCCGACGGGCGTCGGCAGGTTCGGCCCCAGTGCGAGGTAGGCGACGGTCACGACTCTGCCTCTTGGGTCACGCCCGGGGTCCGCGTAGGTTCCGAGCTGCTCCAGGTGCAGCTGACTGCCGTCGATGCCGGCCTCTTCGGCCAGCTCGCGCAGGGCCCCGTCCCGGAGGGTCTCGTTCTTCTGGACGTAGCCACCGGGCATCGCGGGCATGCCGTTGAAGGGGTCCAGGCCGCGCTCGATCAGGAGCACCATCAGCTGGTCGTCTCTGAGGGTGAAGATCGCAAGGTCCACGGTCAGCCACGAGGGTCCGACCTCGTCTGAGTCTTTCAGCCAGTCATCCACCCGCACCCCTAAAGGTCTCATTGACTTAAACTCCGCCGACACTTATGGTCACAGCAACCATAACTGTAGAAGCCGGGGGCAGGACATGACCACTTCCCACGCGCCACCAGCACAGGAGACGACGCTCGAACCCACAGCCGCCACGCGTCATCTGTGCGCCGGCGTGTATGTGGACGAACGTTTCCGCGACCTTGTGATCGGCGAAGTCTGCATCGCGCCGCACCGCAGGGTCGCCCCGTCCTACGGCTTCGACATCGTCCCCGTCATGCATCACGCGTGGCGCGCCGCCGCGCTCAGCGCGCTCCCTCGTACCACTATCCTCGCTGCAATAGTCGGACCCGTCCTCACAGGAGCCCTTCCCGCAGCCCTCCTCATCGCCTGCGGCTTCGGCCTGTTGTTGCTGCTCCGTCTCGCCACACTGCTTCAAGGCATCGACCGCCAGCCGATGCCAGCCCACAAGTCCAGACGCCGTGGCTTAGGCGGCCCCTTACGGGCCCACCGCTACCTCCTCAGGTTCCTCCTCCCGCGCGTCACGACGGGCAAAGCAGTCGCGTTCAGACGGGTCACCACGGCCGCGCTGTGGCTGGCCATGACCGTCCTGGTCATCGCCCTGGTCTATCCGCGGCAGGCGCTGACGGCACTCCTCCTGGCCGTGGCGATCACACTCGTCTACCTGGCCGTGGGAGCCACACGCCAGCTGATCCTCAACCGGATCCTGCGTACCCCTGCACTGCGTCCCGCCCGCCTGTCGGGCCGGCAGCGTGCAGCGGACCGCCAGCAGCACCACATGTGTGCGGTGTACCGCCGCCCCCGGCACAGCGACGACGAGGATGACGACCTCACCATGTTCACGCTCTTCGGTGACCGGTCACCGTTCATCGGAGCCGGTGAGCTCGTCTACCAGTGGAATCCGCCGATGAGTATCCAGTTGCTGCGGCCCGATACCGATGATGAGCCACTGCACGAGCGTGAGCACTCGGTGCCGCCTTTCCAGGCACACGAACTCGTTGAGCATCTGCGCGAAGCTGTCCTGCCGCTGAACATCGACAGCCGCGACGTCCGGCTGCCGGCAGAGGTCCGGGACCGCGTCTACGTCGCCGAGACCGATGTCGCGGTGGACCGATCGTTGCTTCCGCACCACTTCACCCGAAGTGAACTGCGTTCCATCATCAACACGCCGGAATCGAAGCAGCACCACTTCCTCGAGGTCACCACCTCCGCCGACGGGGGCGAATTCGTTGCGACCGTCCTGCTGCATGTCAGCCTGCAGGGACGAACCCTGAACCTGTCCACTGCGGCATGCGTGCTCGCGCACACACCACGCTCCTTCCAGCGAGCCGAAGAGTTCGGCCACCACGGCGGCGCAGCCGTCATCTGGGCAGCCTTCAACGAACTGGCCGCGCTGCCCTCCGACATCCAGCACTCATGGCGGATCTTCCGCTACCTCTATGCGCTGGCCAAGGCCGCTGTCCTGCCCCGCGACCTCACCGCGACGCCGATCCGCAACATCCTCATTGGCAGCCGCGTCAGCATACGAGAGGAATCGTCGCAGGCCTGGACCAAGGTACAGCTTGAGAAAAGCGACATCCTCGGACGGATGAAAACCATAGAGCAGCGGCTCTTGAGCGCCGCCAGCGACTTCCTCCAGGGCAAGGATGTCGATACGTCCGTCTTCAAGGACCGAGCACTCAAGATCATCAACAGCGGCATCTTCAACTTCGGCGACAACAACAGCTTCACCAACAACGCAGTAGGCGAAGCGGCTCAGGTCGGCGTCCCCGCGAACCAGTCCGCACAGCCCGACAACGGAGCAGCCCCATGACCAACAACCAAGGCATCATCAGCCGCGGCAGCAACAACCGCTTCAGCAACATCGCGATCGGAGCGAACGCTCAAGCATCCGGGCCAGCGCCCCTGCGCTCCGCTGAGCCGGCTGTCGAAGCGGACGCCGGGTGGGACCTCGGGATCGTCACCATCCTCAGTGAGGAACTCCGCTCCGTCATCGATGAGTTAAAGCTTCACCGTCACAAGCTGCCAAGCGGCCTGTACTTCTACCAGGGCGAACACAGTGTCCCCGGTGCCACCTTGCGCGTCGTGGCCACACAGACGCAATGCCAGGGCCAGCGGTCCACCATGGCTGCCCTGGAAAACCTCCGACGCCACTACCACCCCCGGCTGTGGGCCCTCGTCGGTATCGGAGGCGGCATCCATGATGACCACGCCCGGATCGGCAACGTCATCGTTTCCACCGACGTCGTCTACTACGAGAGCCGCAAGATCAACCCGATGGGCGACACCCGCCGTCGCGGTGAACACCGGCAAGCACCCGGGCAGGTCGTTCACGCCGTGAATGCCTACTTCACCGACCACGGGACGCCAGCGCTCATCGACGGCCAAATGACCGCACACGCCGGCGACCAGTACGAGGTATACCCCGGAGTCATCGGGTCCGGCGAAGCCGTCATCGCCGACCGGGCCAGTGACGTCCGAACCTACCTCACCACCTACCACGAAAAGGTCCTGGCCGTAGACATGGAGGCCGGCGGGCTCAGCCAGTACTGGCAGGAGAACTCAGTCCACGGCACAGAAAACCCCGGCTGGATCGTCATCCGCGGCGTCTCGGACAACGCCGACGAAGACAAGGGCCACCGGCACCACGAACTCGCAGCAAGAAACGCCGCCCATGTCCTGAGCCAACTACTCCCCTACCTCTGCTGAGCCAGCGACGAGCACCGCGAGCACCGCCTAAGGAGACAACTCACACCACCGGAGCCTCAGCATGAACGCCTTTCTGCTCGGCATACTCAGCTCCCTCGTCACCAGTACCCTCCTGCTCGCCCTCAGCCTGCTGCGCGCCTCACGCCCCCTGTGGTGGCTCACCGCAGCCTGCTCCTGGTTCACCGGCACCGGACTCCGCCGCGTCTACCGCCGCCAAGCCGCCGCAGAACAGAACATGAGCCAGGACCTCGCCAGGGCCCGCTGGGTCAAAGTCATCGCAGGACGCGGCAACATCCTCACCCGTGAAGCCTTCGCCCCCCTGTGGTCCGGCGACCTCTCACCCGCATCCGTCCAGATCCTGCTCCCCAACCCGGACACACCACACGACTCCTGGCTCGACCGCCGCTCCCACGACGTCGCCCGCTTCGACCCAGGCTTCACCCCTGACGTGCTCAGAAACCAGGTCCGAGCCAACATCAACTACCTTGCCCAGGCCGCACGCGCACAACGCAACATCCAACTGCACAGCTACAACCTGCCCCACACATGCCGCGTCATAGCCACCGACAAGGTCGCCTACCTCACCTTCTACAGCGACAACGCGCACGGTAGGAACTCACCCTGCCTGTACGCACGAGCGCCCGGCCTCCTCTACACCATCGCCCTCCAACAATTCGACACATCCTGGGCGAACAGCACAGAAGCCCTCGTCACACAGCATCCCTGACATCGATTTACAGCGCCTGGGCTCGGCCCACGTGCGAAGACCGGACGGGGCGTCATTCGTGCTGCGATGTCTCGAAGTTGAGAGAGCCGCGGCAAGGGATGCGGTCTTTACAGCGGCATACGGGGGACTGTAGCGGTGCACCTGGTACTCCTGGCCACCCGGAGCCTATTCGCCAGCTGCCGCACAGTGAGCCTTCCAGTCTGCCTTTCCAGGGTGAGGACGGCCTTGGCGATGACGGTCAGGCACTTGGGCTGAGGCGGGATCTGCGTGAGATCTGCCAGGACTCAGCCTTGCCATGCCGCGCTCGACGGGAGCTCGAGCCTGGGCTAGGGCGCGGTTGACGGTCCGCTGGGTGAGGGTGAGCTCCCCCACCGGGCTGACGTCGCAGGCCGGTGAGGACATGAGGGCCGACGCCCGTGTAGGCGCGGTCCGCGAGGACGGCCAAATCTTGTCCTTCACCGATTCGGACGATCCGATGGGTCCGGTGCACCGTCAGGTCGCCGGTGCGGCCCAGGCCCCGTGCTTCGTCGGGCCAGCCTCCCCCAGCGCCTCTGCGGTTCGTCGGAGAGGGGCCGGCGCCGAGGATCGTGTGTCATCGCGCTCGCTGTCTCTCTGCGGCTGCCCCGTCGATCCGTCGCGGTACGAGGCGGCCCAGCACCAGCAAGATCCGGACCATGCGCGGGCCAATTCTCCTCATTCAAAGCGCCGGACCGGCATCCTTGCTGTTCAGAGGGGCATAGCACTTGTACCACCAGCAGACGAAGAACATCCTTGTTTCATACAGCCCGAAGAAACTTGGGTTCTTCTAGAGCCAGTCAGCCGTCGGCCCCGCGGACGGCGACTACAGGACAGACGGCACTCTCACGCTACTTCCTCCGGACTGCCTCGATCGTCAACGCGGCTACCAGGCAAACCGCACCTGCAGCCATCGAGCCGTAGAAAACCCCGTCGAAGAGCGGACTGTTCGCGCCCTCAACTGTGCCGTCCTCATGCTGGCATGACGTCTCAAAAGGGAAGCTGGCTCTGTGCAGATCTCCGCAGCGATCGGGGAGGTCCTCGTTGAGCACGCTTGCCTTGACCCAAGAGAGCGCCCACACGAGGAAGAAGACCCCGGCGCAGGCGCACACGGCTCCCCACAACCGGTTCAGTCGAGCATCGTACGTGCCAGTTCTCGTCATGCGGCGGAGCGTATGCGCCGTTCTGACAACGCCTCAAGGCTCTACGAAATGAACCGATTCGGAGAGGGGCCGGAGTGGCCCGCTGACTGAACCCATACCGGGAATCAGGCCGCGACGAGCTCCTGCTCGCGGTCCGGGATTTTGACCTTGGGCTTCTTGTTCGGCAGTGAGAGCCGGAAGACCTTGTGCCACGCGGAGAACACCTGCTTGGGCAGCGGCCCGGTGACGTACTCCAGCTCGTACTTCTCGAACAGCGCGCGCACCTTCACCGAGACCTCGGCGTACCGGTTGCTCGGCAGGTCCGGGAACAGGTGGTGCTCGATCTGGTGCGACAGGTTGCCGGTCATGAAGTGCATGGCCTTGCTGCCGCTGATGTTCGCCGAGCCCATCATCTGGCGCAGGTACCACTGACCACGCGTCTCGCCCTTGATCGACCGGCGCTCGAAGACCTGCACGCCCTCGGGGAAGTGCCCGCACATGATCACCGAGTGGGACCAGATGTTGCGGACCAGGTTCGCGGTGAACGTGGCTGCGAGCGTAGGGAGGAACGACGGGCCCGACAGCAGCGGGTGGATCACGTAGTCCTTGAGCACCTGCTTGCGGATCTTGCGGCCGACGGCCCTGGCCCGCGCGCGGAACTCCGGGTTCTTGCGGCGGCGCTTGTGCAGGTTCTTGCCGAGCTCCAGGTCGTACGCCGCGATGCCGTACTCGAAGAAGCAGGCGTTGATGAAGTTCCACAGGGGCTGGCCGAGGTGGAACGGGTGCCACTTCTGGTCCTCGTCGACGCGCATGATGCCGTAGCCGAGGTCGTTGTCCTTGCCGATCACGTTGGTGTACGTGTGGTGCAGCTCGTTGTGCGAGTGCTTCCACTGGTCCGCCGGCGAGACGTGGTCCCATTCCCAGGTGGTGGAGTGGATCTTCGGGTCCCGCATCCAGTCCCACTGGCCGTGCAGGATGTTGTGGCCGATCTCCATGTTGTCCATGATCTTCGCCACGGACAGGCCGGCGGTTCCGATCAGCCACGCGGGCGGGAACATCGAGAACAGCAGCACGCCCCTGCTGGCCAGCTCGAGCTTGCGCTGCGCCGAGATGACCTTGCGGATGTAGGCGGCGTCCTTCTCGCCACGGCTGGCGATCACCTCGTCGCGGATCGCGTCCAGCTCGCGGCCGAGCTCCTCGATCTGCTCCGCGGTCAGGTGGGCGGTGGGGTCGATGGCGGTCAAGCTGTTCCTACCGTTCGATGTCGCAGGGGCCCGCCGCGGCGGACACGCAGGTCTGAATGAGGACGCCCGGCTCGGCCTCGGTGATCTCGCCGGTGCGCAGGTCGCGGACGGCGCCCGCCTTGAGCGGCGTGACGCAGCCGAAGCAGATGCCCATGCGGCACCCGGACGGCATGAGCACGCCGGCCTCCTCTCCGACGTCCAGCAACGGCGTGGCGCCGTCCGCGTCGACGGTCTTGCCGGTGGTGCTGAACGTGACCTCGCCACCGTCGCCGGCGGCGACGATGCCGGGGCGGAAGCGTTCGGTGTGCAGGCGCTCTGGGACGCCGTGCTCGGCCCAGTGCTTTTCGGCGGCGTCGAGCAGGCCCGCGGGCCCGCAGGCCCAGGTCTCTCGCTCGGCCCAGTCGGGCACGAGTTCGTCGAGACGGGCGATGTCGAGCATGCCGTCCGTGTCGGTGTGCAGCTCGGTGAGGCGCAGCTTCTTGTCCGCGACCAGGCCGTGCAGCTCGTTGCGGAAGATCACGTCGTGCGGCTGTGGCGCGGAGTGGACCATGACGACGTCGTCGAACTCGGTGTCGCGCAGCATGCCCATCACGGGCGTGATGCCGCTGCCGGCCGTCAGGTAGAGCACCTTGGCGGGCTTGGCCTCGGGCAGGACGAAGTCACCGGTCGCCTGGTCGAGCTGGATCAGCGTGCCCGGCTTCGCCCTGCGGACCAGGTGGTTGCTGACCTTGCCGTCCGGGATCGCCTTCACGGTGATCGTGACGCGGCCGTCCTGGCGGTTTGTCGGCGAGGTGAGCGAGTAGGCACGCCACAGGCGCACCCCGTCGACGTCCACCCCGATCCGCACGTACTGACCGGCTCTGTGGCCGCGCCAGCCCCGTCCCGGCCTGATCACGATGGTCGCGGCGTCACCCGTCTCGGGGTGCACGGCCTCGATGCGCCCACGCAGGTCGGCGCCCGCGCGCAGCGGGCTGACCAGGTCGAGGTAGTCCGACGGCAGCAGCGGCGTCGTGACCATCTCCAGTAGTTTCCACGCCCTGCTGCGGAGGGCTGCACTCGTCATGACTCCAGCTTGATGCGCCTGAGAGCGTAAAGTCCTGTTCGCAGGACGTGAATCTAGTCGGCTGAATTGTTCGCAGGGAACAAATATGAGCCATGTACAGCGGAGGGCCACCGAGCTGGCCCTGGATGAGACGACGGTCACCGTACTTCGGGCCGCGCTGAAGACCACCGCCGACGAGGTCGTCCAGGCGATCATCGACGAGGTCCCTCCCTACGCAGGCGCCCTTTCGGGCCGCATGGGCGGCACCATCCGCCGAGCCGTCCGCACCGCCCTGGGTCACTACCTGGACGTGGCGAGCGGGAACGCCACGGGCGGCGACGCCGGTGACGCAGCTTACGAGCTGGGCCGCGGCGAGGTGCGTGACGGCCGTTCGATGGACGCCCTGCTCAGCGCCTACCGCGTCGGTGCCCGCGTGGCCTGGCGATGCCTGGCCGCGGGTGCCGTACCCGCAGGTCTGCCCGCCGCCGAGGTCGCCAAGTTCGCCGAGCTGACCTTCGCTTACATCGACGAGCTCTCCGCCGCGAGCGCCGCGGGCCACGCCGACGAACTGGCAGCCCGGGGCCGGGTTCATGAGCGCCACCTGGAACAACTGGTCCGCGACCTCCTCACCGGCGCGAGCCCGGACGTGCTGCTGGCCTCTGCTCAACGGGCCGCGTGGCAGCCTCCGGCTTCGCTGACCGCGGTCCTGCTGCCCGCCGCCCAGGCCCGGCCCGCCCACCGCGCGCTCGACCCGAGCACCCTCGTCCTCGACGATCTGCCGGACTCCTTGGGCGTGCTGCTCGTCCCCGATGCCGACCGATCACATCTGTTGAGGCAGCTGGCCGACCGCGCCGCCGTGGTCGGCCCGGCCCGGTCATGGACTCGTGCGTCCGCCTCGTACGCACGAGCCGTACGCGCACGCTCCCTCTCCTCTGATATTCGCGACACCGAGGACCACCTGCCCGAGCTGGTGCTGAGCGCCGACGGGGAGGCGTTCGCAGACCTGCGTGCCCGGGCCCTCGCACCGTTGCGGACCTTGCCTGTCGCGACCGCGCGGCGGCTGGAGGAGACCTTGCGGGCGTGGCTGCTGCACCAGGGCAGGCGGGACGAGGTGGCGTCGGCGTTGTTCGTCCATCCCCAGACCGTCCGGTACCGGATGTCGCAGCTGCGGGAGCTGTTCCCGGATCTCGGGTCGCCGCACCGGGTCCTCGAACTGACTCTGGCGGTCGGACTTCGGGACAGCTGACGCGTTCTTCGACCGTCCACGTCCGCGGCCGCGAGCGGTCCAGGAATCGTGCCTCGTCCTCGGCGCCATCAGCGAAGATCGAGCTCTCCGTTGGGTGCGGGCATGCCGTCAGCGGCGCGCGTCGCGGACGGCACTACGGAAGCGCCGAAGCCGGGGGATCGGATGCTCAGCCGTGTGAAGCCACGGCTACGTCGACCGCTTCTGAGCCTTCGCGTCGCATCCGCTCAACCCCCCAGGCGCCGAGCGGCCAGAGCGCTTGATCAAGCGTGCGCCCGTGCAGCATCCGAGGGCCGCGCTGACCACATGCGGGGCCGATGAACCCTCAGAAACACCTGCTTGGCCGCGGCCGGCTTGCCGTCGCCTTGCGGCGCAGTGTGTCCGATGCCTCTGCGTCGCGCCTACGCATGGCGGGAGTCCTGTTCGGCCGACTCGTCCGGTTGCGGCTGGGCCGCGTCCTTGCCGACGGGGGTGGACTGGGCGTACCAGCTGGCGAGGATGCGCAGTTTCCCGAGGTCGTCGTCGGTCTTGCCGGCGTAGACGAAGAGGATCTGGTCGGGGTCGCCGGGCAGGGAGAGAGCCTCGTAGGTGATGTCGAGGCGGGCGACGACGGGGTGGTTGAACCGTTTGGTGCCCCAGGTGCGTTCGATGACGGTCCGCTCGGCCCACCAGGTGCGGAACTCGGGGGATACCGAGCGCAGTTCGGCGACGAATTCGGCGATCTGCGGGTCGTGGGGGTTGCGGCCGGCCTCGGCGCGCAGCACGCCGACGACCTCGGAGGTGACCTGCGCCCAGTCGAGGTAGAGGGAGCGGGCGGCGGGGTCGAGGAGCATCCAGCGCAGCAGGTTGCGTTCGCCGGGCGGACGGTGGTTGAACGGGGTGAGCAGGGCATCGAGGAGGTCGTTGGAGGCCAGGACCTCGTTGCGGCGGCCGAGGACGAAGGCGGGCTGGTCGTGCAGGCCGTTCAGCATGCGCAGCAGATCGGGACGGACCTGCTGGGGCGGTGCCTGCTCGGCGCCGCGGCGGGGCCGGGGGCGCAGCAGGTCGCGCAGGTACTGGGTCTCGGCCTGGGTGAGCTTCAGGGCCTCGGCGATGGAGAGGATGACGCCTTCGGAGGCGCTGGTGAGCCGTCCCTGTTCCAGGCGGGTGTAGTAGTCCACGCTGACCCCGGCGAGCTGCGCGACTTCTTCGCGGCGCAGGCCGGGTACTCGCCGGCCCGGGTAGTTCGCCAGGCCGGCCTGGGAGGGACGGACCGCGTCACGCCGGGTGCGCAGGAACTTCTTGATCTCCTCGGCATTGTTGGCCATGGCCCCCAGTGTTCCCCGGCTCGCGGAGGGGTTCCACCTGCGTGAGGGGGAAGGTTTTTCCCCGGCAGCAGTGGCCCCCGCCAGCGGCTTGGCCTGCCGCTTTTCGTCGTGCATGAATGGTGGGGCGGCCATCGCAGTGACCCGAGAAGGGTCCGCGGCCCGCCCGCCGTGTGCGTGGCACCGGCCGGGCGGGCGCCGCCTCACCCCGTGCACACAGCACTCCTGTCGCCGTCACCTGTTGTGATCGCCGTGGTAGGGGTGCGCCCATTTCTGAGGGAGATCGCCTCGTGACTGTTCAGCAGAAGGTCTGGTTCATCACCGGCTGCTCGACCGGCTTCGGCCGGGCTCTGGCCCGGGAGGTTCTCGACGCCGGCCACAAGGCGGTCGTCACCGCCCGCAACGTCGCACAGGTGAAGGATCTTGTCGAGGGCACTGACGATGCGCTCGCGCTGTCCCTCGACGTCACCGACGCCGCGCAGGTCGAGGCGGCCGTCGAGGCCGCCGAGAAGCACTTCGGCGGCATCGATGTGCTGGTCAACAACGCCGGCATCGGTTACTTCGCCGCCGTGGAGGAGAGCACCGACGAGGAGATCCGCCGGATCTTCGACATCAACGTCTTCGGCCTGTCCGACGTCATCCGCGCCGTCCTGCCGGGCATGCGCGCTCGCCGCTCGGGAACGATCGTGAACTTCTCCTCCATCGGAGGGCTCCGTGCCTTCCCTGCCGTCGGCTACTACGCCGCCACCAAGTTCGCCGTCGAGGGCCTGACCGACGCCCTGCGCCAGGAGGTCGCCCCGCTGGGCATCACCACGCTGCTCGTCGAGCCCGGCCCCTTCCGCACCGACTGGGCCGGCCGGTCCGCCAACGAGACGCTGCCCGAGCGGGAGATCACCGACTACGCCGACACGGTCGGCGCGGCGCGTGCCGCGTTCCGCGCGGACACCGGCAAGGAGCCCGGCGACCCCCACGCCGCCGCCCGGGCGATCATCACCGCCCTCGCCGCCGACACCCGCCCCCAGCGCCTGCTGCTGGGAGCCCCGGCGTACAGCATGGCGGTCGAGCAGCTGGAGTCGATGCTCGCCGAGATCCGCGCGAACGAGGCACTGACGAAGTCGGCCGACTTCGACGCCCCCGCCGCCTGACCTCAACTCGAGCGACAGCCGAACCGAACCGGACGACCACCAGCACACGGAAACGGAGCACCCTCATGTGCAGCGCCGCCTCCCCCCATCGCCCGCTCGCCCTGGTGACCGGGGCCTCCGCAGGCATCGGCTACGAACTCGCGAAGCTGTTCGCCCTCAACGGCTTCGACCTGATCGTCACCGGTCGCAGCGAACACACCGAGCAGGCAGCAGCCGACCTCGCACGGCCCGGGGTCCACGTCACCCCCGTGCGCGCCGACCTCTCCCGGAGCGAAGGCGTCGAGACGGTGTGGCGCGCGGTGGAAGAGACCGGACGGCCGCTCGACACCGCGGTCCTCAACGCCGGCCGCAGCATCGGCGGCGCCTTCCTCGACACCGACCTCGACGACGAACTCTCCCTCATCCAGCTGAACGTGGCGTCCGTCGTCCACCTGGCCAAGCACGTTGCCCGGCACATGGCCGGCAACGGCCGCGGCCGGATCCTGATCACCTCGTCGCTGTCGGCGACCCTGCCCACCCCGTACGAGACCGTGTACGGGCCCTCCCGCGCCTTCACTCGCATGTTCGCCCTCGGACTGCGCGAGGAACTCAAGGAACACGGCGTCACCGTCACCTGCCTCATGCCCGGCGCCACCGACAGCGACTTCCACGCCCGCGCGGGCATGAACAACACCGCCTTCGGCCCCGGCATGAAGAAGAACAGCCGCAAGGAAGTCGCCCGCCAGGGCTTCCTCGCCCTGATGAACGGACGCGCCGAGGTCGTCGGAGGCGATGCCGCCACCAAGCGCACCGCGATCGAGCACCGCTTCCTCCCCGAGACCTACAAGGCCGCCCGCCACGCCACCAAGGCCAAGCCGCGCTCCGAGCGTTAGGCGAGCCGGGAGCTGCGGACGGGCGCGTTGCCGAGTCCACGGGCCGGCCCTGTCCCTGCAGCCATGCCGAGACTGATTCGCGATACCTAAGCCCCTCCCCGAGCCTGTGCGGCACTGAGAGTGGAGCCAGGACGATCCTGGCTCCACTCCATGGTGCGGGCGGGTCACTGGAACTGTGCGAAGAACCTCCAGATCTCTGCCTTGGTCCAGGTGGTGACGCCACTTTCGTTGGGGGAGCCGTCGACCGGACCGGGTAGGTGGCCTCCGTCGAACGCGGCCCATTGGACCGGGTATCCGGCACGGCAGCCCGAGTAGCTGGTGGTGAAGTGCGTTCGGCTGCCCGGGGCGGGTTCGCGCGGGCCCTGGAAGGTGCAGCCGTTGTTGCTGACGAACCTGTCGCGCAGGGACCTTCCTTGCGCGATGTTGAGGACGGAGTCGCTGACGCCGTGGATTCCGAAGTAGGCGATGGGCTGGGTGCCGCCACTGCACCCGCTGATCTGAGCGCCGGAGATGACCGCGACGGCTCTGAAGACGTTCGCCCGGCTGCAGGCGAGTGCGTAACTCATGCCGCCGCCCCAGCTGAATCCCGTGGCGAAACGCTGTGCCGGGTTGACACAGAGGCCACCCTCGATGCGCCGGATCATGTCGTCGACGAAGGTGATGTCCTCATTGCCCGCGTTGGCCCAGCCGTTGCCGAGGCCCTGGGGGGCGACGAGGATCGCGGTGTTGTTCGACTGTTCCTGCTGGCCGTAGTAGGACCAGGCGTTCCCGCTCGTGCCGCCCGAGGCGACGTCACCGGCGGTGCCGCCCCGCCAGTGGAACGCGAAGATCAGCCGGTAGCGGTGGCTGTTGTCGTAGTTGGCGGGAACCCTGAGGATGAAGCTGCGGCTCTTGCCGCCACTCTGAATCGTGTGCGTCCCGCTCGCCAGAGTCGGGGCACTGCCGCATCCGCCGCCGCCACCGGACGACAGCTTGACCATCTGCCATTGCTGGTTGGCGCCGCCCCCGTCGGTGTACTGGACGACGTTGCCTCCGTCGGCCGTGGAGGCGCCCTGGACCTCCACCGCCTTGCTGCTGGTGCGGTTGATCAGCCGGACGTGGCCCGCGTCGGAGTCGGCCAGGCGGAACTGCTGGTTGGCCCCGCTGTGGTCGGCCCACTGCTGGATCGGGGCACCGTCTGCGGTCGAGGCGCCGGCCACGTCGAGGACCTTGCCCGAATGCCGGGCCTTGAGGCGGTAGAAGCCGCCGCCGGAGTCCACGAACTGCCACTGCTGGTTGGCTCCGTCGTTGCGGGTCCACTGGCCGACTCGCGCGCCGTCGGCGGTGGACGATCCGGAGACGTCCAGCGCCTTGCCGCTGTTGCGATTGACCAGGACGTACCAGGCGTTGGTGTCCACCGTCGCCGCCTCGGCCGGCGCCGGATTCACCGCGGCGAGCATGCCGGTCGCGAGGGTGGCCGCCACCACGGCGGCGACCCGGGACCACCAGCGATGTTTTCGTGGCGGGGCGGGAGGAACCGCACCGTAGGTCTTCATCGATTCACCCTTTCGTAGGTGACAGGTCCTCTCAGGTGCGGATCCAGCGCTGGTTGCCGCTGTTCGAGCAGGAGGAGAGCTGGATCAGGGTGCCGTTGGCGGTGCCTCCCGCGACGGCGTCGAGGCAGAGGCCGGACTGGACGCCGACGATGGATCCGTCGGAGTTGAGGCGCCATTTCTGGTTGTCACCGCCCCAGCAGCTGTAGATCTGGGCTTTGGTGCCGTTGCCGGTGCCGGCGGCGTCCAGGCACTTGTTGCCGTAGACCCTGAGCTCGCCGGCGGCGGTGTACGTCCACTGCTGGTTGCTGCCGTTGTGGCAGTCCCACAGCTGGAGCTGGGTGCCGTCGGCGGTGCTGGTGCCGGGCACGTCCAGGCAACGGCCGGAACCGACGCCCTTGATCGTTCCGGAACCCGAAGGGGGCGTGGAGGTACCGCCGTTGAGTGCGTTGAGGACGGCGGTGTAGGCGGGCTTCTTGCTGCCGTCGCCGTTGAACAGCAGCGGCGTCTGCTCCGCTCGCCAGGAGTCGGTGTCGCGCACACCCCAGACGGTGATGCCGAGGCAGCGCGGGACGGCCAGGCAGTCGTTGGTCACGTTGGCGTACGTCGCGGCCGGAGCGCCCTGGATGTCGAGTTCGGTGATGGCGACGTCGACGCCGAGGGCGGCGAAGTTCTGCAGGGTGGTGCGGAAGTTGCTGTTGTAGGGGCTGCCGCTGTTGAAGTGCGACTGGAAGCCGACGCAGTCGATCGGCACACCGCGCTGCTTGAAGTCGCGGACCATGTTGTACATGGCTTGGGTCTTGGCCCAGGTCCAGTTCTCGACGTTGTAGTCGTTGTAGCAGAGCTTGGCGGCCGGGTCGGCGGCGCGCGCGGTGCGGAAGGCCACCTCGATCCAGTCGTTGCCCGTGCGTTGCAGGTTGGAGTCGCGCCGGGCTCCCGAACTGCCGTCGGCGAAGGCCTCGTTCACGACGTCCCACTGCGCGATCTTGCCCTTGTAGTGGGCCATCACGCCGTTGATGTGGTTGATCATCGCCTGGCGCAGGGTGCTGCCGCTGAGGCTCTGCATCCAGCCGGGCTGCTGGGAGTGCCAGGCCAGGGTGTGGCCGCGCACCTGCTTGCCGTTCTGCACCGCCCAGTTGTAGACACGGTCGCCGGCGGTGAAGTTGAACTGGCCCCGCTGTGGTTCGGTGGCGTCGATCTTCATCTCGTTCTCGGCCGTCACCGAGTTGAACTCACGGCCCGCGATCGTCGTGTAGGCCGAGTCGCCCAGTCTGCCCGAGGCGATGGCGGTGCCGAAGTAGCGGCCGCTCTGCGCCGCCGCTGCGCCGAGCGTGTTCTCGGCGGCGTGTGCCGTCGGCGGCGCGACCAGTGCGGCGACCACCCCGAGGACGCCGACGACCAGCGTCAACAGCAGGGCTCGGATTTTCCGGCGGACAACGGGTCTGGGAAGGGCGTACGAGCCCATGACGGTGCCTCCAGGGTAGGAATCACGGAAGGACTGAAGCGCGGGAAGGACTCATCCGGCTTCGGTGCGCGGATCTGTCATGCAGCCATGCGTGGATCTGCCGTGCATCACAGAGGTGTTCGACATATCGAACTAAGACCGGCTCCTCAGGCAGGGATGATTGAGGCATTGACGATGCATCGTCAATACTCATCGCAGAACAAGTTTCGGTTCCTCGTTCGAAACTTGCGGAATTCCGGCGGCGGATGCCGCGGGGCCCGCGCCGGGGCCTGTTTATGGACAGATCGGCGACAGACCTTGACCAAGGGGCCCCGTATTCCTAGCTTGTGGCGTCGAAGCTTGCGGGAATTCTCCGAAACGTTTCGAGATCACCCCTCCTCTCCCGGCACGTCCGCTCCGTGGTTCACCGGGGGTCACCCCGCCCCCGCCCCGCCCCCGAAGGAGGCCCTCTTATGCGGTTTCCCCACCCGTCCCTCGTCCGCCCGAGACGACTACTCGCCGTCCTGGCACCCTTGCTGCTCGTGGCCACCTTTCTCGGTGCCCAGCCCGCCGACGCGGCGACCGTAGACCCCAACGCCTCGTACGTGCTGGTCAACCGCAACAGTGGCAAGGCCCTGGACGTCTACAACATGGCGACCGGTGACGGCGCCCGTATCACCCAGTGGTCCAGGAACGATCAGAACCAGCAGCAGTGGCAGTTCGTCGACTCCGGGGGCGGCTACTACCGCATCAAGTCCCGCCACTCGGGCAAGGTCCTGGACGTCAAAGACCGGTCCACCGCGAACGGGGGCTCGATCGTCCAGTGGACCGACCTGAACGCCACCAACCAGCAGTGGCGACTGGCCGACAGCTCGGACGGCTACGTGAGGCTCATCTCGCGCCACAGCAACAAGGCCCTCGAAGTACAGGGCGCCTCCACCGCCGACAACGCCAACGTCGTCCAGTACGACGACTGGGGCGGCTCCAACCAGCAGTGGCAGCTCGTCAAGGTCGGCGGCGCCGATCCCGCCCCCTGCGATCTTCCGTCGACGTACCGCTGGACATCGACGGGCGCGCTGGCACAGCCCAAGTCAGGGTGGGTCTCGCTCAAGGACTTCACCGTCGTCCCGTACAACGGCAGGCAACTCGTCTATGCGACGACGCACGACACGGGGACGCGTTGGGGGTCGATGAACTTCGGCCTGTTCACCAACTGGTCGGAGATGGCCTCGGCGAGCCAGAACACGATGTCGACCTCCACCGTCGCGCCCACGCTCTTCTACTTCGCGCCGAAGAACATCTGGGTGCTCGCCTACCAGTGGGGCGGGACCG
This sequence comes from Streptomyces sp. NPDC006372, assembly GCF_040612515.1. Lineage (NCBI taxonomy): Bacteria > Bacillati > Actinomycetota > Actinomycetes > Kitasatosporales > Streptomycetaceae > Streptomyces > Streptomyces sp. NPDC006372. Next base: position 662 of record NZ_JBEXQJ010000039.1, on the reverse strand, counting down.
CCTTCTCGTACCGGACGTCGAGCGACCCCACCAACCCGAACGGCTGGTCGTCCCCGCAGGTGCTCTTCTCCGGCAGCATCGGCGACTCCGGAACAGGCCCCATCGACCAGACACTCATCGGTGACGGGACGAACATGTACCTGTTCTTCGCCGGTGACAACGGCAAGATCTACCGGGCCAGTATGCCGATCGGGAACTTCCCGGGCAGCTTCGGCTCGACCTCGACCGTGGTGATGAGCGATACGAAGAACAACCTGTTCGAAGCCCCGCAGGTCTACAAGCTGCAGGGCCAGAACCGCTACCTCATGATCGTCGAGGCGATCGGTGCGCAGGGCCACCGCTACTTCCGCTCGTTCACGGCCACCAGTCTGAACGGCTCGTGGACACCCCAGGCCGCGACCGAGAGCAACCCCTTCGCCGGCAAGGCCAACAGTGGCGCCACCTGGACCAACGACATCAGCCACGGCGAACTGATCCGCACCAGCCCCGATCAGACCATGACCGTCGATCCCTGCAAGCTGCAGTTGCTCTACCAGGGGCGCAGCCCCAACTCCGGCGGTGACTACGGCCTCCTGCCCTACCGTCCGGGCCTGCTGACGCTGCAGCGCTGACGGCGTGACACGAGTCCGGCTCCGGTGCGGAGCCGGTGGGGCGGGCTCGGC
>NZ_JBEXQJ010000038.1:0-83729 GCF_040612515.1 Streptomyces sp. NPDC006372 | reverse complement strand
TTTTAAAGCAGCCCCCCCCCACCTCTATCTACACCCTAACCCACACACTCTTTCCCTCCCCCACGCTCTTCCGATCTGCCGCCGAGCAGGGTGTGGAGGTCGGCGCGACGAGCGTCTGACGAGGCTGTACGGAGCGGCCCCCGGCTAATCCAGCGCCGGGGCCCGCTTTCGTGGTCGTGAGGCCGTGTTCACGCGGTGTTCGGCGTGTCGTCGGCCCCGGTACGGCGGCCGGGCGGTTGCTCAGTCGTGCCAGGCGCCGAAGTCCTCCAGGAGGCGCTGGAGGGGCTCGAAGACGCCCGGGGTCGCGGCGACCGCGAGTGCGCCCGACGGGCGCTCTCCGGGGCGTCCACCGGTCAGCGCGCCCGCCTCACGGGCGATCAGGTCGCCCGCCGCGAGGTCCCAGGCGTGCAGACCGCGCTCGTAGTAGCCGTCGAGGCGTCCCGCCGCCAGGTCGCAGAGGTCGACCGCGGCCGAGCCGCCGCGCCGGATGTCGCGCAGCAGCGGGATCAGCCGCTGGGCGACCTCGGCCTGGTGGGTGCGGACCTCGGCGACGTAGTTGAAGCCCGTCGAGACCAGTGCCTGGTCCAGGGGCGGCGCGGGGCGGCAGGCCAGCCGGCGCTCGCCGTCCCAGGCCCCGGTGGCCCAGGCACCGCCGCCGAGCACCGCGTGGAACGTCTCTCCGCGCATGGGGGCCGTGACGACCCCGACCACGGTCTCGCCGTCCTGCTCGGCGGCGACGGAGACGGACCAGGTGGGCAGCCCGTACAGGTAGTTCACCGTGCCGTCGAGCGGGTCGATCACCCAGCGGACGCCGCTCGTGCCCTCGGTGGCGGCGCCCTCCTCACCGAGGATGCCGTCGTCGGGGCGGCGCTCGGTGATCAGACCGGTGATCAGCTTCTCCGCCGCGATGTCCATCTCCGTGACGACGTCGATGGGGCTGGACTTGGTCGCGGCGACCGCCAGGTCGGCCGGGCGCCCGTCCCGCAGCAGTGCGCCCGCACGCCGGGCGGCCTCCTGGGCGAGTTCGAGCAGTTCGGTGTGCAGGGGGTCGGTCACAAGGCTCCTCACGCGTAGGGGCTGTCGGCGCCCGCGGCGGCGGGCCGGGGGGCGCGGGCCGGGCAGCAGCCGACCGGGCAGAGCTGGTGGCTCGCCCCGAGCGAGCCCAGGGCGCACGGCGTGACCTCCTGCCCGCGCTCGACGGCGGCGCGCTCCACGACGAGGTCGCGGACCGCCGCGGCGAACCGGGGGTCGGCTCCGACGGTGGCCGAGCGGCGCATCGGCAGCCCCAGTTCCTCGGCCTTGGCCTTCGCCTCCGTGTCGAGGTCGTAGAGGACCTCCATGTGGTCGGAGACGAACCCGATGGGCGCGATCACCACCGCCGGGACGCCCGCCGCGTTCCGCTCCTCGAGGTGGTCGCAGATGTCCGGCTCCAGCCAGGGGATGTGCGGGGCGCCCGAACGGGACTGGTAGACGAGCTGCCAAGGGTGGTCGACGCCGGTGCGCTCCCGGACGGCGTCCGCGATCAGCTGCGCCACGTCCAGGTGCTGCCTGACGTACGCGCCGCCGTCGCCGTGGTCCTCTACGGTTCCGGAGGTGTCGGCGGAGGCCGTCGGGATGGAGTGCGTCGAGAAGGCGATGTGGGCGCCGTCCCGGACGTCGCCGCTGAGCTCGGCGAGGGACCGGATCACCCCGTCGATCATGGGCTCCAGGAAGCCCGGGTGATTGAAGTAGTGCCGCAGCTTGTCGATCCGCGGCAGCTCCAGGCCCTCGGCCTCGAGGGCGGCGAGCGCGTCGGCGAGGTTCTCGCGGTACTGGCGGCAGCCCGAGTACGAGGCGTAGGCGCTGGTGGCGAGGACCAGGACGCGGCGGCGGCCGTCGCGGACCATCTCGCGCAGCGTGTCCGTCAGGTACGGCGCCCAGTTGCGGTTGCCCCAGTAGACCGGCAGGTCCAGACCGTGCTCGGCGAAGTCCTTGCGCAGGGCGTCCAGCAGGGCGCGGTTCTGGTCGTTGATGGGGCTGACCCCGCCGAACAGGAAGTAGTGCTGCCCGACTTCCTTGAGGCGTTCCTTGGGGATGCCGCGCCCGCGCGTCACGTTCTCCAGGAACGGGACCACGTCGTCCGGGCCTTCCGGGCCGCCGAACGAGAGCAGGAGCAGGGCGTCGTAGGGGCTGACATCGCGCGCGTCTGGCATGAGTCGATCCTGCCACCCTGCACCGACAGCCGGGAAACGGCGGGGTGACACCTCGGCGGCGGCCGGGCCGGGGCCTGGACGGGACGGCTGGACGGGTGCCGGGGCGGCGTCCCGAGCCGTAAGCTGTGTCGACTGCGTTCGCAGCTTACTGAGCCTTTCGGAGTCCCCGTTGCCCAGCCCCTACCGCGCCCTGTTCGCCGCCCCCGGCACCAAGAGCTTCTCCGCCGCGGGCTTCCTCGGCCGGATGCCGCTGTCGATGATGGGCATCGGCGTGGTGACGATGGTTTCCCAGCTCACCGGGCGGTACGGCCTGGCCGGCGCCCTGTCGGCGACCATCGCGCTGTCCGCGGGAGTGGCCGGACCGCAGGTCTCGCGGCTGGTGGACCAGTACGGGCAGCGACGGGTGCTGCGGCCGGCGACGCTGATCTCGCTCACTGCCGCGGCCGTCCTGCTGTGCGCGGCGCACTACCGGTGGCCGGACTGGGTGCTGTTCGCGGCATGCGTCGGCATCGGCTGCGTCCCGAGCGTCGGCGCGATGGTCCGGTCCCGCTGGGCGGCCCTGTACCGGGGCACCCCGCGACTGCACACCGCGTACTCCTTCGAGTCCGTGGTGGACGAGGTCTGCTTCGTCTTCGGGCCGATCACCTCCATCGGTCTGTCCACGGCGTGGTTCCCCGAGGCCGGCCCGCTGCTGGCCGCCTGCTTCCTGGCGGTCGGCGTCTTCTGGCTGACCGCCCAGCGCGCCACCGAGCCCGCGCCGCACCCGCGCGAGCGGCAGGGCGGCGGTACGGCGTTGCGCGCCCGGGGCCTTCAGGTCCTGGTGGCCACGTTCGTGGCGACGGGGGCGATCTTCGGGGCGGTCGACGTGGTCACCGTGGCCTTCGCCGAGGAGGAGGGGCACAAGGCCGCGGCGAGCGTCGTCCTCGCGGTGTACGCGGCGGGCTCCTGCGTCGCGGGGATGGTCTTCGGCCTGATGCACTTCGGCGGTGCGCCGGAACGTCGGTGGCTGCTGGGCGTGTGTGCCATGGCCGTGAGTATGATCCCCCTCCTACTGGTCGGAAACTTGCCGTTTCTGGCCGTGGCGCTGTTCGTTGCGGGTCTGTCCATCGCTCCGACGATGATCACGACGATGTCCCTCATCGAGGAGCACGTACCACGCGCGCAGCTCACCGAGGGCATGACCTGGGTGAGCACCGGACTGGCGGTGGGGGTCGCACTCGGCTCCTCCGCGGCCGGCTGGGTGATCGACGCAGCCGGGGCGCGTGCCGGGTACGGGGTTCCGGCCGTGGCCGGTGCCGTCGCGGTCGCGGTGGGTTTTCTGGGGTGTCGCCGGCTCAAGCGGCCGGCGCCGGGTCGGGGAGGCTCCGTTGAGCAGCACAGCGAACGGAAAGAACGGCACGTGGCGTAACTGGGGCGGCAACGTCTCCGCGCGTCCCGCGCGGGAGGTCGCCCCGGCATCAGTCGACGAGCTGGCCGCCGCCGTGCGGCGGGCCGCCGAGGACGGCCTCAGGGTGAAAGCCGTCGGCAGCGGGCACTCCTTCACGTCGATAGCCGCGACGGACGGTGTGTTGATCCGCCCTCAACTGTTGACCGGCATCCGCAGCATCGACCGCGACGCCATGACCGTCACGGTGGAGGCCGGAACCCCGCTCAAGAGGCTCAACGTTGCCCTCGCGCGCGAGGGACTGTCGCTGACGAACATGGGCGACATCATGGAGCAGACGGTCTCCGGCGCCACCAGCACCGGTACGCACGGGACCGGACGCGACTCCGGTTCGATCGCCGCCCAGATCAAGGGCCTTGAGCTGGTCACCGCGGACGGCTCGGTCCTCACCTGCTCCGAGAAGGAGAACCCGGAGGTCTTCGCCGCCGCCCGGATCGGCCTCGGCGCCCTGGGCGTCGTCACGGCGATCACCTTCGCCGTCGAGCCGGTCTTCCTGCTGACGGCTCGTGAGGAGCCGATGCCTTTCGACAGGGTCCTCGCGGACTTCGAGGAACTGTGGACCGAGAACGAGCACTTCGAGTTCTACTGGTTCCCGCACACCGGCAACACCAACACCAAGCGCAACAACCGCAGTGCGGGCCCCGAGAAGCCGGTCCCGCAGCTCCAGAGCTGGTTCGAGGACGAGTTCCTCTCCAACGGGGTCTTCCAGGTGGCCAACTGGGTCGGCCGCGCGGTGCCCGCCACGATCCCCGCGATCGCACAGATATCCAGCAAGGCCCTGTCCGCGCGGACGTACACCGACACCCCCTACAAGGTCTTCACGTCACCGCGCCGGGTGCGCTTCGTGGAGATGGAGTACGCCGTACCGCGCGCGGCCGTCGTCGAGACGCTGCGCGAGTTGAGGACGATGGTGGACCGCTCCGGCCTGAGGGTCAGCTTCCCCGTGGAGGTGCGCACCGCGCCGGCCGACGACATCACGCTGTCCACCGCCTCCGGGCGCGACAGCGCGTACATCGCCGTCCACATGTTCCAGGGCACGCCGTACCAGCGGTACTTCACCGCGGCCGAACGCATCTTCACGGCCCACGAGGGACGCCCGCACTGGGGGAAGGTGCACACCCGGGACGCCGAGTACTTCTCCCGGGTGTATCCGCGCTTCGCCGAGTTCACGGCGTTGCGAGACCGTCTCGACCCTGACCGGCTGTTCCAGAACGACTACTTGCGGCGGGTTCTGGGGGCTTAGGCGACGCGCCGGGGGGCGTTGTCCCGGGCTCCGAGCCAGGACCGCCGCGTTGGTTCCGTTTCTGGTGACTACGTGAACTTCCCCACGTTCAAGATCACGGAACCGGGGCAAGGGGCGGCCGAGTCGCACCCCTTGCCAGAAGTTGGACGGCGCGCCAATCCACGCACGTGGCCCAAATGGAGTACTGTGGCCAGCCCTGGGCCCGGTCTCCCGTCAGGGTGCACGGGGCCTTTAAGGACCGCCGGGAGGGGGCTAGTTGCACAGGGTGACAGAGTTCGTCACTTAGCGTTGCGAATAGGTAACCGTGCCATAACGGCGATCCAGGGCCCGTGCCCGACACGCCGGGCAACTCGGCAAGGTTGTGGCAGGCTGCACCCGGGCAGGCCACACTCGACTAGCGGAAGCAGCGACGCACGTGACGTCGGCAGGCACCACCCGGGAGGTCCCCATGCCCGAACTGCGTGTCGTGGCCGTCTCGAATGACGGCACACGGCTGGTGCTGAAGGCTGCGGACAGCACGGAGTACACGCTTCCGATCGACGAACGGCTCCGCGCCGCCGTGCGCGGCGACCGTCCCCGCCTCGGCCAGATCGAGATCGAGGTGGAGAGCCATCTCCGCCCCCGTGACATCCAGGCGCGTATACGAGCCGGCGCGACGGCGGAAGAGGTCGCGCAACTCGCGGGCATCCCCGTCGACCGGGTCCGCCGTTTCGAGGGCCCCGTGCTCGCCGAGCGTGCGTTCATGGCCGAGCGCGCCCGCAAGACCCCGGTCCGCCGCCCCGGCGAGAACTCCGGTCCGCCCCTGGGCGAGGCCGTGCAGGAGCGGCTGCTGGTGCGCGGCGTCGACAAGGACACCGTCCAGTGGGACTCGTGGCGTCGCGACGACGGCACGTGGGAGGTCCTGCTGGTCTACCGCGTCGCGGGCGAGCCGCACTCGGCGAGCTGGACGTACGACCCGCCCCGGCGGCTCGTCCAGGCCGTCGACGACGAGGCGCGCATGCTCATCGGCGAGTCCGACGACCTGGCCGCGCCCGAGCCCAGCTTCCCGTTCGTCCCGCGGATCGCCCGGCTGCCGCGCGACCGGCCGCTGGACCGTCCCACCGACCGGGAGCGGCCCAGCCTTCCGGCCCAGGCGTCCGAGCCGGCCGAGGAGATCACGGGTGAGCGGGACTCGCTGACCAGCCTGCTGGAGGCGGTGCCGAGCTTCCGCGGCGACCTGGTGGTACCGGAACTCCCGGCGTCGGAGCCCGAGGAGGAGCCCGTCGCCGAGCCCGAGGCGGAGGAGCCCCCGGCCCCCGCGGCCTCGGCCGGTTCCGCCTACGCGGACGTCCTCATGCCGCGTTCCGTCGGCAGCCACCGCGACCGTCTGGTCGGGGCCACCGACCGGCAGGCCGAGGCCGACGGGGTCCGTCCGGGCCGCAGAGCCGCCGTCCCGAGCTGGGACGAGATCGTGTTCGGGACGCGGCGCAAGAAGCAGGAGTAAAGCCGGGGGTCACGGCGTTGACACCGGCCGTACGACGAGGAGAGGGCCGTGCCTTGCGGGCGCGGCCCTCTCCTCGTGCCATATGCGGTCCTACTGGGGATCCGGACCCACCGCGACCGGCCGGTCCGGGTCCGAGGACCACTCCGACCACGACCCCACGTACAGCTCCGCCGGAACACCCGCGACCGCCAGGGCGAGGACCTCGTGCGCCGCGGAGACGCCCGAACCGCAGTACACGCCGACCCGCGAACCCTCGGTCACACCGAGCCCCTTGAAGCGCGCCCGCAGTTCCTCGGCGGGCAGGAAGCGGCCGTCCGGCCCCACGTTCTCCGTGGTGGGCGCCGACACCGCACCGGGAATGTGTCCCGCCACCGGATCGATCGGCTCCACCTCGCCCCGGTACCGCTCCCCCGCCCGCGCGTCCAGCAGCAGCCCGGACCGCGCCAACTCGGCGGCCGCGTCGGCGTCGAGCAGTCCCGCCGCCGGCTCGGGCACGAAGTCGCCCTCCGTGGGTGTCGGGACGGCCTTCTCCAACGGCCCCTGCCAGGTTGGCAACCCGCCGTCGAGGACTCGCACGTCCGGGTGGCCCGTCCAGCGCAGCAGCCACCACGCCCGGGCGGCCGCCCAGCCCTGTCCGCCGTCGTAGACGACCACCGGCGTACGGAACGACACGCCCGCCCGGCGCATCGCGGCCCCGAAAAGTGCGAGGTCGGGCAGCGGATGCCGGCCGCCCTCACCCGGCGCGGAGGCCAACTCCCGGTCGAGGTCGACGAAGACGGCCCCGGGCAAGTGCCCTGATTCGTACTCGGCCCGGCCGTCGAACGGCGGCTCACCGGCCGCCTTGGCCGCGGTCAGCTGCCAGCGGACATCGAGCAGGACCGGCGGGTCGGCGCCCGCCAGGTCGTTCGCGAGGTCGGATGCGGAGATGGTGGCGTTCATGGCTCCATCCTCGCGCACGGGGTGGCCGAGCCGTTCATGTCCGGCTACTCTGCTCGGCCGGACCGGGGCGATCACGCGGCGTACGGGAACAAGCACATGCTGTACAGCTGAGCGACACGCGCCGACAAGCGCGCCGCAAGGGACAGCACCCGCACCTCGGGCATTCTCCCGGGCATGAGCCGCCCCGCAGGACGGGCCCCACGAGGGCTGCGGAGAGCACGGCATGAGCGAGGCCGAGAAGAGAGTGACGATGACCGACGCACGGGAGTCCGCCGGCCCGAACGGCGAAGCGCCCGCTCGGCACGCGCCCGGCACACCCTGCTGGGTGAGCCTGATGGTGCACGGGCTGACCACGACCCAGGACTTCTACGGAGCGTTGTTCGGCTGGGAGTTCCGGCCGGGCCCCCAGCAACTCGGCCCGTACGTGCGCGCGCTGCTCGACGGGCGCGAGGTGGCCGGCATCGGCCTGCTGCCGCCGGACCGCCATCTGCCCATCGCCTGGACGCCCTACTTCGCCTCCCCCGATGCGGACCTGACCGCCGACTCGGTGCGCAGCCGCGGCGGCACGATCGGGGTGGGCCCGCTGGACGCGGCCGATGCGGGCCGTCTCGCGATCGGCTCCGACCCCGCGGGCGCCGTCTTCGGCATCTGGGAGCCCGCCGCGCACCTCGGCACGGCCGTCTCGGGGGTCCCCGGCACACCCGTCTGGAACGAGTTGCTGACCTTCGAGTCGGCGAGCGTCGCCACGTTCTACCGGACCGTGTTCGGCTACGAGGAGGAGGCGGTGGTCTCCGCCGGCTTCGACTACGTCACCCTGCACCGCGGCGGCGAACCCGTCGCCGGCATCCACGGCCTGGGGCAGGCCCTCTGCCGCGACCGGGGCCCGCACTGGGTGACGTACTTCCACGTCGACGATCTCGGGGGCACCCTGGACCACCTGGTGCACCTGGGCGGACACGTCATCGAGCCGGCCCACGACACGGCACACGGCCGGGTGGCGTCGGTGGCGGATCCGGAAGGCGCCCGGTTCGCGCTGCTGCAACGGCTGCGCTGAGGCGCGGCCGGGCGGTCAGGAGGACGAGACCGGCAACACGTCCGGGGACAGAGCCGCCGCTCGTGACGTCGCCGCCGTCATACGGCGCCGGTGGTGGCGGCGGCACAGCACCTCGTAGCCGACCTCGTCGGCGGAGTGGGTGACGTCACCGACGACCACCTGGGCACCCTCGACGACCATGGCGCCGCCTATCGTGCGGGCGTTGTGGGTGGCACGGGCGCCGCACCAGCACAGGGCCTCGACCTGGAGGACCTCGACCCGGTCGGCCAGTTCCACCAGCCGCTGCGAACCGGGGAACAGCTTCGAGCGGAAGTCGGTCGTGATGCCGAAGGCGTAGACGTCGAGGCTCAGGTCGTCCACCACGCGCGCGAGTTGGTCGATCTGCTCCGGGGCGAGGAACTGCGCCTCGTCGGCGATCACATAGTCCGCGCGGCCGCCCTGCGAGAGGTGGTCGACGAGGTAGGCGTAGAGGTCCTGGCCGTCCTCGACCTCCACAGCGTCCGTGACCAGCCCGAGGCGCGAGGACAGCTTGCCCTCGCCGGCGCGGTCGTCACGCGAGAAGATCATGCCCGACAGGCCGCGCGCCGAGCGGTTGTGCTCGATCTGGAGCGCCAGCGTCGACTTCCCGCAGTCCATCGTTCCGCAGAAGAACACCAGCTCGGGCATGTCGAGTTGAGCACCTTTCGGTGTGAGGGGGTGGGGTGCGGGGTCGCGGTGCGGGGTGGGGCGGGCCTCAGGAGCGTACTTCGAGCAGGGGGACCAGCTGTTCGGCAGGGGTCATCGAACCGTGGTTGCCGACCATCGCCGACTCCTTCGGTTCCCGCTCGGAGGCGATGAGCAGGACGTCGTCGCGGGCCGCGGCGACCACGTCGCCGATCCGGCCGTGGACCCGCTCGTCGATCCGCGGGCCGAACCAGCCCGCCGCGATGGCCTCGTCACGGGAGGCCACCCAGAACTGCTCGCCGAGCACCTCGCGCCAGCAGGTCAGGACGTCGTTCGCGGCACCGGGCACCGCGTACACGTGGCGGGCGCGGCCCTCGCCGCCGAGCAGGGCGACTCCGGCGCTGAGCTCCCAGTCCTCGTCGAAGTCGATGCGGTGCTGCTCGTCGAAGGGCACGTCGATCATGCCGTGGTCGGCCGTGACGTAGAGCGCGCTGCGGGGCGGCAGTTGCTCGGCCAGGCGCTGGACGAGGCGGTCGGCGTACATGAGCTGGCCGCGCCAGGTGTCGGAATCGACGCCGTAGCGGTGGCCCGCGCCGTCGACCTCGGCGAAGTACGTGTAGACGAGGGAGCGGTCGCCCGCGGCGAGTTGCTCGGCCGCCAGGTCGACGCGGTCCTCGCCGGACAGCCGCCCGAGGAACGTTCCGCCACTGAGCGCGACCTTGGTCAGGGGGGTGTTCTGGAAGGTCGGGGAGGACACCTGCGCGGCGTGCACGCCCGCCTCGTGCGCCAGCTGGAAGACCGTCGGGTAGGGCTGCCACGGGCCGGGCGGGGCCCAGGGCTGCCAACGCAGCTGGTTCATGAGCTCGCCGGTGTCGGGGTTGCGCACCGTGTAGCCGGGCAGGCCGTGCGCGCCGGGCGGCAGGCCGGTGCCGACGGAGGCGAGGGAGGTCGCCGTGGTGGCGGGGTAGCCGGCGGTGAGCGGACGCCCGGTGCCGCCGCGCGAGGTGGCGAGCAGGGACGTCATGAAGGGGGCGTCCTGGGGGTGTGCCTTGAGCTGCTCCCAGCCGAGGCCGTCGATCAGGAACACGCAGTTCCGGTCGGCGGGCGTCAGCTCCGGGATCGCGGCGGTCATGCCCGGTACGGCCAGGCCGGCGGCCAGTGTGGGCAACAGGTCGGCGAGGGAGCCGCTGCCGTACTCGGGGACCGGCGCGGAGGAGACGGTGAGCGGTTCGGGGTGGTGGTCCCAGGCCGTGGACTGTGTCATCAGCGGGTGGTGTCCGCGGTCGCCTCGGAGAGGGACTGCGCGAAGGCGAGGGCCTGGCGCACGGTCTCCGGTCCGTCCCCGGCCTCGCTGACGCGCAGGCTGAGGTCGTCCGCCGTCGAGTTGCCGGTGTAGCCGTGGTCCGCCTCGCAGTTGGGGTCGCCGCAGGCGGCCGGCTCCAGGTCGATCCGGGCGACGGCGCCCCAGCCGATGGTGAGGACGACCTCGCGGGGCAGGGTGCCCGGCTTGTAGGACTCGGGGTTGGCGACCACCCGGCTGACCACGATCGACGAGATGCGGCCGAGCTTCACGGACTCCGTCGACGTCGTGGCGTAGGGCGTCGGGGAGGTGCTGTCGGCGGCCTGCTCGTCGGTGTGGCTGACGATGAAGCGGTGGTCCGTGAGAACGAGCACCGTCACGTGCCGCCGGACCTCGTTCTGGTCGAACGTCGTCTCCTGATGGACCAGGTACGACCGCATGGGCTCGCCGCCCACGGCGGCCTCCACCGCCTCGGCCACGAGGGCCGGGTAGTAGCCGCTGCGCTCGATCGCCGCCCGCAGCCCCTGGGTCGTCGTACTGGTCTTGGCCATGACGCCCATCCTACGGGGGACCACTGACTGCGAGAGACCGCTCGCCCCCTGTCAGTACGCGGGGAGGGTCCGCGGGCCGAGGTCGTCGCGGGCGGGCGGTGGTGCGAGGCGGACGGAGGCGCCCAGGACGCTCAGGCCGTGCGAGGCGACGACGACCGGCTCCAGGGTGACCGCGACGACCTCGGGATGGTCGTCGACCAGCCGGGACACGCGCAGCAGCAGTTCCTCCAGGGCGCGGGTGTCGGCCGGTGCCGAGCCGCGCCAGCCGAACAGCAGGGGTGCCGTGCGGATCGACCGCACCAGGGAGGTCGCCTCCTTGTCGGTGACCGGGATCAGCCGGTGGGCCGTGTCCCCGAGCAGCTGGGAGGCGGCTCCGGCGAGCCCGAAGGAGAGCACGGCTCCGGCCGCCGGGTCGATCACGGCCCGCACGACGACGTCCACCCCGCGCGGTGCCATCCGCTGCACCACCGGACGCAGTTCGTCCGGCGCGCCGAACTGCTCCGTCAACTCGGCGTAGGCCCGGCGCAGTTGGTCCTCGTCCAGCAGGTCCAGGCGTACGCCTCCCAGGTCGGCGCGGTGGCGCAGGTGCGGGGCGGTGGCCTTGAGGGCCACGGGGTAGCCGAGGCCCCGCGCGGCCTCGGCGGCGGCGTCGGGGGTCGGGGCGGGCAGGGCTCGGTGGACGTGGATGCCGTAGTGGCCGAGCAGGTCGCAGGTCTCTTCGGTGCCGAGTGTGAACCCCTTCCCGCGCGCGAGGAGCCCGTCGATCAGTGTGGCGGTGCCCTTCTCGTCGATGTCCTCGTACTCGGGCACCCGGCCGGGGTCCGCGGCGTCGCGCCGCCACTGCGCGTAGGTCACGGCCTGGGCGAGGGCGCGGACGGCGCGTTCGGCGGCGGGGTAGGCGGGGATGAGGTGGGTGCCCTCGGGGGGTTCTTCGGCGGGCGCCGGGTGGGACGCGGCTCGGGGGGCGTCGGGACTGTTCTGCGGCGGATTGTCCGCCACGGTCTGTGGTGCCGTGCTGGCCGCTGCCGAGAGGGCCTCGGCCAGGCCGCCGAGCTCCACGTGGACGACCAGGACCGGCTTGGCCGGAGCCGCCGCCGCGGCCGAGCGCAGTGCTTCGGCGAGGGCCGCGTCCGCGACCGAGCCCTCCCCCACCGCCGGTATGGCGGTGACGACCACGGCGTCGGCGGAGTCGTCGGCCAGCGCCCGTGACAGGGCCGCGTGGAAGTCCGCCGCCGAGGCAGCCGTGGTCAGGTCGAGCGGGGGCTGCGGCCGCAGCCCCTCGGCGAGGCACGCGTCGTACGTGAGCAGGCCGAGCGACTCGGAGTTGCCGAGGATCGCCACCCGGGGCCCGTCGGGCAGGGGCTGGCGGGCGAGCAGCAGGCCCGCGTCCACCAGGTCGGTGATGGTGTCGACCCGGATGACGCCGGCCTGCCGCAGCAGCGCCGAGACGATCGCGTGCGGCAGCCGGGTCGTCCGCACGGCGTGCCCCTGGGGAGCGGCTCCGTGCCGGGCGCCCTGGACCACGACCAGCGGTTTCGCCGCGGCCGTCCGGCGGGCGAGCCGGGCGAACTTGCGGGGGTTGCCGATGGACTCCAGGTACATGAGGACGACGTCGGTGTCGGGGTCCTCGTACCAGTACTGGAGGAGGTCGTTGCCGGAGACGTCGGCACGGTTGCCGGAGGAGACGAAGGTGGAGACGCCGGTCACGCCCGTGACCCCGCCGCCGCGCCGGTGCAGCCGGGACAGCAGCGCGATGCCGATCGCGCCGGACTGGGCGAACAGGCCGATCCGGCCCGGGCGGGGTGTCTCGGGGGCGAGGGAGGCGTTGAGCCGGACCCGCGGGGAGGTGTTGATGACGCCGAAGGCGTTCGGCCCGATGATCCGCATGCCGTAGGTGCGCGCGTGCCGCACGAGGGCGCGCTGGCGTTCGCGCCCCTCGGTGCCGCTGTCGGCGTACCCGGCGGAGACCACGACGAGCCCCTGCACGCCGTGTTCGCCGCACTCGGTCACGACCTCGTGGACGTGCTCGGCCGGTACGGCGACGACCGCGAGGTCGACAGGGCCGTCGATGTCGCGCACCGAGCGGTACGCGGGCACTCCGTCCAGCTCCTTCTGCCCTTCCGGCAGGGCCTTGTTCACGGCGTGGAGGCGGCCGCGGTACCCGGCGTCGCGGATGTTGTCGAGGACGCTGCGGCCCACGCCGCCCGGGGTGCGCCCGGCGCCGATGACGGCGACCGAGCCGGGCGCGAGCAGCCGCTGCACGGAGCGCGCCTCGGCGCGGTGTTCGCGCGCGTACTGCACGGCGAGGGAGCGGTCGGTGGGTTCGAGGTCGAACTCCAGCCGCACGACGCCGTCCTCGAAGCTGCGTTTCTGGGTGTACCCGGCGTCCGTGAACACCTTGATCATCTTGGTGTTGGCGGGCAGCACCTCGGCGGCGAAGCGGCGGATGCCGCGCTCCCGGGCGACGGCGCCGATGTGTTCGAGGAGGGCGGAGGCGACGCCGCGCCCCTGGTGGGCGTCCTGGACCAGGAAGGCGACCTCGGCCTCGTCGGCCGGCGCGGACGCGGGTGTTCCGTCGGCACCGATCCGGTCGTAGCGTACGGTGGCGATGAACTCGCCGCCGACCGTGGCCGCGAGTCCCACCCGGTCCACAAAGTCGTGGTGCGTGAAGCGGTGGACGTCCTTGGCGGACAGGCGAGGGTACGGCGCGAAGAAGCGGTAGTACTTCGACTCGTCGGAGACCTGCTCGTAGAAGCTGACCAGACGCTCGGCGTCATCGACGGTGATGGGCCGGATGCGCGCGGTGCCACCGTCGCGCAGCACCACGTCGGCTTCCCAGTGGGCGGGATACTCGTGCCGGTCCGGCGAGGTCTGCATGGGCCCCAGAGTACGGCTAGCGTCCGACAGTGGACGCGAGGCAGTCTGTGGAGGGCGTCAGTCGGGTCGAGGCCGCGACCCGACGGCACCCCGGGGCGGTCCCAGGGCCGCTCCGGCACAGCTTCACGATATGGGAAACTGGTCTAGACAACCCTGAAAACCGAAGGGCAGCAACACATGGCTGAGCGCCGCGTCAACGTCGGCTGGGCCGAGGGCCTCCACGCCCGCCCCGCTTCCATCTTCGTCCGAGCCGCCACGGCCGCAGGCGTCCCGGTGACGATCGCCAAGGCAGACGGGAACCCCGTCAACGCGGCCTCCATGCTGGCCGTCCTCGGCCTCGGTGCCCAGGGCGGCGAGGAGATCGTCCTCGCCTCCGACGCCGAGGGCGCCGACGCCGCCCTGGACCGGCTCGCGAAGCTGGTCTCCGAGGGTCTCGAGGAACTGCCCGAGACCGTCTGAGTATTTTTCGCGCCTGATCCGGCGCACCCCGAAGGGTCCGTCCGATTTCATCGGGCGGGCCCTTCGCCTTTATCGAATTCCCTGCCTGGGGCAGCACAAATAATCCCCCGAGAAATGCCCGTTCTTTGTATACGGCTTCCGTGTTAATGCCGCGGGCTCGCCGTGTTTACGGGATGTTGCGAGTTCCTCACACGCTCGGCACGCTCCCCGGCGGAGCCGAATCGCAGGCGGTGCGCGGCCGTCGCACGCTCGGTGTGCAGCGCCGTGACCGCCCGCGCGCGCTCGCTGTCCCCGCGCGCCACCGCGTCGACGATCGCGCCGTGCTCGGTCCAGGACTCCACGGGGCCGGCCGGTGCCTCCACCGCGTACATCCAGGCGATCTTGTGGCGGAGCTGGGTGAGCGTCGAGGTCAGGGCGGGGCTGCCGGAAGCCTGCGCGAGCGTCTCGTGGAACCAGCCGCCCAGCGAGCGCAGGTCGTCGCTGTTGCCCCGGCGGGCGCGCTCCTGGCCCAGCCGGACCAGCCCGCGCAGGACTTTCAGATGCGCCTCGGTGCGGCGCTGGGCGGCACGGGCGGCGCCGAGCGGCTCCAGCAGCGTACGCATCTCCAGCAGGTCGGCGGCCTCCTGCTCGCTGGGTTCGGCGACACAGGCCCCCGCGTGCCGTCGGGTCACCACGAAGCCCTCGGCCTCCAAAGTGCGCAGGGCCTCCCGGACGGGCACGCGCGAGACGCCGTAGCGGCGCGCGAGGAGTTCCTCGGTCAGCCGGCTGCCGCGCTCGTGGACACCCGCGACGATGTCGTCCCGGATGGCCGTGCACACAGACTGCGCGGGAATACGCATGACCGACCTCCGCTTAATCCCCGTGAAACGTCGACGAGTGACGTGTGTTCCGTGACTCTATTGCAATCAGCGGGAATTTCCGACGGCTATCCGGAATCCATGGATATTTTTTGGACAGGCGGACGTCACAAACGCCGAAAGCCCCGGCTCGGCGAGCCGGGGCTTCGGGAAGCGGAGCGGTGTGCCGCCTAGACGTTCACGCCGTGCGAGCGGAGGTAGGCGAGGGGGTCGATGTCGGAGCCGTACTCGGGGCTCGTCCGGGCCTCGAAGTGCAGGTGCGGGCCGGTGACGTTGCCGGTCGCGCCGGACAGGCCGATCTGCTGGCCGGGGGTGACCTTCTGGCCGACCGAGACACCGATGGACGACAGATGGCCGTACTGGGTGTACGTGCCGTCGTTCATCTTGATCACGATGTTGTTGCCGTAGGAGCCGCCCCAGCCGGCCTCGACGACCTCACCCATGCCGACGGCGTGGACGGAGGTGCCGGTGGCGGCGTGGAAGTCGATGCCGGTGTGGCTGCCGGAGGACCACAGGCCGCTGCTGGCCTTGTAGCCGGTGGAGACGTACGAGCCGGAGATCGGGGGCACGAAGGAGTTGAGGCGCTTGCGCTCGGCCTCACGGGCGGCGCGCTCCTTGGCCTCGCGGGCCTTCTCGGCCGCCTCCTTGGCCTTCTTGGCGGCTTCGGCGGCCCGCTCGCGCGCGGCCTCCTCGGCCTTCTTCTTGGCGGCGGCCTCTTCGGCGGCCTGCTTCTGGGCGGCGGCCTGGGCGTCGATCTGCTGGGCCACGGTGTCGCCGAGGGTGACGACCGGGGTGAGGCCGGTCTGCTCGGCGGCGGGCTCGGCGGCGAAGGCCGGAGCGGCCACGGTGCCGATGACGCCGGTGGTGGCGAGGGCCGCGACTCCCGCCGCGCGGGCCGTGCCGCGCTGGATCCTGCTGGGACGCCGGTGCTTCCCGGTGGCGCGCGTGAACGCCATGAAGTGGCTGATCCTTTCCTTCCCTCTCGCCTACCGGGTTAGCTGACGGGTTCGGAGCAGGAAGGTCTCCTACGGACCCCCTCGCGGTGCGCGCGGGCGTCCGATTCACCCCAGGGACTGCGGTGGGTCCCCGGCTCCCCTGGCTCGCGCCGTACGGGGACTCGGCGATGACTGTCCGGTGCCGCGGGTGCGGCGCACTGCCTGACGAACAGCCCGGACGACGCTAAGCGGCACCACTTTCAATTCCCAAACGGATCTAAGATTTTGTAGCGCATCCCACAGGGCAGACGGGCAACTCCCGTACCAATTCGGGCATAAAGGGGCCCTGGTGCCTTTGAAGACAACCAGGGCCCCTGCGCGCGGTGCCGTTACTCGGCGGCCACGACGGTCACTTCGCCGATGCCGAGGGCCTCCACAGGGCCCTTGATCTGCGCCGCGTCACCCACGAGGACGGTCACCAGACGGTCCACCGGGAATGCGCTGACGGCCGCCGCGGTGGCCTCCACGGTGCCGGTCGCGGCGAGCTGCCGGTACAGCGCGGCCTGGTAGTCGTCGGGCAGGTGCTGCTCGACCTGGTCCGCCAGCGTGCTCGCGACGGCCGCCGCCGTCTCGTACTTCAGCGGCGCCACGCCGACCAGGTTCTGCACGGCGACGTCCCGCTCGGCGTCGGTCAGCCCCTCGGCGGCGAGGGTGCGCAGCACCGTCCAGAGGTCCTCCAGGGCGGGCCCGGTGTTGGGCGTGTCCACGGAGCCGCTGATGGCGAGCATCGCCGCACCCGTCCCGTCCGGGGCGGACCTGAGGACCTGGGCGAACGCCCGCACGCCGTAGGTGTAGCCCTTCTCCTCGCGCAGGACACGGTCCAGACGGGAGGTGAGGGTGCCGCCGAGGCAGTACGTGCCGAGCACCTGGGCGGGCCACACGCGGTCGTGCCGGTCCGAGCCGATCCGGCCGATCAGCAGCTGGGTCTGGACGGCGCCCGGACGGTCCACGATGACGACCCGGCCCGTGTCGTCGGCGGTCACCGGCGGCACCGGGCGCGGCTCCGCCGAGGAGCCGGTCCAGGAGCCCAGCGTGTCGCCGAGCAGGGCGTCGAGGTCGATGCCGGTGAGGTCACCGACGACCACGGCGGTGGCCGTGGCGGGGCGGACGTGCTTCTCGTAGAAGGCGCGGACCGCCGCGGAGTCGATCGCGGCGACCGTCTCCTCGGTGCCCTGCCGGGGCCGCGACATGCGCGAACCGGCCGGGAACAGCTCCTTGGAGAGCTCCTTGGCGGCGCGGCGGGAGGGGTTGGCCAGCTCGTGCGGGATCTCGTCGAGGCGGTTGCGGACCAGCCGCTCGACCTCGCTGTCCGCGAACGCGGGCGCCCTGAGGGCGTCGGCGACCAGGGCGAGTCCCTTGGCGAGCCGGGAGGCCGGCACCTCCAGGCTGAGCCGGACACCGGGGTGGTCGGCGTGCGCGTCGAGGGTGGCACCGGCGCGCTCCAGCTCGGCGGCGAACTCCTCGGCGGAGTGCTTGTCGGTGCCCTCGGAGAAGGCCCGCGCCATGATCGTGGCCACACCGTCGAGGCCGGCCGGTTCCGCGTCCAGGGGCGCGTCCAGCAGCACCTCCACGGCGACGACCTGCTGGCCGGGGCGGTGGCAGCGCAGCACCGTCAGGCCGTTGGCGAGCGTGCCGCGCTCGGGGGCGGGGAAGGCCCACGGCCGGGCCTCGCCCTCCCGCGGCTGGGGGTGGAAGTCCATCGTGGCGAGCTCGGTCACTTGGCCGCCTCCTCGTTCTCGTTGGTGGCCGCGGCTGCGGTGTCCTCGGTGGTGCCGGCGTCCTCGGCGGCCTCCGCGTCGCCGGCCTCGTCGGCGACGGGCTCGTAGACGAGCACCGCGCGGTTGTCGGGCCGCAGGCGGGCCTTGGCCACCTCCTGGACCTCCTCGGCCGTCACCTCCAGCACGCGCTGCACGGCGGTCAGGGCGAGCTGCGGGTCGCCGAACAGCACGGCGTACCGGCACAGTTCGTCGGCGCGGCCGGCGACGGTGCCGAGCCGGTCCAGCCACTCGCGCTCCAACTGGGCCTGGGCCCGCTCCATCTCCTCGGCCGTCGGGCCCTCCTCGGCGAACCGGGCGAGCTCCTCGTCGATGGCGGTCTCGATCACCGGCACCTCGACGTCACCGGACGTCTTCACGTCCAGCCACCCGAGGGAGGGCGCCCCGGCGAGCCGCAGCAGGCCGAAGCCGGCCGCCACCGCCGTACGGTCCCGCCGCACGAGACGGTTGTACAGGCGGGAGGACTCGCCGCCGCCGAGGACCGTGAGGGCCAGGTCGGCCGCGTCGCACGCGCGCGTGCCGTCGTGCGGCAGCCGGTAGGCGGCCATCAGGGCGCGCGCCGGGACCTCCTCCTCGACGACCTCGCGCAGCTGCTCGCCGATGGTCTCCGGCAGCGAGCCGTCCCGGGGCGGGTGCTTGCCGTCGTGGCCCGGGATGGAACCGAAGTACTTCTCGATCCAGGCCAGGGTCTGCTCCGGGTCGATGTCGCCGACCACGGAGAGCACGGCGTTGTTCGGCGCGTAGTAGGTGCGGAAGAACGCGCGCGCGTCCTCCAGGGTCGCCGCGTCCAGGTCGGCCATCGAGCCGATCGGGGTGTGGTGGTACGGGTGGCCCTCCGGGTAGGCGAGGGCGGTCAGCTTCTCGAAAGCGGTGCCGTACGGCACGTTGTCGTAGCGCTGACGGCGCTCGTTCTTGACGACGTCGCGCTGGTTCTCCATCGACTCGTCGTCGAGGGCGGTCAGCAGGGAGCCCATGCGGTCGGCCTCCAGCCAGAGGGCGAGCTCCAGCTGGTGGGCGGGCATGGTCTCGAAGTAGTTGGTCCGCTCGAAGCTGGTGGTGCCGTTCAGCGAACCGCCCGCGCCCTGGACGAGCTCGAAATGGCCGTTGCCCTTCACCTGGGCGGAACCCTGGAACATCAAGTGCTCGAAAAGGTGAGCCAGGCCGGTACGCCCCTTGACTTCGTGGCGCGAACCGACGTCGTACCAGAGGCACACCGCCGCGACCGGGGTCAGGTGGTCCTCGGAGAGCACCACGCGCAGGCCGTTGGCCAGGCGGTGCTCGGTCGCTGTCAGGCCCCCGGAGCCTGCCTGGGCTGTGGCCGTGTGACCCATGGGCATGTACGTCCCTTCGATCGCGGAGCGGTCTTCACAACCGCGGATTTCTGCCGGTCCTGCCACTGTATGCAAGCGCGCGAAGCGCCGGTGAAGTTCCCGGGGGGGCGTACGCGCAGAGCGAGACGGCGTGACCCGCCGTGCCCGGCCGGACGGCGCGACGGGCGTCAGAGACCGGGTCCTGGTCCCGGTTGTCAGTGCGGCGGTCCACAATGGTCGGCGTCAGATCCGGATCGCAGAGGCAAGGAGCCGGCAGCGATGGCCCGCCGCAGCACGAAGACCCCGCCGCCCGACGACTCGTACGAGGAGCGGATCCTCGACATCGACGTCGTCGACGAGATGCAGGGCTCCTTCCTCGAGTACGCGTACTCGGTCATCTACTCCCGCGCCCTGCCGGACGCCCGCGACGGTCTCAAGCCCGTGCACCGCCGCATCGTCTACCAGATGAGCGAGATGGGCCTGCGCCCCGAGCGGGGGTACGTCAAGTGCGCCCGTGTCGTCGGCGAGGTCATGGGCAAGCTGCACCCGCACGGCGACGCGTCGATCTACGACGCCCTGGTGCGCATGGCCCAGCCCTTCTCGATGCGCGTCCCGCTGGTGGACGGGCACGGCAACTTCGGCTCGCTGGGCAACGACGACCCACCGGCCGCCATGCGGTACACCGAGTGCCGCATGGCCGAGGCGACGAGCCTGATGACGGACTCGATCGACGAGGACACCGTCGACTTCAACCCGAACTACGACGGTCAGGAGCAGGAACCGGTGGCGCTGCCCGCCGCCTTCCCGAACCTCCTGGTCAACGGCGCCTCGGGCATCGCGGTCGGTATGGCCACGAACATGCCGCCGCACAACCTGCGCGAGGTCATCGCCGCCGCCCGTCACCTGATCAGGCACCCGAACGCGGATCTCGACGCCCTGATGAAGCACGTCCCGGGCCCCGATCTGCCCACCGGCGGCCGCATCGTCGGCCTGTCCGGCATCCGGGACGCATACGAGACGGGCCGTGGCACATTCAAGATGCGCGCCACGGTGTCCGTGGAGCCCGTGACGGCCCGGCGCAAGGGCCTCGTGGTCACCGAGCTGCCCTTCGCGGTCGGCCCGGAGAAGGTGATCGCCAAGATCAAGGACCTGGTCGGTTCGAAGAAGATCCAGGGCATCGCCGACGTCAAGGACCTCACCGACCGGGCGCACGGCCTGCGCCTGGTCATCGAGATCAAGAACGGCTTCGTGCCGGAGGCGGTCCTGGAGCAGCTGTACAAGCTGACGGCGATGGAGGAGTCCTTCGGCATCAACAACGTGGCGCTGGTCGACGGCCAGCCGCTCACGCTGGGCCTGAAGGAGCTGCTGGAGGTCTATCTCGACCACCGCTTCACCGTCGTGCGGCGGCGTTCGGAGTTCCGCCGCGGCAAGAAGCGCGACCGGCTGCACCTGGTCGAGGGTCTGCTGACGGCCCTGCTGGACATCGACGAGGTCATCCGTCTCATCCGCTCCAGTGAGAACTCCGCGCAGGCGAAGCAGCGCCTGATGGAGCAGTTCTCGCTGAGCGACGTCCAGACGCAGTACATCCTCGACACGCCGCTGCGCCGTCTCACCAAGTACGACCGCATCGAGCTGGAGACGGAGAAGGACCGGCTCACCGCGGAGATCGAGGAGCTGACCCGGATCCTCGAGTCGGACGCGGAACTGCGCAAGCTGGTCTCCTCGGAACTGGCCGCCGTCGCCAAGAAGTTCGGCACCGACCGGCGTACGGACCTGCTGGAGTCGGGCGGCGCCCCCGTCGCCACCGTGCCGCTCCAGGTGGCCGACGACCCGTGCCGGGTGCTGCTCTCCTCGACGGGTCTGCTGGCCCGCACGGCGAACGGCGAACCGTTCGCGGAGGACGCCGGCGCCAAGCGCGTCAAGCACGACGTGATCGTCTCGGCGGTGCCGGCCACCGCCCGGGGCGAGGTCGGCGCGGTCACCTCGACGGGCCGGCTGCTGCGGCTGGACGTGATCGACCTGCCGCAGCTCCCGGAGTCGATGCCGACGCCGAACCTCGCGGGGGGCGCCCCGCTGGCGGAGTTCGTCTCCCTGGAGGACGACGAGACGGTGGTCTGCCTGACCACCCTCGACGAGTCGTCGCCGGGTCTGGCGATCGGCACGGAACAGGGCGTGGTCAAGCGCGTGGTGCCGGACTACCCGGCCAACAAGGAGGAGCTGGAGGTGATCACCCTCAAGGAGGGCGACCGGATCGTCGGCGCGGTCGAGCTGCGCACGGGGGACGAGGACCTGGTCTTCATCACCGACGACGCCCAGTTGCTGCGCTACCAGGCCTCGGTGGTGCGTCCGCAGGGCCGTCCGGCGGGCGGGGTGGCGGGCATCAAGCTCGCCGAGGGCGTCAAGGTCATCTCCTTCACGGCGGTGGACCCGGCCGCGGATGCCGTCGTCTTCACCGTCGCGGGGTCGCGCGGCACCCTGGACGACTCCGTCCAGACCACGGCCAAGCTGACCCCGTTCGACCAGTACCCGCGCAAGGGCCGCGCCACCGGCGGTGTCCGCTGCCAGCGGTTCCTGAAGGGCGAGGACTGCCTGTCCCTGGCGTGGGCGGGCCCCGCCCCGGCGCTCGCCGCGCAGAAGAACGGCACGCCGGCCGAACTTCCGGAGATGGACCCGCGCCGCGACGGCTCGGGGGTGTCCCTGGCGAAGACGGTGGCGGTGGTGGCGGGGCCGGTCTAGGCCGGCTCCGCGCGGTCCTCCTCGGGATCGCGTACGTACCGCAGGACGCCCCACATGCCGTGCTCGTCGGCGTGCGGGGCGTCGCTCCGGCACGCGTCGAGTTCCTTGTCGAGTGCGGGCGCGTCGATCCCGGAGCCGATGAGGACCAGCTGGGTGAGGCGTTCCGCGCCGGCCGGCCAGGGCTCCGGGTAGAAGCGCAGGAACCGCCCGACGGCATGGACGGCGTACCGGTTCTGGACGTCGTACGGTCCGAAGCCGACGTAACCCTTGATCCGGTACAGCCCCTCGGGCCGGCTGTCGAGGAACTCCATCAGCCGGCGTGGGTCGAGGGGCTCCCGGGAGACGAACGACAGGCTGTCGTAGGCGGTGTGCAGGTGCCGGGTGTGGTCCTCATGGCCGTCCCGGTCGTGGTCGTGCAGGTCGTCGAAGGACAGCTGCCCGATGCGTTCCTCGCTCGGCCGGCAGTCGAAGAGGAACTCGGGGTCGATCCGGCCGTAGGTGGCCGGGACGACGGCGGCGCGATCGACGAGGGACCGGACCAGCCCGAGTACCCGGTCGCCGTCCGCCGCCCGGTCGATCTTGTTGACCACGGCGAGGTCGGCCAGGGCGAGATGCCGGTCGATCTCGGGGTGCCGGGACCGGGTGTCGTCGAACTCGGCGGCGTCCACGACCTCGACGAGCCCGCCGTAGACGATCCCCGGGTGCTCGCTGGCCAGCACCATCCGCACCAGCTCCTGCGGCTCGGCCAGCCCGCTCGCCTCGATGACGATGACGTCGATGCCGAGGGAGGGCTCCGCGAGCCGCTCCAGGTACTCGTCCAGCTCACTCGCGTCGACGGCACAGCACAGGCATCCGTTGCCGAGCGAGACCGTGGAGTCGCCGAGTGCCCCGGCCACGGCCATCGCGTCGATCTCGATGGCCCCGAAGTCGTTGACGATGGCGCCGATACGGCTGCCGCCGCTGCGGTGGAGCAGGTGATTGAGCAGGGTCGTCTTCCCCGAGCCGAGGAATCCGGCCAGGACGACGACCGGGATCTGCTGCGGTTCCGGGCTCGGCTGACTCACCGTGCGACCTCTCTCATACCGGAGCGTGCACCGGCTCGCGGCCTCGGCACACGTACGAAAACGGGATGCCGCTCAGGATACGAGCCGGGAGGATCACGCCGGCCGACGCAAGGCTCAGGGGCGCGGGACGGGCGCCGGTGCCTCCGGTCCGACGTAGCGTGCCACCGGCCTGATGATCTTCGTGTCCTCCGCCTGCTCCAGGATGTTGGCGCTCCAGCCCACCACACGGGCGGCGGCGAACGTCGGCGTGAACATCTCGCGGGGCAGGCCGCAGAGTTCCATGACGAGGCCCGCGTAGTACTCGACGTTGGTGTGGAGCTCACGGCCCGGCTTCAGCTCCGCCAGGATCGCCTCGACGTGCCGCTCGACCTCGACGGCGAAGTCGACCCGCGGACCGCCGAACCCCTGGGCGACCTCGCGCAGCATCCGGGACCGCGGGTCCTCGGTGCGGTAGATCGCGTGCCCGAAGCCCATGATGCGCTCACCGGCGAGCACCCGCTGACGCACCCAGGAGTCGATACGGTCCGGGGTGCCGATCGCGTCCAGCGTGTCGAGCGCACGGCTGGGCGCGCCTCCGTGGAGCGGCCCCGACAGCGCCGCCACGGCACCGGCCAGGCACGCCGCCACGTCCGCACCCGTCGATGCGATGACCCGAGCCGCGAAGGTTGACGCATTGAATCCGTGATCAATGGTTGAGATCAGGTACTGCTCGACCGCCCGTGCGTGCCGCTCGGACGGTACCGAACCGGTCAGCATGTAGAGGTAGTTCGCCGCGTACGACAGGTCCTCGCGCGGCTCGACCGGCTCGAGCCCTTTCCCCAGCCGGTACAGCGCGGTGAGCAGTGTGGGCACGGCCGCGGTCGCCTCGAGGGCGTCCTGCCGGCGCTGCTCGGCATCGATGTCGTACACGGGACGGAAGCCCTTCGCCGCGCCCAGCAGCGAGAGCGCCGTACGCATCCCGGCGAGCGGTCCGGAGCGGCCTCCGGCCGCCGCGACGGCCGGCAGCGCCGCTCGCACCTCGCCGGGCAACTTCCGCAGCGCGGCGGTCTCGGCGGTGAAGGCGGCGCTCCGCCCGGCGTCCGGGAGCTCGCCGTGCACGAGCAGGTGCCAGACGTCCTCGAAGGCGCGGGTCCGCGCGAGGTCGACGGCGGAGTACTGGCGGTAGTGGTAGAAGCCCTCGAGACCACGGACGTCACCGATCCGGGTGTCGGTGACGACGACACCGGCGAGTCCCCGTGGTGCGTCGACGAGTGCGGCTGCGGAACTGTTGACGGACATGTCTGCCTCCCTGGACTTGATTCGACTGTCCATGGTTGACTTAAGGCCTGTCAATATTGATTGAATCAATACATCAGTCAATGCTCCGCCAGGCGGATACGGTGACCCCCATGCGCGATCAAGAACCCGCTCCTCTCGACGCGGAACGGCGGTTGAGCACCAAACAGGCCGCGGAGCTGCTCGGCGTGAAGCCCGAGACCGTGTACGCGTACGTGAGCCGCGGTCAGCTCAGCAGCCGGCGGGTGACCGGCGGACGGGGCAGCACGTTCGACGCCGCGGAGGTCGAGGCGCTCGCCCGGCGCAACAGGCGGGACGGCGCAGGGGGTTCCGGTTCCGGTTCCGGTTCCGGTTCCGGGGGCGAGCTGTCCGTCCGGACACGCCTCACGCTCATCGAGAGCGACCACTACTACTTCCGCGGTGTCGACGCGGCCGACCTGGCCGCACGGCACACCTACGAGGAGGTCGCCGAGTGGCTGTGGACCGGCCGGCTGCGCCCGGGCAGCACGTTCACCGCGCCCGCCGGGTCCGTCGCCGTCGCCCGCAGAGCCGTCGAAGCGCTGCCAGGACACGCTGCGCCGACCGACCTGTTGCGGGTCGCGACCATCGCCGCCGCGACCGCCGACCCACTGCGCTTCGACCTGTCCGAGGACGCCGTGCTCGGCACGGCCCGCACCCTCATCCCGACCCTCGTCGCCGCCCTGCCTCCGGCCGGGCGCGACCGTCGCGACGAAGGCCCCCTGGCACACCGCCTGTGGACCCGGCTGACCGGCCGGGACCCCGACGAGGCGTCGCTGCGCGCCCTGGACACCGCCCTCGCCCTCCTCGTCGACCACGACCTGGCCGCCTCCACGCTCGCGGTGCGCGTCGCCGCGTCGGCCCGGGCGCACGCCTACGCGGCGGTCTCCGCCGGGCTCGGCGTGATCGAGGGCCCGCTGCACGGCGCCGCCAGCGGGCACGCCCACCGGCTGCTCCGCGATGTGCTCGACCAGGGTGACGCCGCGCCCGTGATCGCGGACGAGCTGCGGGCCGGCCGCCGTGTCCCAGGGCTCGGCCACCGGCTCTACCCGGGCGAGGACCCACGCGCGCGTGCCCTGTTCGCCCTGCTGGAGCGGATCCCCCGCGCGGAGCCGGCCCTCCTCGCGGCCCGCGACATCGTCGAGACCACCGCCCGCCACGCCCCGCTGCACGCCAACGTCGACCTGGCCCTCGCGGTGCTCACCACCTCCTGCGGCATGCCCTCGACCGCGGGCGAGACGATCTTCGCCGTGGCCCGTACGGCGGGCTGGATCGCCCATGCCCTGGAGGAGTACGGCGAACGCCCGATGCGCATGCGCCCGAGCGGGCTCTACGCGGGCCCGAAGCCCCCTCAGGCCCTTCCGGAGTAGCACGAGCGGGGCCCGGAGACCGCGTTGAACCAACTCAGGTTAGGCTCACCTCTGTGAGTACGTGCTCAAGCGTCTCCCGGGACTTCGACGAGCCCGTCTCGGGAACCGCGGCCATCGCGAGGACCTGGCTGTTGCTGGAACAGCCCGGCCCCTGGGGTGCCAAGGCGCTCACCTCGAGCCACCTGGACCCCGCCCTGGGGCGTGCCCTGGAGGCCGCCGCGAAGGACACGGGTGTGCGGATCGTGCTCATCCGCCGCCCCGGGCGCCACGCGGACCGCCGGATGCCCGCCATGCGCCGGGTGTACGTGGCCCACACCGTCCCGGGCAACGTGTGGCTGCGCGCCGCCACGACCTCGGACGCCGGGCGGCTGCTCGACCTCGACTTCGCCGCGCTCGGCCGCGGCGACCACCGCACCTTCGACACGGTGCTCGGCGGCCGGCCCCACGACGGTGATCCGCTCGCCCTCGTCTGCACCAACGGCAAACGGGACCGCTGCTGCGCCCTCCTCGGCCGGCCCCTCGCGGCCGAACTCGCCACCTCCGGGGTCGGCGGCGTCTGGGAGGTCACCCATCTGGGTGGTCACCGCTTCTCCCCGACGGTGCTGGTACTGCCGTACGGATACGCGTACGGCCGGGCCGAGGCCCACACCCTCAAGGAAGTCCTGCACGGCGCACGGGAGGGGCGGATCGTCCTGGAGGGGTGCCGCGGGAGCTCGGCCTGGGAACGGCCCGGTCAGGCCGCCGAGCTCGCCGTACGCACCAGGACCGGCGAAGACGCCGCGGAGGCACTGAGCGTCGTACGGACGGCCGGCGCGGCCCCGCGCTGGGAGGTGACCGTCGCCCACAGCGACGGACGCCGCTGGCAGGTCGACGTGGCCCAGTCAGCGGGCCTGCCGTCCCGTCCGGAGAGCTGCGGGGCCTCGGTCCTGGGGTCGCCCGCGCGCATGGACGTGGTGGCGGTCCGCGAGGTCAGGGTGACCACGGCCCTCGCGAGCTGACCGGGCCGCCGGGCGCCCTCTCAAGCATTGATCAAGAGATCCACGCCACACCCGTTACGGCAGGTGGGCACGCCCACGTACCTTCTTGGGTATGAGCCCCACTCCCCCCGCACGCCGCCTGCGTCTCGGCCTGCCCCGGCGGGTGTTCTCGCAGGTGCTGCTGATGCAGGTGGCCATCGCCGCGGGAGTCGCGGTCCTCGCGACCGGGCTGTTCCTCGCCCCTCTCGGTGACCAGCTGGACGACCAGGCGATGCGCCGGGCGCTCGCGATCGCGCAGACGACCGCGCAGCAGCCCGAACTCGTGCGGGACCTGAGGGACACCCCGCCCTCCCCGGACGGTCCGGTGCAGCGGGAGGCCGAGCGGATCCGGAAGGCCACCCAGGCCGAGTACATCGTGGTGATGGACTGGCGGGGCGTGCGCTGGTCGCACCCCGACCGGAAGCAGATCGGCGGCATCGTCTCCACCGATCCCGGCCGGGCACTGGCCGGCAAGGAGATCATGGAGATCGACAGCGGCACCCTCGGCCGCTCCGCCCGCGGCAAGGTGCCCCTGCGCGACAGCGACGGCAAGGTCGTCGGCGCCGTCTCGGTGGGCATCGCCTACGACAACGTCCGGGCCCGGCTGATCCACGCGATCCCGGGACTGTTCGCGTACGCCGGAGGCGCGCTGGCCGTCGGCGCGCTGGCCGCGTGGGTCATCTCCCGGCGGGTCCACCGGCAGACCAGGGACCTGGCCTTCTCGGACATCGCTGCGCTGCTGTCGGAACGCGAGGCGATGCTGCACGGCATCCGGGAGGGCGTCGTCGCCCTGGACCGCACCGGCCGCATCCGCCTCCTCAACGACGAGGCGCAGCGCCTGCTGAGTATCGGGGACACGGCAGTGGGCCGTTCCCCCGACGAGGCGCTCGGCACGGGCCGCACGGCCGACGTGCTGGCCGGGCGGGTGACCGGTACGGACCTGCTCACCGTCCGCGGTCAGCGGGTGCTGGTCGCCAACCGCATGCCCACCGACGACGGCGGCGCCGTGGCCACGCTGCGCGACCGTACCGAGCTGGAGCAGCTGGGCCGCGAGCTCGACTCCACCCGCGGCCTGATCGACGCACTCCGCGCCCAGGACCACGAACACGCCAACCGGATGCATACGCTGCTGGGGCTGCTCGAGCTGGAGATGTACGACGACGCCGTCGAGTTCGTGGGCGAGGTCGTCGGTGACCACCGGGCCACCGCCGAACAGGTCACCGAACGCATCGAGGACCCGCTGCTCGCCGCCCTGCTGGTCGGCAAGGCGACCGTCGCGGCCGAGCGCGGTGTCGCGCTGTGGGTGTCGGACCGGACCCGGCTGCCCGACCGGCTGATCGATTCCAGGGGGCTCGTCACCGTCGTCGGCAACCTGGTGGACAATGCCCTCGACGCGGTCGCCGGCAAGCCGCACGCGCGCGTGGAGGTCGAACTGCGCGCCGAGGGGCGTACGGCGATCCTCAGGGTGCGCGACACGGGGCCGGGCATCCCGTCGGAACACCGGGAGTTGATCTTCACCGAGGGGTGGTCCACGAAAACGCCGCCGGCGCACCGTGAGCGGGGCATCGGGCTCTCCCTGGTGCGCAGGTTCGCCGAGCGGCAGGGGGGCAGCGCGACCGTCGGCGAGGCGCACGGCGGGGGCGCGGAGTTCACCGTCGTCCTGCCCGAGGCGCTGGCCGGCCCCGGCCAGGAGCCGGCGCCGGCAGCGTTGTCAGCGCCGCAGACCGCCAAGAAGGAGTCGTGATGATCGAGGTCCTGGTCGTGGATGACGACACCAGGGTCGCGCGGGTGAACGCCGCCTACGTCGAGAAGGTGCCGGGCTTCCATGTCGTCGGCGAGGCCCACAGCGCCGCGGAGGCGCTGCGCCGGCTGGAGACGCTGCCCCGGCTGGACCTGGTGCTCATGGACCACTACCTCCCCGACGAGACGGGGCTCGCGGTCGTCCAGGAGATGCGGCGGCGCGGCCACCAGGCCGACGTGATCATGGTGACGGCGGCCCGGGACGTGTCGACCGTGCAGGCGGCCATGCGACAGGGCGCGCTGCAGTACCTGGTCAAGCCGTTCGCCTTCGCCGGCCTGCGCGCCAAGCTGGAGGCCTACGCGGAGCTGCGCCGCACCCTCGACGGCGGCGGGGAGGCGGAGCAGGCTGAGGTGGACCGCATTTTCGGGGCTCTCTCGACACCGTCGGAACCCGACCTGCCCAAAGGCCACTCCCCCACCACCGCGGAACTCGTCCGCCAGGCCCTGATGCACGCCGACGGGCCTCTGTCCGCCCAGGAGATCGCCGAGCGGACCGGGGTGAGCCGCCAGACCGCCCAGCGCTACCTGAAGCTGCTGGAGCGCACGGGCCGGGCCAGGCTGACCCTCAAGTACGGCGACGCGGGCCGCCCGGAACACCGCTACGTGTGGGCGACCCGCGGCTAGGAGACGGGAGCCCTACGCCGCCCCCGCCCCGGTGAGCGACCGCACCTCGGTCTCCGCGTGCCTGGCCTCGTCCGGGACCTCCGCCGAGGTGACCGTGCCCAGCCAGCCGGCGAGGAAGCCCAGCGGGATCGAGACGATGCCCGGGTTCTGCAGCGGAAAGTACTGGAGGTCGACGCCCGGGAACAGCGACTCCGGGCTTCCCGAGACCACCGGGGAGAGCACCACGAGCACCACGGCCGGCACCAGACCGCCGTAGACGGCCCACACCGCGCCACGGGTGGTGAAGTTCCGCCAGAACAAGGAGTACAGCAGCACCGGCAGGTTCGCCGACGCGGCGACGGCGAAGGCGAGGCCCACCAAAAACGCCACGTTGAGATCCCGCGCCAGCAGACCGAGGGCGATCGCCACCACTCCGACCCCGACGGCCGCGACGCGGGCCACGGCCACCTCGCTGCGAGGCTTGCCGCCCCGGCGCCGCAGGGACGCGTACAGGTCGTGGGCGACGGAAGCCGAGGAGGCGAGCGTGATCCCGGCGACCACGGCGAGGATGGTGGCGAAGGCGACGGCGGCGACGATCGCGAAGAGAACCGTGCCCCCGGTGGAACCGGCACCGCCGCCCAGATCGAGCGCCAGCAGCGGAACCGCCGTGTTCCCGGCCGCGTTCGACCCGCGTACCGCCTCCGGGCCGAGGATGGCGGCCGCGCCGAATCCGAGCACGATCGTCATGAGGTAGAAACCGCCGATGAGTCCGACGGCCCAGACGACCGAGCGACGTGCGGCGCGGGCGGTGGGCACGGTGTAGAAGCGGGACAGGATGTGCGGCAGCCCGGCCGTGCCCAGCACCAGGGCCAGTCCCAGGCTGATGAAGTCGAAGCGGGCCGTCCAGTCCCCGCCGTACTTCAGCCCGGGCGCCAGGAAGGCCTCCCCGTGACCACTGCGCTCGGCCGCCGTGAGCAGGAGCCGGTCCAGATCGCCGTGGAAGCGCACCAGCACGAGCGCCGTCAGCACGACGGTGCCGCTGAGCAGCAGGAACGCCTTGACGATCTGGATCCATGTCGTCGCCCGCATCCCGCCCAGCGACACGTAGACCACCATGAGCGCGCCGACACCGATCACGGTCCAGTCCCGCGCCGCCTCGCTCGTGCCTCCGAGCAGCAGCGCCACCAGGCTGCCCGCGCCGACCATCTGCGCCACCAGGTACAGCACGGACACGGTGACCGATGAGGTCCCCGCCGCGATCCGTACCGGCCGCTCCCGCATCCGCGCCGCCACGACGTCCGCCATCGTGAACCGGCCGCAGTTGCGCACCAGTTCGGCCACCAGGAACAGCACCACCAGCCAGGCCACGAGAAAACCGACGACATACAGCAGTCCGTCGTAACCGAACAGCGCGATGAGCCCGGTGACTCCGAGGAAGGACGCGGCCGACATGTAGTCGCCCGCGATGGCAAAACCATTCTCCATGGGCGAGAAGAGCCGTCCGCCCGCGTAGAACTCCTCCGCCGATCCGCGTCGGTTGCTGCTCACCCAGGTCGTGATCCCCAGTGTGACCGCGACGAACGCGCTGAACAGCAGCAGCGCCAGCGCCTGGTGTTCGCCGGTCATGAGGCACCGCCGTTCACGCCGCGCGCCAGCTCCTGTGTGTCCCAGCGCAGTTCGAGCGCCGCCCGGTCCCTGCGCAACCGCGCGTGCCGCGCGTACGCCCAGGTGAGCAGGAACGTGGTCGCGAACTGCCCGAGCCCCGCCGCCATCCCCACGTTCACCGCTCCCGCCACGGGACGCGCCATCAGCCCCGGCGCGGTCGTGGCGGTCACGACGTAAACCACGTACCAGGCGAAGAAGGCCACGAAGGCCGGTACCACGAACCGCCGGTACCTCCGCCGCACCTCCTGAAAGGCCACGCTCCTCTGCACCTCGACATACGCATCGGCCGCCGCGCCCCCGCTCTCGGCCTCCCGGCGCGCCGCCGGAATAACCGCCGGTGCTGGCTCCCCGGCACCGGCCGACTCCCCCCAGCCGGAGGCGAGTGCGTCGTACCAGGGATCGTCGTACCTCAGGTGTCCGGCGTCCTCGGTCGGCTCCTGGGCATGACCGCCGAGTCGCTCGGCCGTACTCTCCTGACCGGCCCCGGCTGTGCGGGGACGGCCCTTGCTCTGCTGCATGCCCAAGGATGGACAGAACGGGACCATCCCCGACTCTTCTTCCCGCCGCTCTTCACCCCATCAGGTGACTCAACCCGCCGGCGGCCGCACCAGACCCTTTCCATAGGCGTAACGCACCGCCTGTGCACGGTCCTTGAGTCCTGTCTTGGTGAAGAGGTTGTTGATGTGGGTCTTCACGGTCGCGGTGGAGACGTGCAGTCTGCGGGCGATCTCCTTGTTGCTGAGCCCGTCGGCGATGAGCAGCAGCACCTCCGTCTCCCGCGCGGTGAGCCCGTCCGGCACCTCCGGGGGCGCCGCCGGTCTCGTCTCACCCTCCGTCAGTCGCTCGAGCAGCCGCCTCTGGATGCTCGGCGCGAGCCCCGCTTCTCCCGACAGCACGCTGTGCACGGCCCGCACGATCTCGTCCCCACCCGCGTCCTTCGTGAGGTAACCGCGCGCTCCAGCCGCCAGCGCCGGGAACAACGACTCGTCGTCGGCATACGTCGTGAGCACCACGACCTGGGTCCCGGGATGCTCTGCACGGATCCTCCGGGTCGCCTCCACTCCGTCGCAGCGGGGCATGCGCAGGTCCATCAGCACCACGTCCGGGGCGACTTCGGCGACCACTCGCACCGCCTCGTCCCCGTCTCCCGCGGCACCGACCACCTCGATACCTGGCAGCAGGCCGAGCAGCATCACGATGCCCTCCCGCACCACGGTCTGGTCGTCCGCGACCACCACCCGAGCGGGCTTCCGCTCGGACTCCTCCGTCATACCGGCACCTTCAACGTCACCACGAACCCTTCCACGCCCGGCCCCGCTTCGAGCGAACCGCCCAGCAACTCGGCCCGCTCCCGCATGCCCAGCAGACCGTACCCGGCTCCCGTGCCCGTCAGATCGCCCGGCGGACCGCCCGAGTCGCGCACGTCCAGGGTCACTTCATGCGGGCGGTAGTCGAGGCACAGGCGTACTTTG
This sequence comes from Streptomyces sp. NPDC006372, assembly GCF_040612515.1. Taxonomy (NCBI): domain Bacteria; kingdom Bacillati; phylum Actinomycetota; class Actinomycetes; order Kitasatosporales; family Streptomycetaceae; genus Streptomyces; species Streptomyces sp. NPDC006372. The sequence goes on along the minus strand of NZ_JBEXQJ010000038.1, from coordinate 51,568 downwards.
GCGCCGGGGGCATGCTTACGGGCATTCGTCAGGGCCTCCTGGGCGGCTCTGCGCACGGTCTGCGAAGCCTCGGCCGGCAACACCCTGCGTTCACCCGTGATGGTGATCTCGGCACCGTCGGCCGTACCCACCAGGTGGTTCAGGAAGTCCTCCAGCGGGGTCAGTTCGCCCCGCAGGGCGGAGAGCGCCTGCCGTGTCTCGGCAAGTCCGCTCCGCGCCATCTGCCGTGCCGCGACCACTCGTTCCAGAACCTGCTCCCGCTCCGCTTCGCGCTCGATCAGAAGCCGGGCCGCCTCCAGGTGCACGAGCTGGGCCGAGAGGCTGTGCGCCAGAACGTCGTGGATCTCCCGTGCTATGCGGGCCCGCTCCGCGAGCGCCGCCGTCTCCGCCTCGGCCACGCGCGCCGCCCGCTCCTGTGCGAGCAGCCGCTGGGCGCTGCCACGGGCTTCGGCGTCGAGGCGCAGCGTGTAACCCGCCAGGGCCAGACCGATGCCGGTGGCCACGGACGTCAGTACGTCCTCGTTGCTGACGGCCCCGAACGAACCGAGTGCCACGCCCGCGGCGGCGAGAGCCACTGCCGGGGGCAGCCGCTCCAGTGCCGAGACGGCGCAGCCGCACCACAGGACCGGGGCGGCCACCTCGAATCCCGACAACTGTGCCGTGAGGGCGACACCTTGAAGCAGCGCGAGGGCCGCCAGCGACGGCCACAGCCGGTGTTGGAGCGTCGACCGGAAGAACAACCAGGCGAGCAGCGCGGCGAGCAGCACTCCCCCGGCTCCGGCGGCCGCATTCCAGCCTCCCACCCTGCTGTCGGTGAAAGCACCCCACAGCAGCAGGCTCAGCACCAGGGCCCTCACCGTCCAGGCCAGCAGGCACCGGGCGCGTGAGAGCCCCGCGTGACTGAGGGCCTCCCGGGAGGGCCAGCGGGTCCAGGCGTTCTCCTTCACACGCGCTCCCTCGCCGCAGGCCGCATCGTGGTGTCACCGTACGCCGTACTCGCGCTCCCGGCCGGGCGCAGCAACTGACCGCGCCAGGCCAGGATTCCGGCCCTGACAAGCAGGGTGACGGCAAGCCCCAGCAGCAGTGCGGAGCTGTCCTGGTGGACGCCCGTCGCGGCGCCGAGCGCGAAGAGACCGGCGCGCAGACCGATACCGACGGCCCAGACGAGGAGGCTCACCGCGCTGCTCTTGCTCCACACGGTGCCGTCGGGCTCCGCCCATATCCGGGTGGTCCAGGCCCAGCCGGCCCCGGTGGCCAGACCGACCAGCAGCTCCGCGGCGAGCAGCAGCACTGATGCCGTGTGGTGACGGGGATCGAGTATGCCTGGCTCGCGCAGCGCGACGACGGCCAGGATCACGGGCAGGAGCCACCAGCGGCGCTCGCCGTCGATCCGGCTCGCCCGGAACTGCCGGGTGATCACCAAGACGGCAACGACCACGATCACCAACGCGTCGACGAGCCCGGACATCACAGCCTCCGTGAGCGGGAAGGGAGAGGCCGGCCGCGGGTGCCGCCGACGCCTTCGACACTACGGAAATCGCCAGGTCACGGGATCGGAGCCCGGGTGGATGGTGGGTGGATCCGCCCTCGGGCGGCTCTCCACCCAGGGGTGGAGAGCCGGGTCCGGTCATGGCCGGGACAGTAGGTACCTGCCGGTCCCGGCCCCGGTCCTCGGTCTCCGTCCCGGCCCAGGTCTCCGCCCAAGTCCTGCTCAGAACCGGGCTGCGACAGCTCCGGCCCACGGTCAGCTCCGGATGGCGCCGACAAGTGGGCCAGTACCCGTCCAGTCCCGCTCCGCCCGGCCGAAGCCGCACGCAGCGGCTACGCGTCGATCCGCGACCGGTCCAACGTAGCCGCCGAGTTGGAGATGAACTCCTTGCGCGGCGCCACGTCGTTGCCCATCAGCAGGTCGAAGACCTGCTCGGCGGCTTCGAGGTCGGAGAGGTTGATCCGGCGCAGGGTGCGGTGGCGCGGGTCCATGGTCGTCTCGGCCAGCTGGTCGGCGTCCATCTCACCGAGACCCTTGTACCGCTGGATCGAGTCCTTGTAGCGGATGCCCTTGCTCTGGAACTCCATCAGCTTGTCGCGCAGTTCGCGGTCCGAGTACGTGTAGACGTACTTGTCCTGGCCCTTCTTGGGCTGGACGATCTCGATGCGGTGCAGCGGCGGCACCGCCGCGAAGACCCGGCCGGCCTCGACCATGGGCCGCATGTAGCGGTGGAACAGGGTCAGGAGCAGCGTACGGATGTGCGAGCCGTCGACGTCGGCGTCGGTCATCATGATGATCTTGCCGTAGCGGGCCGTGTCGATGTCGAACGTCCGGCCCGACCCGGCTCCTATGACCTGGATGATCGCGCCGCACTCGGCGTTCTTGAGCATGTCCGTCACGGACGACTTCTGGACGTTGAGGATCTTGCCGCGGATCGGCAGCAGCGCCTGGAACTCGGAGTTCCGGGCGAGCTTCGCCGTACCGAGCGCGGAGTCGCCCTCGACGATGAACAGCTCGCTGCGGTCGACGTCGTCGCTGCGGCAGTCGGCGAGCTTCGCCGGCAGCGAGGAGGACTCCAGAGCCGTCTTGCGGCGCTGCGCGTCCTTGTGCTGGCGGGCGGCGATGCGCGTACGGGCCGCGGCGACCGCCTTCTCCAGCACGACACGGGCCTGCTGGGCGGCGTCCCGCTTCGTGGACGTCAGGAACGCCTTGAGTTCCTTGCTGATCACGTTGTTCACGATGCGACGGGCCGCCGAGGTCCCGAGGACCTCCTTGGTCTGGCCCTCGAACTGGGGCTCGGCGAGACGCACGGTGACGACCGCGGTCAGGCCCTCCAGGGCGTCGTCCTTGACGATGTCGTCCTCGGCGACGCGCAGCAGCTTCTTGGAGCGCAGCACCTCGTTCATCGTGTTGGCGACGGCCTGCTCGAAGCCCGCGACGTGGGTGCCGCCCTTGGGGGTGGCGATGATGTTCACGAACGACCTCAGCGTCGTGTCGTATCCCGTGCCCCAGCGCATCGCGACGTCGACATCGAGCTCACGGGTGACCTGGGTGGGGGTCATCTGGCCGTGCTCGTCCAGGACCGGGACGGTCTCCCTGAAGGTGCCCTGGCCGGAGAACCGGAGGACATCGCAGACCGGCTTGTCGCTCGCCAGGTACTCGCAGAACTCGCTGATGCCGCCGTCGAAGCGGAAGGACTCCTCACCCTTGCTGCCGCCCTCGCCCAGGCCGTACTCGTCGCGGACGACGATGGTCAGGCCGGGCACCAGGAACGCGGTCTGGCGGGCGCGCTGGTGCAACGTCTCCAGGGAGAGCTTGGCGTCCTTGAGGAAGATCTGGCGGTCGGCCCAGTACCGCACGCGCGTGCCGGTGCGGGTCTTGGGGATCTTCTTGGCCTTGCGCAGGCCGCCGGGCTCGAACTTGGCGTCCGGGCCGCTCGCGGAGAAGGCTCCGGGGACACCACGCCGGAAGCTGATCGCGTGCGTGTGACCACCGCGGTCCACCTCGACGTCCAGACGGGCGGACAGGGCGTTCACCACGGAGGCGCCGACACCGTGCAGGCCGCCGGAGGCGGCGTAGGAGCCGCCGCCGAACTTGCCGCCGGCGTGCAGCTTGGTCATGACGACCTCGACACCGGAGAGGCCGGTCTTGGGCTCGACGTCGACCGGGATACCGCGGCCGTTGTCCCGGACCTCGACGGAGCCGTCGTCCTGAAGGATGACCTCGATGTGGTCACAGTAGCCGCCGAGGGCCTCGTCGACGGAGTTGTCGATGATCTCCCAGAGGCAGTGCATCAGGCCTCGGCTGTCGGTCGAGCCGATGTACATGCCCGGACGCTTGCGCACGGCCTCGAGCCCCTCGAGGACGAGCAGGTGCCGCGCGGTGTAGTTGGAACCGTCCCGGTCTGCTCCTGCCAGCAGAGCTGTGGACGGCACGGACGTCTCGGCGGTCACGCGGTTCGCTCCTCGCTGAATTTCGAATGGGGCCCTCATGGGTAAGGGCGCGGCATCAGTCACCGGTGAGAGGGTACCGAGGCCTGGTAGAGCCGTTGTAACGCCACCCTCGTCGAGAACTCAGACTAGTCCACACTCGCATGCTTGTTCGATCCCTCGATGGAGTGAAGCACACATCACGTTCCCTTCCAGGCATGAACCATTTAGGCTCCGGGCACGTCCTCATGAACAACCGGCAACCCAGCCGGGAGGACTGACCACCGATACGCCGCGAAGCCCCGTAAGACACATAGACACGCAATACGGCACATTCGCCGCCAACCGGCAGCAGACAGCCACCTCGGAAAGATTTTTCGAGGAAAAGCCACGAGCGGGAACGTTTTGGGGCTGGTTGGATGTTGACCCTGGTACGACAGCTCGTCGAGCTAGAGAAGAGGCGACGTGACTACTGTTCTGACCCCCGCGAGCCCGTTGACGGCCGCCGATCGCTGCGACCGCTGCGGCGCCCAGGCATACCTGCGCGTCGTCCTGCTCAGCGGCGGAGAACTGCTCTTCTGCGCCCACCACGGCCGCAAGTTCGAGCCAGAACTCAAGAAGATCGCCGCTGAGATACAGGACGAGACGGAGCGGCTGACGTCCGCTCCCGCGACTGCCTCCGAAGAAGAGCGCTGACACCTCGCGTCCGACGACGAGCCAGCCCGGCACAGGCCGGTGAACGGGCGGCTGCCTCTCCTCCGAGAGGCAGCCGCCCGTCCTCGTCCCCCAGAAGCCTGCTCAGACTCCGCTGGACTGTCTCCGCTCTCATCCCCTCATCCAGCCGAGCGTGCGGATGATGTCGGACACCCGCACATAGACGCCCGGATTGCCGGCTCGCCCGCAGCCGATGCCCCAGGACACGAGTCCGATCAGCCGCCCCTGGGCCACCAGCGGGCCCCCGCTGTCGCCCTGGCAGGCGTCCCGGCCTCCGGCCACCTCCCCGGCGCACAGCATGCTCCCGGCGTCGTAGGTACCGTCGGCACCTCCCGGATACGCGTCCTCACAGAGAGCATCGGGCAGCACCCGGACGCGTGCCGCCCGCAAACTGTTCGAATACTCGCCGACGCCTGAGATGTCACCCCATCCGTACACCGTCGCACCCCCGCCCACCGTGTACGCCGGGTCACCGTCGGCCGCCATGGCGATGGCCGAGCCGGCTGGGAGCGGTGCGGCCAAGGTGATCACGGCGAAGTCGCCGACACTGCTGACCCCGTCATAAGCGGGGTTGACCCAGATCTCCCGCACGGCGGCCTCCACGCCGTCCCGGCCGGAGAGCAGGTTGGTGCGCCCGGCTATGACTCTGAGGTCGCGTACGCGCTCCGGCGGTCCGCCCAGGACCTCCTCGCTGAGGCAGTGGGCCGCGGTGAGCACGGTGCTGTGACCGACCGCCACGCCTCCGCAGAACTGCCCGGCCCGCGTACCCCCGAACCGGTCACGGCTGGACAGGGCCACCGTCCACGGGCTGTCCGACGCCTCGACGGGGAAACCTCCTATGACCACGCTGTCGGCGACCACAGGGGCGGTGAAGCCCGCTGACAGGGCGGTTACCGCAGCTGCCAGGACCAGCGGCCGGGCCAGGACCCGGACAAGGCGACGACGCATACGCACTCCTCACTCCGTGGTGTCGGCTTGACACCCAGAGTGATTCACCCCGCGACACCTCGCACCCGCGGGAAGGCAGGTACGACGAAGGCCCGGCCCCCTCGGGGACCGGGCCTTCCATGTCGTACGGCTCGACTAGTCGAGGTAGTCGCGCAGCACCTGCGAACGCGACGGGTGACGCAGCTTCGACATGGTCTTGGACTCGATCTGGCGGATCCGCTCACGCGTGACGCCGTACACCTTGCCGATCTCGTCGAGGGTCTTCGGCTGACCGTCGGTGAGACCGAACCGCATCGAGACCACGCCGGCCTCGCGCTCGGACAGCGTGTCCAGGACGGAGTGCAGCTGCTCCTGGAGGAGCGTGAAGCTGACCGCGTCGGCGGGGACGACCGCCTCGGAGTCCTCGATGAGGTCACCGAACTCGCTGTCGCCGTCCTCGCCCAGCGGGGTGTGCAGCGAGATGGGCTCACGACCGTACTTCTGGACCTCGATGACCTTCTCCGGGGTCATGTCGAGCTCCTTGGCCAGCTCCTCCGGGGTGGGCTCGCGGCCCAGGTCCTGGAGCATCTGGCGCTGCACGCGGGCGAGCTTGTTGATGACCTCGACCATGTGCACCGGGATACGGATGGTGCGGGCCTGGTCGGCCATGGCGCGGGTGATGGCCTGACGGATCCACCAGGTGGCGTACGTGGAGAACTTGTAGCCCTTGGTGTAGTCGAACTTCTCGACCGCGCGGATCAGACCGAGGTTGCCTTCCTGGATGAGGTCCAGGAAGAGCATGCCGCGGCCGGTGTAGCGCTTGGCCAGGGAGACCACCAGACGGAGGTTGGCCTCCAGGAGGTGGTTCTTGGCTCGGCGGCCGTCCTCGGCGATGATCTCCAGCTCACGCTTGAGCTTCGGCGCCAGCTTGTCGGAGTTGGCCAGCTTGTCCTCGGCGAACAGACCCGCCTCGATGCGCTTTGCGAGCTCGACCTCCTGCTCGGCGTTGAGCAGGGGGACCTTGCCGATCTGCTTGAGGTAGTCCTTGACCGGGTCTGCGGTGGCACCGGCCGCGGCGACCTGCTGGGCGGGCGCGTCGTCCTCGTCCTCGTCGGACAGCACGAACCCGGCGTTCTCGGTGCCCTCGGGCTCCTCGCCGGCCTTGCCGGGAGGCGCGGCCTCCTCGAGCACTTCCTCTTCGAGAAGCTCGACGTCGTCCTTCTTGGCGCTGGTCTTCTTGGCCGCGACCTTCTTGGCAGGCGCCTTCTTCACGGCCGCCTTCTTGGCGGTCGTCTTCTTGGCGGCTGCCTTCTTGGCGGGCGCCTCCTCCTCGACCGCGGACTCGGCGGCGGGGGCCGCCGGCGTGGCGGTCGCGGTGGGCTTCCTGGTGGTCACCGCCTTCGCCGCGACCGACTTCGTGGCGGTGCGCTTGGCGGGACTCTTCGCTGCGACGCTCTTTCGGGTGCGCTTGGGTTCTGCGGCACTGACCATCAGCGTCACACCCTCTTCCTCGAGGATCTGGTTGAGGCTGCGCAGTACGTTCTTCCACTGAGTGGCCGGAATCTGGTCAGCTTCGAAGGCCCGACGCACGTCATCGCCGGCGATCTGCCCCTCAGCCTTTCCCCGCTCAATGAGCGCCATGACAGAGACGGACTCGGCGATCTCCGGCGGGAGCGTACGGGATGTGCTGGCCGACACGAACAACCTCTCGGAACGTTGGAAAACGGCTTCCGGCCCCGTCCATAGTGGACAGGAGCCGACCGCCGGCTTGGGAATGGGCCGACGGCGCGGGCGGGGGCCGGGAAGATGCACAGCGCCGTGAACGGCGTCCGTATTCCCTCCGCGGCTGTCACCTCTTAGGTCATCGCGTTGACCCCACGAGCGTTACGCCCAATTCGCGTGGCCCGAGTCACACCCCGTAAGCGAATAAAGACGGTCAGATGCGGGCAGACGAGGTCACAGCGTGTTGTGACCTGATCGCTCCAGCAGAATCGGGGCCCTTCGCGCCGTCGGACCCTGCGGGATCGCGAGGATCCCGCAGGGTCCGACGGGAGGCGGTTCACCGACCGGGCACTGCCACAGGAGGGGGGTGGCACACCCGGCCGCGCCGCCCGTGGAACGCGGTCAGTGCTCGCGCGGGGCGGGCACTACGCGGTCCACCTCGGGGTGGAGTGTGAGGAGTTGCCGCATGGCCGCCTCGGCCGCGGCGCCGTCACTGGCGGCGAGGGCCTCGCAGATGCGGCCGTGATGCGCCAGCGACGTCTCGTTGGGCCGCTCACAGCCCGTGACGGGACCACCCGAGACCTGGAGGGCCGCCGACACGATGCCGGAGAGGTGCTCCAGCATGCGGTTGCCGGCGATCTGGATGAGCAGCGAGTGGAACTCGGAGTCCGCGCGGGAGAAGGTGAGCGCATCACCCTGGGCCATCGCGTGCCCCATGATCTCGACCATGTCCGTCAGGCGCTGCTGGACGTCCTCGCGCCCGTGCCCGGCGGCGAGGCGGGCGGCGAGGGGCTCGATCGTCCACCGCAGCTCGCTCAGCTCGCGGCGCTGATCGTCGCGCTGCGGCCCGAAGGCGCGCCACTCGATGATGTCCGGGTCGAGGAGGTTCCAGTCACTGACGGGGCGCACGCGCGTGCCGACGTTCGGGCGGGCGCTCACCAGGCCCTTGGCCTCCAGGACGCGGAGCGACTCGCGGACGACGGTGCGCGAGACCTCGAAGCGCTGGCCGATCTCCTCGGGCACCAGCGGACGGTCCGCACCCAGGTCGCCGGAGACGATCATCTGACCCAGCTGCTGTACGAGTTGGCCGTGCAGCCCGCGTCCGCGGCTGCCCGCGGCGCGCCGGCCCACACGGCCCAGCTCGGGATCCGCGCCGTCCCAGGCAGGGGCCCCGACGCGGTCGACGGCGGGCGCCTCGGCGTAGGGGTAGCGGTCGAGTTCGCCCGGGCTCGCGAGGCCGGAGTCAGCGGAGCGGGCGGCGGTCATCATGGTGTGCGCAAGGGTACTCACGCATCCTTTGTCGGCGCCGTCTCCAACTCCCTTGAGGTCTTTGGTGAAAAGCACACGAAAGGGTGATCGCTCACAGCGTCGCAATTGACGCCTTATCGGAAAGAAATGGGCGTTCTGCGGGGAGTTGTGGGCATGGCCGGACGAAGCGTTACGGACAGTTGTCACGGAAACCTGCTGTGTACGGTGGTGAGCAGGTACGCGCAGAGCAGAGCGGTCAGCGACAACGTCAGTGCGCCACCGACGGGTTGGGAGATCGCCCCGAGAGCGGCCTCCAGGTAGCGCTCTCCCCCGAAGGGCCACCGCAGCAGCAGGACCTCTCGCAGGCGCAGGGGAAGTCCCGCCGCCGTCCGCGCGGACGTCCCCGCCTGAAGCTTGTGCACCACGGGCACGACGAGGAGTGGCACGGCTGCCACCGCCGCGAGTCCGGCCGAGGTGGACCGGAAGACACCCGCGGCCAGGACACCCGCCCAGGCGCAGCCGACCACGAGCCCCACCCAACTCGTACTCAGCGAGGGCCAGTCGGCGGGAACCTGGACGAGCTCCCGTCCGTAGAGGAGATAGAGCACCTCGGCGTCGCAGCCGACCGTCAGGACGGCAAGCGCCAGCGCGGTGACCGAGGCGACGAGCAGTTTGGCGGCCAGCAGCCCCAGCCGGCGGGGCACGGTGCCGCGATCCGCCGCCAGGGCGGGGTGGCGGAACTCGTCGCCGAAGGCCAGAGCGCCGAGCAGCCCCGCACCGAGCGCCGCGGGCGGCAGGGGCAGCTCCCGGGGCCATGCGGCGAGCAGGCGCGGTTGCGGGGTGTGCCCGATGCGTGCGAACACGACGGCGGTCACGGCGGACACGAGCAGCACGACGGCCCCCGTGAGGAAACCGGTGCCGATTCCGGCCGCACGTCGGATCTCGTAGCGGAGAGGACGAAGGGGGCTGGGGGCGGGGCGGACGGAGATGGGGGGCGGCAGAGGGGGCAGCGCGTCCAGCCCGCGGGCCGGGCTCGCCGCGTGGCTGTTGGCCGGGGCCGAGTGGGCTGGCGCGGCCGAGGCCGCCTGAGGATCCACGTCGGCGCTGCCCGCCTGGCCGACTGCGGGGGCATCCGGGCCCCCGTGCGCCATGGCAGCGAGCTGCGCGTGGCCGCCAGAGGGCAATGGCGCTTCGGCCGGCGGCTCGGGTGCGTCCGCGGTGGAGGGCTGCTCTCCTACGGGGGGTGGCGCGTCCGCGGCGGGGGGCTGCCTCCCTACCGAGAGCTCGGACGCGTCATCGGCGGGGCGCGTCCTGTCGACGGAGAGCCCGGGCGCCTCAGCGGCTGGACGCGGCCCGTCGACGGACAGCTCGGGCGCGTGATCGGTGGGGTGCTGCTCGGCTGCGGCCGGCTCAGACGGGTCGGCAGGGAGCCGTAGCTCGTCAGGGGCCGGATCAGAGGTGACGGCAGTGAGCTGCAGCTTGACCGTCGGCCACGGCTCGGCGGTGGGCACCATGGCGGCCGGGGCCGCCTCATCGGAAGCGTCGAGGGGTGATGTCGGCGTGTCGTGGGAGCCAGGGCGTGTGGCGATTGGCCAGTGCGCGTCGACGGTGTGCGCCGGCTCGGCGTCGACACGGGGCTCACTGTCGGCGGACGTCCGCACGGCACCGGTCTCGTGCCAGGAGTCCGCAGCCCGGCCCGCATTCACACGACCCCGGTCACGACCGCCGTGCGGCCCGTCCTCCCGAACGGTGCCCGCGCCGGGGCCCATGTCTCCGATCTCGTCGGCGAGTCGGTGGACGACGATGCCGTGGCGGAACGCTGTTTCACCGACGTCCGCACAGCTGCTGCCGTACACGGAGAGGCGGTTGCCGTCCTCGTGTACGACCTCCACGGAGCGCTGCGTGGTGCGGGCCTGCTTGGCCAGGAGCGCCCCCAGGCGGGCCGCGTGCGGGCTGCGTACGGCGACCCTGGGACGCAGGCGGGTCCGCGAGAATTGCGCGGCCTCCTGGTCGGCCACGAGCCTGCCCCGCTCCAGCGTGATGACGCGGTCGGCCGCACGTGCGGCCTCCTTGGGGTCGGCCGTGGTGAACAGGACCGTGCCGCCCTGAGCGGCGTGTGAGCGCAGCATGCCGTGCAGCCAGTGGCTCTCACGGCTGGAGAGCCGGTCGGCGGGGGCGTCGAGGACCAGGGTGTGCGGGTCGGCCAGGAGCGCACAGGCCAGGCCGAGGCGGCGGTCCATGCCGCGCGACAGGGTGCCGAGCCGTTCGTCGCGCAGACTTCCGAGCCCGACCGCCTCGAGGACTTCGTCGGCACGCCGGCCCGAAACCCCCGCGGCGGCGCACAGCATGCGCAGATGACCTCGGACCGTGCGGGCCGGATGCCCCGGCACCTCGCCCAGCAGCACACCGACCTCGCGCGAGGGATGGGCCATGCGATGCAGGGGGCGGCCCCGGAAGTAGGTGACGCCACGGCCCTGTTGCAGTTCGAGCATGAGTCTGAGAACCGTCGTCTTGCCGGCGCCCGGTGCTCCGAGCAGCGCGGTGACGCGGCCCGCCCGCGCCTCGAAGGAGACGTCGTCGGCTGCGGGCGGCAGCTCCTTGCGGGGGTTGCTGGTCAATCCGAACGCCTGGATCACTCGCAGCAAGATAGCGCGTTATGTCCGTTTTTTCGGGCAGCGCAAGGCCTTCCGTGACTACAGCGACAGCCCGCGCCCCTCCACAGGGGGTCACCTCCGGGCCAAACCTCAGACCTCGGGACGCAGCATCGGCGGGTTGAGCAGAGTGGCACCCCCGGCCCGGAAGAGCTGGGCGGGGCGACCGCCCTGGCGGGTGGTCGTCCCACCGGTGGGCACGAGGAAGCCCGGGGTGCCCGTGACCTTGCGGTGGAAGTTGCGAGGGTCGAGCGCGACACCCCACACCGCCTCGTAGACACGGCGCAGCTCCCCGACGGTGAACTCGGGCGGGCAGAAAGCCGTGGCCAGCGACGAGTACTCGATCTTGGACCGAGCGCGTTCCACACCGTCCGACAGGATCTGCGCGTGGTCGAAGGCGAGCGGCGCGACCGGCTCGGCATCCCGCCCGTAGCCGCCCTGCTGCAGCAGCTCCTCGACCGGAGCCCAGCGCGCGTTGCTGGCGTCGCCGCCCGCTCTGGGCGCGGGCAGGTCGGGGGCGAGGGCGAGATGGGCGACACTGACGACCCGCATTCTGGGGTCGCGCTTGGGGTCGCCGTAGGTGGCGAGCTGTTCCAGATGAGCCCCGTTGTCCTGGGCGGGTACGGAGGGATCATGGACCCGCAGCCCGGTCTCCTCGGCCAGTTCGCGCGCCGCGGCCTGCGCCAGGTCCTCGTCGGCCCGCACGAAGCCACCGGGGAGCGCCCAGCGCCCCTGGAAGGGCGGTTCACCCCTGCGTACCGCCAGCGCGCACAGGGCATGGCGGCGCACGGTCAGCACGACCAGGTCCACGGTGACGGCAAAGGGCGGAAAGGCTGACGGGTCGTAGGGCATGCGGCGATCATAGTCGTCTGCCTGACGATAAACACTCCCTTCGCCCCGCGCATCGGCCACTGATCCACTTCGGTCCGGTATGGGCTCCCCCGACTGTTCCCGATGGCCGACAGCCGCACGTCGTTCCAGTTCACACCCCCAGTTGCAGGCCGTCGGCGGCCTCCTCGACCATGGCGAGGCCGAGTCGGCTGACCCGCACGGAGAACGGGGCTCCCGCCACCCGCAGCCCTGTCAGACCGATCTCACCCAGGGGCGCGCTGCGCACGGGGCGCAGGGTGACCGTCCCTGCCGGGGCGTCGGGGCGAATGCCCGCGAGTGTGGTCAGCAGCAGGACTCCGGCAGCCGCCGGTGCTGCCGCCGGGCGGCAGGCGGCCGGGTGCGGGAGGGGAGCACTCCCCTCCGTGCGCTGTTCACCGGCATACATCTCGGGCAGCCGGTAGGCGAAAGTTTCGGCCGCCCCGAGTACGCCGCGCAGCAGCGAGTTCGCTTCCTTCTCATAGCCGGCGACGGCCAGACCCGCGACGGCGACGGCCGTCTCCTGGACCCGTACGGCCCCGGCGCGGTGGCCGAACGGGTTGAATCCCGGTTCTTTCGCGCCCAGCCCGCGCAGGCCCCAGCCCGAGTCCATGACAGGGCTGCCGAGCAGCCGGGCGAGTTTCTCGGTCTGCACGTTGTCGAGCAGTCCGGGCGCCGGCGCTCCCTCGCCCAGCAGGCCGGTGTCGAGGAGGTGGACGGCGGCCGCGCCCAGGTGGGGCACGGGCCTGCCGTCCGGGGCCCGGCCCGCGGCGGGCCGGCCGCCCCCGCGGTCCTCGACCCAGAAGTCCTTCCGGAACGCGGTCCGTAAGGTCTGCGCCCACTGCCGCAGTGCCGTCCCTCCCGCGCGGCCACATGCGTCGAGCAGGTCGGCGCCGAGCAGCGCGGCTCGGTGGGCATGGGCCTGTATCTCGCACCGCACGGGAACGCCGGGGTACGGGTCACGCAGGTACGTGTCCTCGCCCACAGTGGTGCGCAGCCAGGTCAGGCAACGCTCGGCGGCGGGCAGCAGTTCCTCCGTCTCCTGCTCGGTCAGACCCCAGCGGCGAGCCTCGGCGAGCAGTGCCGGGAAGAGCAGCGTGGCTTCCGTGCCGGTGCACTGCGGCGGGAGGTGCGGCCCGGCGTCCCGTCTCGGGCCGGGGATCATCCCGCATTGCGGTCCCGGGCCGGTGAGTTGTGTCCGGGCGAGGGTCCGCAGGGTCCCTGCTGCCAGGCCCGTACCGAGCGGCAGTGCCATCCGGGCGGCCACGAGAGCGTCGACGGGTGCCAGGCCACAGCGCCAGGGCGCGCCCGCCGCGAGGTGGGTGTCGGCGGGGTTCGCGGAGTCACGCATCAGGAGTGCCTGGAGGTCCTCGATGCTCGTCCGCAGGAGTGCGGAGACTCTGAGGTCGTCGCCTTCCGCGTGTGCGGCGGCGAGTGGGCTGGTCGCCGCACGGCCGACGGCCCGGAGGGGACCGGCGCCGTCCGGGCGCGCCCGCAGTTCGACGCTTCTGCTGCCGCCGGGCGGCAGGTCGAACTCCCATCGCAGCAGACCGGACGAGGCCAAGGCGTCCGAGGGTGGCGGTTCGGCCGTCAAGGACGCGCTGCCGGCCGCACAGGACCAGCGCAGACCGGAGGCGTGGACGCTGGCGGGCAGTTCGGGTCCCGTGTTGCCCGAGGCGATTGATCCGAGGTCGGCCAGGTCCGTACCCAGGGACACTTCGACCGGCAGGCGCAGCGGGCGCGGCGCCGCGCTGTGCAGGGTGATCCGCTCCGTGCCGTCCGCGTACCGGTTGCGTTCGACGATCACATCCGGGTCCGGTCCTGCCTGCGGGGACGTGCGCAGCGTCCCCACGAACCTGGCTCGGTCGGACGCGGCCATCCGGGCCTGAACGGCGAGGGGTTCCCGTCCGGCCACGCGGAGCTCGCACCGGGAGAGCAGGCGTCGGCCCGCGCGGTAGAACCCCTCCAGGCCCCGGCCGGTCATCTGCCCAGCCTCCGTCGAGATGGCCAGTCCGGGCAGGGCGACGCAGATCATCACGGAGTGGGCGGGCGGCAGGTCGGCGGACCAGCGCAGTCCGGGGATCGTGGCACCCCTGGGAGGGGCGGGGGACGGAGGCGCCTGTCCGGTGGGGGGTGGGGTCCGGCCTTGAGCAGCCTGTCGGCCCTGAGTCGGAGCCGGGGTGGGCTGCGAGGGCGAGCCGTACTTCGACGTCGAACCGGGACTGCGTGATCGGTCCGTCCAGCGAGCGGACGAACGGCCTGTGCCTGGCGGCGACGGCTGGCACGAGTCCCGGCCCGGAGGTGCTCCGTCACGTGAGGCTCCGGAGGGGAATCCGGACCCGAGACCGTCGACACGCGCCGCCGGCCGTAGCGGCACGTCCTGGTCACCCGCCCCGGCTGGGCCTGCCTCGGACAGTTCGGGGTTCGCCCCGTCGGGCGGCGAAAGTGCACCCGAAGGGCGGCGGTCGTCAGCAGCGGCGACGGAGGGCGGAGTCGGCTGGTGCATGGAGAGGCTTCCTCTGCGCTCTGTGCGCCTCGATCGGGTTCGGCGCCGGGGCCCGAGGGCTCCGACGGAGCAGGGGCGGTGCGGCGCAACGACCCGTTCAGCCGTTCCGCCACTCAGGTGAACGGCGTCACCCTTCGCCGGGTCACGCCCCTGGCCCGCACGCACCTTGCGCGCCGAAGCCCCCGGGCAGACACTCACTCCTCCCCCTCCGGACTGTGACCGGGCTGCACGGCCTCCTGGCCTGCGTCGACGCACGGCATGTCCGCCTTCCGTGCCGTACGCGCCCGAGGCCCGGCTTCCGAGGCACCGGCAGGTCGCGCGGGGCCCGCGGGTCGCGCAGTTCCCAGCGGCGTACGCCGCCGGGGAGCCCGCACGCCCGGGGCACGGTCTCCCGCGGGCGTACGGCCAGGTGTCGCGCCGGTCGCACCGACGGAACGCGTGCGGCGTCGGCGACGGGAGGGCGCCGCCGCGGACGTGGGTGCGGTCGCCGGGGCGCCGTCCGTCAGTCCGACGGAGCCCTCCGCCTGCACGGCCGTTCCGTCCGACTTCTCCACCGGACCATCTGCCCGAGCTTCCAACCCACCGGCCTGACCTTCCAACTCACCGGCCTGAGCCTCCAAGCGTTCGGCGCGAGCTTCCGAGCCGTCGGTTCCGGCCCGCCCCCTCCTCTTGCGCTCCGCCCGCAGGCACCTGCGGATCGACTCCGGGTCGAGACCTTCGTTGCAGGCCTGGTGCAGGAGGCGGGCGAAGAGGTAGTCCGGATCCGCGCCCAGGGCCATGGCGAGCGCTTCCCGGGCCTCCAGTTCGTCACCCGTGGACCATGCGACCCAGCCGGCGAGCGTGAGCGGCGCGGCGGCATGCTCGGCGTAGGGTCCGACGCAGCGGCGGGCCAGCGATCGCCAGAGGCGCAGGGCGCGTCCGGCCTCCTCCCCCTCCATCCACTCGGCCGCGCGGTCACGGGTCCCACGGTCCTGGAGGCCGAGGATCAACCGGGCGGCCTCGTCATGTCCGAGCAGCTCGTCGTCGCGGAGATCCGCCAGAAGCACGCCGGAAACCGGCTGTGCCTCGGCGAAACGGTCCAGGACGTGCTCGGCCAGCTCCAGCGTCTCGTCGGCCACGCCGGCGCGGCCCGTGTCGTCCAGGATCCTCGGGACCAGCGCCATGCTGGCGGTGTCCAGGGCTGCCTCCTGCGCGAGGGCGGCGGCGTTCTCCCAGGGGAGCAGCCGGGCCCGGAGCTCCCGCAGGGTGCCACGCACCTGAATTCCCGCGTAGGTGGCCGCGGCGGCAAGCACCGAGGTGCCGGGCAGGCCCATGGGGGCTCCCTCGGACGGGCAGCACGCGGCGTTGTCACAGCAGTAGGACCAGTAGCGGCCGTCGGAGATGCACAGTGCCTCGACCACCGTCACGTCCAGGGAACCGCACTCCACGCGCAGCTTCTGGGCCAGCGGCTTCAGTCGCTCCATGACCTGCTGTCCTGTCTGGCCCTTCTCCGGTTCCTGACACAGGAAAGCAACCATCGACTCCGGCCGGGCCCCTCGGCGCTCGCTGCCTTTCACCAGTCCGGTGGCCAGCTGCCGGGCCGCGGACGGCCAGTCGTCCGGGTTGGCTGGGATGCCGAGCCGGGCCCGGCCGCCGAACCGCCCGCGTCCGTCCTTGTCGTGCAGCGCGACCAGGACGATGCTGTCCTCGGGCCGGTACCCGAGCAGATACGGCAGGGCGTCGGCCAGTTCGGCCGGGGTGCGCAGCGTGACCGAGTGGTCGCCCCCGTGACCGTCGTAGGCGGGGTCGGGGACATGCAGCCCGGCCGCGTCGCCGGCTTCGGGCTGCCGCTTCCCCAGCACACCGTCCTCTTGCGCACCGAGCGCCTCGGGCCCGGTGATGTCGCCGTTTTCAGAGGGTCCAGTCGTTTCGCTGTGGTTCGTCATGCGAAGACGATCTCGCGGAATCTGAGGCTCCGCTTGACCCTGTGGATAAGTCCGAGCAGGGACACGTCACACGAGAAAAGTGAGCGGTGCGCCGCTCGCGCTGTCAGTGCCGTCCTGTTGTATGGAACGCATGGAGCACACGAGCAACGCGGATCTCCGGACGGCCGCCGACGCGGTCCTCGCCCGTCTCGTCGGGGACGTCTCGGGCACGGCCCGGCTGCGCGAGGACCAGTGGCGGGCGATCGAGGCACTGGTGGCCGACAGACGCCGTGCCCTGGTCGTCCAGCGCACGGGCTGGGGCAAGTCCGCGGTCTACTTCGTGGCGACCTCGCTGCTGCGGGCGCGCGGCAGCGGTCCGACTGTGATCGTCTCGCCCTTGCTCGCGCTCATGCGGAACCAGGTCGAGGCAGCGGCCCGGGCCGGCATCCACGCCCGGACCATCAACTCCTCGAACACCGAGGAGTGGGACGCCGTCCAGGACGAGATCGCCGCGGGCACGGTCGACGTCCTGCTCGTGAGCCCCGAGCGGCTCAACAACCCGGACTTCCGGGACCAGGTGCTGCCCCGGCTCGCTGCCGCCACCGGCCTGCTGGTGGTGGACGAGGCCCACTGCATCTCCGACTGGGGTCATGACTTCCGGCCGGACTACCGACGGTTGCGCACCATGCTCGCCGACCTTCCACCCGGTGTGCCGGTGCTCGCCACCACCGCCACCGCCAACGCGCGCGTGACGGCCGACGTCGCGGAGCAGCTCGGCACCGGGGGCGGCTCGGACGCCCTCGTGCTGCGTGGCCCGCTGGACCGGGACAGTCTGAGCCTGAGCGTGCTACGGCTGCCGGACGCCGCGCACCGGATGGCCTGGCTCGCCCAGCACCTGGACGAACTACCGGGTTCGGGGATCATCTACACGCTCACCGTGGCCACCGCCGAGGAGGTCACCGCCTTCCTGCGGCAGCGCGGGCACACGGTCGCCTCGTACACGGGCAAGACGGAGAACGCCGATCGCCAGCAGGCCGAGGAGGACCTGCTCGGCAACAAGGTGAAGGCACTGGTCGCCACGTCGGCGCTCGGGATGGGCTTCGACAAACCCGACCTGGGCTTCGTGGTGCACCTCGGCTCGCCCTCCTCCCCCATCGCCTACTACCAGCAGGTGGGTCGCGCGGGACGCGGTGTGGAGCACGCCGAGGTGCTCCTGCTTCCCGGGAAGGAGGACGAGGCGATCTGGGAGTACTTCGCGTCGCTCGCCTTCCCCTCGGAAGACCTGGTGCGCCGTACCCTCGACGTCCTCGCGCACGCGGAGAAGCCCCTGTCGCTCCCCGCGCTGGAGCCCTTGGTGGAGCTGCGCCGCTCCCGCCTGGAGACCATGCTCAAGGTCCTCGACGTCGACGGGGCGGTCAAGCGGGTCAAGGGCGGCTGGATCGCGACCGGGCAGCCGTGGGCCTACGACGCCGAGCGGTACGCGTGGGTGGCGCGTCAGCGCAAGGCCGAGCAGCAGGCGATGCGCGAGTACGCGTCGACGGCGGACTGCCGGATGGAGTTCCTGCAGCGCCAGCTGGACGACGAGGCCGCGAAGCCGTGCGGCCGCTGCGACAACTGCGCGGGACCGCGCTTCGCCGCGGACACCTCCGAGGAGGCCCTCGACGCCGCGCGCGTGGACCTGGGACGGGCGGGCGTCGAGGTGGAGCCTCGACGGATGTGGCCGACGGGGTTGCCGGCGATCGGAGTGGATCTCAAGGGACGTATCCCCGCCGGCGAACAGGCTTCTGCAGGACGCGCGTTGGGGCGTCTGTCGGATATCGGCTGGGGCAACCGGCTGCGCCCGATGCTCGCGCCGCACGCGCCCGACGGAGCCGTTCCGGACGATGTGGCGAAGGCGGTGGTGGGTGTGCTGGCCGACTGGGCCAAGGGGCCCGGCGGCTGGGCCTCGGGTTCTCCGGACGCCCAGCCGCGCCCGGTCGGGGTCGTCACCGTCGCCTCGCGCACCCGTCCCGAGTTGATCCGCTCCCTGGGAGCGCGCATCGCGGAGATCGGCCGGCTGCCGCTGCTGGGCGCCGTCGAGTACACGGGCGACGCGCACCCGGGTTCGCGGAGCAACAGCGCCCAGCGGCTGAAGGCGCTCGACGGGGCGCTGACGGTGCCGCCCGCCGTGGCGTCCGCCCTCGCCGAGGCCCAGGGCCCGGTCCTCCTCGTGGACGACTACACGGAGACCGGCTGGACCCTCGCGGTCGCGGCCCGGATGCTTCGACTCTCCGGGGCGCAGGGGGTGTTGCCGTTGGTGCTGGCCGTGCAAGGCTGACGGCACATCGCGAGCTCGACCACCACATCACGCGGCGACCCGGCGGCGACCATGCGACCGGGCACTTCACCGCTTGCGCACGCCTCTGGACGCCGCGCACCCGGTTGACGTACGAACGTGTCGTGGTCGAACACCCCAGGGGTGTCCTGTCGGCGCACGGGGTAGGGATATTAGCGGCGCATCATCTGATAACGGTCGGCTGTTCCAATTGCTCGTTGCCGCATCCACGTTCGACAGGAAGAATTGAGGTCCGCTCCCCGCACGGCATGTCCGCCACCCCGGCAGGGCTTCGCTGCGGTGCGCGCTCCCAGGAATCCGACCCCGCCCGCAGTGTGGGCGCGTAGCCGAAGGGAGGACCGTGACCTTCGGATTCGCTCCGGCCTCGGCAGCGGCGTCGACATCCGCCGCGTCCGCCAACCGCTTGCTCGAACCCGCGGAGTGGGCCGCCGCCGGGATCCCGCTGCTGCGCAACCCTCGGGAGATCGTCAGCGGACTGCACGCCCGGCACCATCCGCAGCCGGCGACCGCTGTCGTGGCCGTGCTCGATCCCGACGAGCGGCTGCGGGCGAGCGCCTCGTTCGTGCGTCGGCCGGCTCCGGCCGACGGCTGGATGTTCCGCAACGTGCTGCTGGCGCAGTTGCGCCGGGTCATCCCGCACGATCTGCGGCGCCGTACACCGGTGCGCACCGCGGTGCTGCTCTACTGCCGTGAAGGCGACGCCCGTTGGACGGAGGAGGACGGGGCGTGGATGTGGGGGCTGCGTGATGCCTGCACCCTGCACGGGCTGCGCTGTGGGGCCTACATCACGCTGACCCGGGACGGCTGGCAGGTACTGGGCGAGGGCCGCGGCGGACGCCGCCCTCACTCGGCCTCGGAACCGGAGCCGTTCGGTATGTCCGAGGCGCCGCCGCCGCTGCCGCGCACCGGTGGTGCAGCCTCCGAGATACTGCGCCGCGCAGCGGCGGCGCGCTGAGGCCCCGGCCGGGCCCGTCCGCACGGATCGGGGCAGCGGCCCGTCGTACGGCACGCCGCAGCCCCTGCGAACGGCAGTCGCTGCGTACGACCACGGTTCCCGAACCGGGCTGGGCCCGGACGGGAGCCGCCGCATACAGCCGCAGAGTGCGCTCCCCCGACAGAGCGGGGTCTGCGCACGGCCACGGTGACCAGTCCTCGGGGCACGCCGAACCGCCCGCCATGCGGAGCCGCCGGAGCGGCACCTGAAGCCGACCAACCAGCACCCGACCGGACGCTGAGGGTCCGGCTCAGACGCCGGCGCCCAGCACCGCGTTGATCCGCTGCGGATCGCCACAGACGATCAGCAGGGTGGTGGCCCGGGTGTGGGCCAGGGACAGGGCGCTCGCGGCTGCGGCCTCGGACTCGCCGTTGACGGCGACCACAACCACCGGTCGCGACGCGGCACGGGCCGCGACGGTGGCGTCGGTGTAGAAGACGTCGTCCCGGGCGTCATGCTGAGCCCAGTAGGAAGTCTCGCCGAAGGACAGCTCGTGGGTGGCCCACGGGTGCTGTTCGCCGGTCGTGATCACCAGGACGTCGCTGGGGGCGCGACCGGAGTCCAGGAGCAGGTCCACGGCTTCCTCGGCGGCGTCGAGCGCGCCTTCGACGGATGCGGGGATCAGCTGGATCTGCGGGGCGGCCGGAGCAGCGGGGCCCGACGGACCGGGCTTGGCGGCCGTGTCACGCGCCGTGCGCTGTGCCGGCGGCGCCGGCCGCACAGGGCCGGGACGACCGGGACGCGACGGAGCCGCGGGACGGGGGCCGGGTACGGGACGGGGGGTCGGCGCGGTGCGGCCGCTGGCCGGAGTGGCGCGGGGACCCTGGGCACTCTCGTGAATCTGAGGCTCCTCGGGAATGAGAGGCATGAGTTGATATTTATCAAACGTTGGTACGGCCCGCGTCGGCGGGTGGCGCATGTGTGCGAACAAAACCGTCAGAAATCGAAGCCGAGCTGACCCTCGATTTCCGGAACGCTTCCGTCCGTCCAGTTGCGGACCTTCTTGAGGTGCCGCCACTGGGGCAGCGCATCAAGATACGCCCACGACAACCGGTGGTAGGGGGTGGGGCCCCGCTCCGCCAGTGCGGCCTTGTGCACGGGTGAGGGATACCCGGCGTTGTCCGCAAAACCGAAGTCTGCATGGTCGATACCCAGTTCGGCCATCATTTTGTCGCGCTGGACCTTGGCGATCACCGAGGCCGCCGCGACCGCCACGCACGACTGGTCGCCCTTGATCACCGTACGGACCCGCCAGGGCGCACCGAGATAGTCGTGCTTACCGTCGAGGATGACCGCGTCCGGGCGGACCGGCAAGGCCTCCAGAGCACGCCCCGCCGCGAGTCGCAGCGCGGCCGTCATACCCAGCTCGTCTATCTCCTCCGGAGAGGCGTGCCCCAGGGCGAACGACGTCACCCACGTCCGCAGCACCTCGGCGAGTTCGGTGCGCCGCTTGATGGTGAGCAGCTTCGAATCCGTGAGGCCCTCGGGCGGCCGACGCAGTCCGGTGATCGCCGCGCAGACCGTGACTGGTCCGGCCCACGCACCTCGCCCCACCTCGTCGACACCTGCAACGATCTTCGCTCCGGTCGTGGCTCGAAGGGAGCGCTCGACGGTGTGAGTAGGCGGTTCGTACGGCATGGCGCCCCTAGGTTACGCCGCCCGGAACCGCCCGCGACACCCTGGCCCGCCCCAACGGCGCCGGAGCCCTCGCCGACCCCGGTCAGGCGCCGCCCGGCCGCAGCAGCGGAACCATCAACTCGTCGATCATTTCGTCGATTTCATGGTCTTGCCATTCGCAGCCGCACATCTTGTTGCGGTACATCATCATCGCCGGGATGGCATCGAAGACGTATCCGTTCGCAGCGTCCGAACGCACCTCGCCTCGCGTGATCCCACGCCCGATGACCTCTCGCAGCATCTTGATGGTGGGCTCCACGACCCCGTCGAAGATCACTGCATGGAAGCGTTCCGCTTGCGTGGTGTCGCACTCGTGAATCACCGAGCGAAGCGCGAAACCCGGGCGGGAGAACATCGCGTCGCGGGCCCGCCGGCACAGCACCACGAGATCTTCGCGGACACCACCTTCGTCCGGTGTCGCGTCGAAGCGCGGCAGTCCGGCCCGCAGGGCGTCGGCGACGAGGTCCTCCTTGGAGGGCCAACGCCGGTACACCGCGGCCTTTCCGGTCTGGGCGCCGGCGGCGACACCTTCCATCGTCAGGCCGTTCCAGCCGACGGTGCTGAGTTGTTCCAACGCGGCCTCGAGGATCGCGCGTTCGAGCACGGCGCCGCGGCGGCGGGCGGCCGTCTGAGCGGGGGCATCCGCCCAGCTCGGGGTAACCATCTGACTCTCTCCAACGAGCGGCTGAAGCGGGCATTCCGGGGATGAGGGACGCGCCGGGCGGCAGCAAAGGGGGACGTGCCGCACGACGACGCCTTGAGTGAACGCTTGCGTTCACTGTCGGGGACTCACTACCTTTGACGCGACAGTGAACGCAAGCGTTCACTAACGCTTTCGTGGGGGACCCATAGTGACAACCTCTCCATTGCTCCAGGACAAGAAGCCGGGCGCGGCACGCCGGGGCGGGCATCCCGGCATCGCACTCGCAGTCATCGCGGCCTGCCAACTCATGGTGGTACTCGACGCGACGATTGTGAACATCGCACTCCCGCACATTCAAGACGCACTCGAGTTCAGCACCACCGACCTCACCTGGGTCGTCAGCTCCTACACACTCACCTTCGGCGGCCTGCTGCTCCTCGGCGGCCGCGCCGGTGACATCCTCGGCCGTCGCCGGGCCTTCATGACCGGCATCCTGCTCTTCACCTTCGCCTCGCTGCTCGGCGGGCTCGCCCAGGAGCCCTGGCAGTTGCTGGCCGCGCGGGTCCTGCAGGGCGTCGGAGGCGCGATCGCGTCGCCCACCTCGCTGGCCCTCATCACCACCACGTTCCCCGAGGGCCCGGAACGCAACCGGGCCTTCGGCGTCTTCGCCGCGGTCTCCGCGGGGGGCAGCGCCATCGGCCTGCTCGCGGGCGGGATGCTCACCGAGTGGCTCGACTGGCGCTGGGTGCTCTTCGTCAACGTGCCGATCGGCCTGCTGATCGCCGTGCTCGCACCGCTCTACATCGGCGAGTCCGAACGCCACACCGGCCGCTTCGACATAGCGGGCGCGGTCACCTCTACCGCGGGCATGGCGTCTCTCGTCTACGGCTTCATCCGGGCCGCGGACGAGGGCTGGCGGGACAACCTCACCATCGGGTCCTTCGTTGCCGCGGTGGTCCTGCTGCTGGCCTTCGCGCTCATCGAGTCCCGGGCCAAGGAGCCGATCACCCCGCTGCGGATGTTCGCCGACCGGAACCGCTCGGGCACCTACGTGATCATGCTGAGTCTGGCCGCGGCGATGTTCGGCATGTTCTTCTACATCGTGCTGTTCGTGCAGAACGTGCTCGGGTACAGCCCGATCCGGGCGGGCCTCGCCTTCCTGCCCGTGACGGTCGTGATCGCGCTCGGCGCCGGTCTGTCGCAGCGGTTCCTGCCGGTACTGGGACCCAAGCCGTTCATGCTCGTGGGCTCGGCACTCGCGACCATCGGACTCGCCTGGCAGGCACTCATCAGCTCCGACAGCTCGTACGTCGGAGGGGTCCTCGGTCCGATGCTGGTGTTCGGCTTCGGCATGGGGCTGAACTTCGTGACGCTGACCCTCACCGCCGTCTCCGGAGTCGCCCCGCACGAGGCGGGCGCCGCGTCCGGACTGCTCAACACAACCCAGCAGGTGGGCGGTTCCCTGGGCCTGTCCATTCTGACGACGGTCTTCGGCACGGCGACCAAGGACGAGGCGGAGAAGCAGCTTCCGCAGTTCATGGCCGAGGGCTCCGCCGAGCAGAAGGCGGAGTTCGCCGCGACGCACCAGCTGCCGGCCCCATGGGGGCACGAGGTGCTGGCCCAGGGCATCTCGGCGGCGTTCGTCCCGGCGGCGGCGATGGCCGCACTCGCCCTGGTCACCGCCTGGGTGGTGATCAGGGTCCGCAAGAGCGACCTGGAGGCACTCGCCGGCTCGGCCGGGCCGGGACTCGGCTGACGATTGGACACCGCGAGCCGGCCCTGGCGGCTCGTCGGCGGGCACCACGCAGGCCTGCCGACGGCTGCCGGGCCGGTCCGCGACCGGCCGCGGGTGGTCGGACCTAGCCCGGGGGACGGACGGTGAGGGCAGCGGTCCGGCCACCCGCGCGCGTTCCGTGTGATGCGCGAACGCGCGCCACCAGCCGATCAGTACAGCGAGCAGGACCTCCATGGCCACCACCTCCGCACGCTCACCAGCAGAACTCCATCGTGTGCGGACTCATGGCGCGCACAGCGGATGTCACGACAACGAGCCGTCGGTCACGGAGAGTTCCCGATGGGTACGGAGAGTTTCCAGGGCGCACGGGAACTCCCGTGCACCGGCGAGTCAGGACCGCTGGACCGACACAGGCACCCAGTCCGGCAGCGACTCCGTCCGCCGCACCCACTCGGCAGGGGGCGCCCCCGCCTTCCCCGAGGCGATCACGCCGCCCACGATGGCGCAGGTGGTGTCGACGTCCCCGCCGACCTGGGCGGTCGTCCAGAAACCCTGCTCGTAGTCACCGAGGTTCCGCGCGGCCGACCAGAGGGCGAAGGGCACGGTGTCGTGGGCGGTCGTCCGCCGCCCGCACCCCAGTACGGCAGCGACGGTGGCCGCGTCGCCGTAGTCGAGCATGTCCCTGGCCCGTCGCAGTCCCGCGCCGACCGCGCTCTTCGGCACCAGATCGATGACTCCGTCGAGGAGTGCCTCGGCGCCGGGAGGCCCGCCTGGGGCGGCGGCGAACGCGGCGGCCGCTGCGACGGCCATGGCGCCGACGACGGCCTCGCGGTGCTGGTGGGTGGTGTAGGCGGAGATCTCCGCCTGGTGGATCGCCTGCTCCGGGTCGTCCGCGTACCAGGCGCCCAGCGGGGCGATCCGCATCGCCGCGCCGTTGCCCCAGGACCCCTGCCCGTTGAAGAGGGCGGCGGCGAGCTCGCGCCAGTCGCCGCCCTCCCGGACGAGACGCAGCAGACGATTGACCGCGGGACCGTAGCCCCGGTCGAAGTCGTGGTGTTCCGCGAAGGAGCGGGCCAGGGCGTCCTGGTCGATGCGGTGGTGGGTGGCCAGGACGGCGACGACGGACCCTGCCATCTCGGTGTCGTCGGTCCACTGCCAGGGCCCGGACGGCACCTCGCGACGCTTCAGCAGCGGGTAGTTCACGGGGACGAAGTACTGGGAGCCCAAGGCGTCCCCGACGGACAGTCCGCGCAGGCAGGCCAGGGCGCGGTCCAGGCGCCCGACGGAGGGGGAGTCAGCGGTCATCGCCCTGCCACTCTATCCGGAGATCCCGTACGGTTCGGGATCTCGCCAGCGGTCGAACGGCCGGTCGAGGGTGTACTTGCCGTCGTCTCCCAGAACGAGCATCCGCACCTCGCCGTTCCCGGGGTTGGACAGCGACTCGAACTCCGCGACCGTCCAGTGGAACCACCGCATGCAGAACAGCCGCATGGCCAGCCCGTGCGTCACGATGAGGACGTTCGGCGGGTGGTCGGGGTCCTCGAAACTGCGGAACAGGCTTTCCAGGAAGCCGCCGACCCGGTCGTAGACGTCGGCGCCGGACTCGCCCTGGGCGAAGCGATAGAAGAAGTGGCCGTACGCGTCACGGTAGGTCTTCTGGAGGCGGACGTCGTCCCGGTCCTGCCAGTTGCCCCAGTCCTGCTCGCGCAGCCGGGGCTCCTCGCGCACGCGTATGAGGCCGGAGTCCAGGTGGAAGGCCCGCAGCGTCTCGTGCGTGCGGCGGTACGGAGAGACGTACACGCTGACGCGTTCACCGCCGAACAGTGCGCGCAACTGCTCGCCCGTCGCCTCCGCCTGCCGTCGGCCCCGCTCGGTCAACGCGAGGGCGTGGTCGGGTTCACGCTCGTACACGGAGTCATCAACATTGCCCGTTGACTCGCCGTGCCGGACAAGGACGATGCGCCGTGGTCGTGCCATGCCGAAACCCTAGATCGGGTGAGGGCTCGTCGAGCACTCGTATCGCACCCATACAGCGTAGGTCACACAGATCCCGCACCACAGGTCACACCGGTCGCACGCTGATCCCGCCGGAATCCGCCCCACCAGACCCCTCGGCATCACACCGTCCAGCTCGGCTCCATGTCCACGACAGCGCCGGTGAGCGCCGCCACGTCCGCCTCCGTCTGGGCTCTCAGGGCAAGCCGTTCCACGCGTTCGGTGCGGTACTTGCCGTGCTCGGCGGCCGATCGCCACATCGACAGCACCAGGTACTCGCATCCCGGCGCCTCACCGAAGAGCCCGCGCACCATCCCGGGTGAGCCGGCCATCGCCGGGTTCCACACCTTCTCCTGCATCAGCACGAAGTGCTCGGCCCGCTCCTCGTGGACGCGGCACAGCGCCACGCGCAGCAGGTCGGCGTCCGTGAAGCGCGGTTCGAAGCCGGTCTTCACGTCGAAGCGGTAGTCGAAGAGCCTGACCTGGGCGTCCTTGAAGGTGCCCGACTGTGCCGACGCGAGCCGGTCGTGGGACCGCGCCATGAAGGAGTCGTAGAAGGCACGGCTCTCCCAGAACGCGAAGATGTGCGCCACGTCCTGCCGCCCCCGGCTCCAGCCACCCCCCTGCCCCCGAAACCCCGGCTCCCCCAGAAGCCCCGCCCACTTCCGCTGCCCCCGCTCGAACCCGCGGCGGTCCACCACGGTGCAGCGAATCCACTTGACCAGCACCGCGCCATGGTAAGGCCAGGGAGCGTGGCGTCGGTCACTCTCGGCTGGACCGCTCTTCGGCATGCGCACACGCACGCGTGGCAGGATGGACAAACAGTCGTGCGCGCCAGGCAGTTGGGGCGAACGGACGCTCGGTACGGGGAAGGGGACTGCAGTGGACGGGATCAACAAGGGGCTTCGCAAGGTCGAGATCGCGATGCGGTGGGATCCCAGTCCGGCGGGGCAGCCGTCCACCGATCTGGACCTCGTGGCGGCGACCTATACGGCGGACGATCCGTACGGTGACCCCACCTATGTGGTGCACTTCGACAGCCGCTCCCCCGACGGCACCATTTATCTCAACCGGGACAGCAAGGACGGCCAGGGCTTCGGCTACGACGAGGTCATGACGCTGGAACTCGATCGGCTCGACACCCGGTACGCGCGCGTGGTGGTCGGTGTCGTCATCCAGCAGCGCCCGGCGGAACGCACCTTCGTCAGCGTGTCCAACCCCGGCCTGCGCATCCGCGAGGGGTACACGGTCCTGGCGGAGGACGACTTCGGCGGTGTCCTCGGGGCCACCGCCGCGACGGTGGCGGAGTTCGTCCGGGACGGCTCCGGCCCGTGGGAGTTCCGCCCCGGCCTCCGCGGCTTCGAGGGCGATCCGGTGTCCTTCACCAGGACGATGGGCGCGGCACACCGGCCATGAGCCCTCGGCGATGAACGAAACCCCGCACGGCAGGAGGGGCACCACCCGAAGGCGGTGCCCCTCTGTCATCGGCTCAGGTGACCGGCGTCAGCTGCAGCCGCTCGTCGAGCCGCAGCCCTCGCAGATGTAGCAGGAACCGGCGCGCTGCATCTTCGTACCGCAGGAGAAGCACAGCGGGGCGTCGGCCTGGATGCCCAGCTGCATCTCGACCAGTTCGGCACTGGTGTGGGCCTGCTGCGGGGCGGCCTTGGCCGCCTCGTCGTCCTGAGGCCTGGTGAGGGCCTTCAGCTCCTGGGCCCGGGGCGCCGACTGGGCCAGGCCCTCGACGTCGACCTCGTCCTCGGACGGCTCGTACGAACCGGTCTCCAGGTGGCGCTGGCGCTCCTCTGCGGAGTGGATGCCGAGTGCGGAGCGCGTCTCGAAGGGCAGGAAGTCCAGCGCCAGGCGGCGGAAGATGTAGTCAACGATCGACTGCGCCATCCGCACGTCCGGGTCGTCCGTCATGCCGGCCGGCTCGAAGCGCATGTTGGTGAACTTCGAGACGTACGTCTCCAGGGGGACGCCGTACTGGAGGCCGACGGAGACCGCGATGGAGAAGGCGTCCATCATGCCCGCGAGGGTCGAACCCTGCTTGGACATCTTCAGGAAGACCTCACCCAGGCCGTCGTCCGGGTAGGAGTTGGCCGTCATGTAGCCCTCGGCACCGCCGACGGTGAAGGACGTGGTGATGCCGGGACGTCCCTTCGGGAGGCGCTTGCGGACCGGGCGGTACTCGACGACCTTCTCGACCTTGGTCTCGACGACCGCGGGCTCCTCGGCCTTCTCCTCCTCCTTCTTCTTGGCGGAGAGCGGCTGGCCGACCTTGCAGTTGTCGCGGTAGATCGCGAGCGCCTTGACGCCCAGCTTCCAGGCCTCGAAGTAGATCTCCTCGACCTCCTCCACGGTCGCCGACTCCGGCATGTTGACCGTCTTGGAGATGGCGCCGGAGATCCACGGCTGGATCGCGGCCATCATGCGGACGTGACCCATCGGGGAGATGGCCCGCTCGCCCATGGCGCAGTCGAACACCTCGTAGTGCTCGGGCTTGAGGCTCGGGGCGTCGATCACATTGCCGTGCTCGGCGATGTGGGCGACGATCGCCTCGATCTGCTCTTCCAGGTAGCCCAGGCGGCGCAGGGCCTGCGGGACGGTGCCGTTGACGATCTGCATGGAGCCGCCGCCGACCAGCTTCTTGAACTTGACCAGGGCGAGGTCGGGCTCGACACCGGTGGTGTCGCAGGACATCGCGAGGCCGATGGTGCCGGTGGGCGCGAGCACGGACGCCTGGGAGTTACGGAAACCGTTCTTCTCACCGAGACGCACCACGTCCTGCCAGGCCTCGCTGGCGGCGGCCCAGACCGGGGTGTCCAGGTCGTCCATGCGGACGGCCTTGTCGTTGGCGTCGAAGTGCTGCTTCATGACGCGCTTGTGGGCGTCGGCGTTGCGGGCGTAGCCGTCGTACGGGCCGACGACCGCGGCGAGCTCGGAGGAGCGGCGGTAGGCCGTACCGGTCATCAGGGAGGTGATGGCGCCGGCGAGGGCGCGGCCGCCGTCGGAGTCGTAGGCGTGGCCGGTGGCCATCAGCAGGGCGCCCAGGTTGGCGTAGCCGATGCCCAGCTGGCGGAAGGCGCGGGTGTTCTCGCCGATCTTCTGGGTCGGGAAGTCGGCGAAGCAGATCGAGATGTCCATCGCGGTGATGACCAGCTCGACGACCTTCTGGAAGCGCTCGGCCTCGAAGGACTGGTTGCCCTTGCCGTCGTCCTTGAGGAACTTCATCAGGTTGAGCGAGGCGAGGTTGCAGGACGTGTTGTCCAGGTGCATGTACTCGCTGCACGGGTTCGACGCGGTGATCCGGCCGGACTCGGGGCAGGTGTGCCAGCCGTTGATCGTGTCGTCGTACTGGATGCCGGGGTCGGCGCAGGCCCAGGCGGCCTCGGCGATCTTGCGGAAGAGCGCCTTGGCGTCGACCTCCTCGATGACCTCGCCGGTCATCCGGCCGCGCAGCCCGAACTGGCCGCCCTGCTCGACCGCCTTCATGAACTCGTCGTTCACACGGACCGAGTTGTTGGCGTTCTGGTACTGGACGGACGTGATGTCGTCGCCGCCCAGGTCCATGTCGTAGCCCGCGTCGCGCAGGACGCGGATCTTCTCTTCTTCCTTGACCTTGGTCTCGATGAAGTCCTCGATGTCCGGGTGGTCCACATCGAGGACGACCATCTTGGCGGCACGGCGGGTGGCGCCACCGGACTTGATCGTTCCTGCGGAGGCGTCGGCACCGCGCATGAAGGAGACCGGGCCGGAGGCGTTGCCGCCCGAGGACAGCAGCTCCTTGGAGGAACGGATCCGGGAGAGGTTCAGGCCGGCGCCGGAGCCGCCCTTGAAGATCATGCCCTCTTCCTTGTACCAGTCGAGGATCGACTCCATGGAGTCGTCGACGGACAGGATGAAACAGGCGGAGACCTGCTGGGGCTGGGCCGTGCCGACGTTGAACCAGACAGGGCTGTTGAAGCTGAAGACCTGGTGCAGGAGGGCGTACGCCAGCTCGTGCTCGAAGATCTCGGCGTCGGCGGGCGAGGCGAAGTACTTGTGGTCCTCCCCGGCCTTCCGGTACGTCTTCACGATGCGGTCGATCAGCTGCTTGAGGCTGGTCTCGCGCTGCGGGGTGCCGACGGCACCGCGGAAGTACTTGCTGGTGACGATGTTGACCGCGTTCACCGACCAGAAGTCGGGGAACTCCACGCCGCGCTGCTCGAAGTTGACCGAGCCGTCGCGCCAGTTGGTCATGACGACGTCACGGCTCTCCCACGCCACCTCGTCGTAGGGGTGGACCCCAGGGGTGGTGTGGATGCGCTCGATACGCAGGCCCTTGCTCGCCTTGGTGCCCTTGGCGCGGGAACTCCGTGCCGGACCGCTCGCCGTCTCTGTCATGCCGCCTCCCTGTACGGGCGAAAACGCCCTGAAGTGCCCCGTTGTTCCCGTGGCACGGTGTTCTGTCTGGTGTTGCGGGCATCCACTCACACAGCCCGCAACAGGTCTTCACATCGCCGCCGCCCGGCCGGGCCCGGAGCTGGCTTCCGGGTCCGGCCCGCCGGTCAGTCGGCGGCGCCTGCGGGTTCGGGGACCTGTGTGGTCCCTCCGGGCCCGCGGTCGTCTTCCTGGCTCCCCGCCCCCGCGTCCTCGCGGCCGCCGTCGTCCACCTCGGGGTGTCCCGTCTCTTCCCTGAGTTCCGCGATGGCCGCCTCGAAGTCCTCGAGCGAGTCGAACGCCCGATAGACGGAGGCGAACCGCAGGTAGGCGACGAGATCGAGCTCCTGCAACGGGCCGAGTATGGCCAGCCCCACGTCATGGGTGGTCAGCTCGGCGCTTCCGGTGGCTCGCACCGCCTCCTCGACCCGCTGGCCGAGCTGGGCGAGCGCGTCCTCGGTGACGGGCCGTCCCTGGCATGCCTTGCGCACACCGTTGATGATCTTGGTGCGGCTGAAGGGTTCGGTGACTCCGGACCGCTTGACCACCATGAGCGAACACGTCTCCACGGTCGTGAAACGACGGGAGCAGTCCGGACACTGGCGGCGCCTGCGGATCGACGTGCCGTCGTCGGTCGTACGGCTGTCGACCACGCGGCTGTCGGGGTGCCTGCAGAAGGGGCAGTGCATGAACTCCCAACCCTCCTCACAGCAGACTCAATAGCCTCGCGAGACTTCTTGCGCCCCACGAAGCAGCCCCAAGCATAGGCGATGACCATGAGCGCGGAGACCCGGGGGACCACAACTTGTGGGCTGCTGCTGCAATCCAACCACTAGATGTGGGGATTGGCTCATACATCCACGCCGTACCCGCGCGTCGCGTGCGTCAGCGCAGGTGAACGCGGGCGGCCGGGTCGCACCGGCCTCGCACGGCCGCAGGCGCACCTCCGATCCGCACCCCCCCGACCCACTGATCGCACCCGTTCGGCGCACAGCCGTATCGCTGCGGCACATGCGGAGATACCGTGGGCACCGCAAGGAGGGGGCGTGGGACTCCCGCGCAGATGCGGGCCGCTCCCGAGGCGAGGGAATGCCGGATGGCAGACTGGGGCAACAGTCCACGAGGCGATCACCCCGGCGGTGAAGAGTACAGCAATGAGCCCTTTTGCCCGTCCGATGGCGCGGTAGCTAATACACCCGGACACATGATCGCGTCAGTCGAATCGCGATTTTTCACTCGAACGTGTGTTTGGCGCAACCTTTCGAAAGCAACTACCGTTGTCCAGCAGGGAGACCATCGAGAGGGGCCGACGTGACCACCACCGCAGACAGCGCCACCATCACTGCCCAGGACCGCTCCCAGGGCCGACTGGAGCCGGTGCATGCGATGAACGAAGCCACGAACCCGGAGGGTCAAAAGCGCTCCCTGCCGGGCCGACCTCCCGGCATCCGGGCGGACAGCTCCGGACTCACCGACCGCCAGCGCCGTGTGATCGAGGTGATCAGGGACTCCGTGCAGCGGCGTGGCTACCCGCCGTCCATGCGGGAGATCGGCCAGGCCGTCGGACTCTCCAGCACCTCCTCCGTCGCACACCAGCTGATGGCACTGGAGCGCAAGGGCTTCCTGCGTCGCGACCCGCACCGTCCGCGCGCGTACGAGGTGCGCGGTTCCGACCAGGCCGCCTCGGTACAGCCCACGGACACCGCGGGCAAGCCGGCCGCTTCGTACGTCCCGCTGGTCGGACGTATCGCCGCCGGTGGCCCCATCCTCGCCGAGGAGTCCGTCGAGGACGTCTTCCCCCTCCCCCGCCAGCTCGTCGGTGACGGTGAGCTGTTCGTCCTGAAGGTCGTCGGCGACTCGATGATCGAGGCCGCGATCTGCGACGGCGACTGGGTCACGGTCCGCCGCCAGCCGGTCGCCGAGAACGGCGACATCGTGGCCGCCATGCTCGACGGCGAAGCCACGGTCAAGCGCTTCAAGCGCGAGGACGGCCATGTCTGGCTCCTGCCGCACAACGCGGCCTACGAGCCGATCCCCGGCGACGACGCGACCATCCTCGGCAAGGTGGTGGCCGTACTGCGCCGCGTCTGACGCCACGCGCCGCGTCGGGTGGGCTTCACCGGCCCACCCTCTGACCGGGCCCCGGAACCTCTGCGCCGGTTCCGGGGCCCTGCGCTGTCCAGGCCCGGCATGCTTCATCTGTGACGTGCATGCGCTTGGTCCCTGACGTGGGAGGCGGCCTGTGCTCGAGCTGCCGCAGGCCGCCCCGGGACTCATTCGGCTTCCGTCTGCTTCGCCATCGCGTCGATCGCAGCCAGCGACTTCCGCACCTGATTACGGTCCGTCGTGTACCAGAAATCGGGCAGTGACGCCTGCAGATAGCTGCCGTACCGGGCGGTCGCCAGACGCTGGTCCAGGACGGCGACGACACCGCGGTCGCCCGACGCCCGTACGAGACGGCCGGCGCCCTGGGCCATGAGGAGCGCGGCATGAGTGGCGGCGACCGCCATGAATCCGTTGCCCCCCGCCTCCTCCACGGCCTTCTGCCGGGCACTCATCAGAGGGTCGTCCGGGCGCGGGAACGGGATCTTGTCCATGACCACCAGCTGGCAGCTGGGTCCGGGGACGTCCACGCCCTGCCACAGCGACAAGGTGCCGAAGAGGCAGGTCCGGGGGTCGGCCGCGAAGTTCTTGATGAGCTCACCGAGCGTCTCCTCACCCTGGAGGAGGATCGGGAACTCCGGGATCCGGGACCGCAGCTCCTCGGCCGCCAGCTGGGCCCCCCGCATCGAGGAGAACAGGCCCAGGGTGCGCCCGCCCGCCGCCTGGATCAGTTCCGTCAGTTCGTCGAGCATGTCGGCGCGGTCGCCGTCCCGCGCGGGCCGCGCCAAATGCTTGGCGACGTACAGGATGCCCTGCTTGCGGTAGTCGAACGGCGAGCCGACGTCGATGCCCTTCCACTGCGGGAGGTCGTCGCCCTCGGAGCCCTCGGGGGCGAGGCCGAGGGAGGCGCCGACGCCGTTGAAGTCGCCGCCCAGCTTCAGCGTCGCCGACGTCAGCACCACGGAACGGTCCGCGAAAAGCTTCTCCCGCAGCAGCCCCGAGACGGACATCGGGGCGACACGCAGGGAGGCACCGAAGCGGTCGTGACGCTCGTACCAGACCACGTCCCACTCGGAGCCGTTCGTGATCCGTTCCGCCACGTCGTGCACGTTCTCCACGGAGGCCAGGGCCTGCTTGCGGACGGCGTCCTCGTCCTGGACGGACTTGTCGCGGGTCGTGCCGATCGCGGAGATGACCGTGCGGCACGCGTCGCGGAGCGCCATGAGCGCGTAACCCAGATCCTCGGGAATCTCCTCCAGTCGCCCCGGCAGCGCCAGCTCCATCAGCCGCTCGAAGCCCTCCGCGGCGGTCTGGAGCTGGTCAGCGGCCTTCTCGTTGACGAGTTTCGCGGCCCGGCGCACCGCACGATTGACCTGGCCGGGAGTGAGCTCGCCGGTCGCGACTCCGGTGACCCGCGAGACCAGTTCGTGCGCCTCGTCGACGATCAGCACCTCGTGCTGCGGAAGGACCGGGGCGCCTTCGATGGCGTCGATCGCGAGCAGCGCGTGGTTGGTGACGACGACCTCGGAGAGCTTGGCCCGCTCACGGGCCATCTCGGCGAAGCACTCCGCCCCGTAGGCGCACTTCGAGGCACCCAGGCACTCCCTCGAGGACACCGACACCTGCGCCCAGGCCCGGTCCGAGATACCGGGCGTGAGGTCGTCACGGTCGCCGGTCTCGGTCTCATCCGCCCAGTCACGCACTCGCAGCAGGTCCTGGCCCAGCTTGCTGGTGGGCGCGGCCGCCTCGAACTGGTCGAAGAGGCCCTCCTCCTCGTCCTGCGGAACACCCTCGTGCAGGCGGTGCAGACACAAGTAGTTCGACCGGCCCTTGAGCATCGCGAACTCCGGGCGGCGACGCAGCAGCGGGTGCAGCGACTCGACCGTTCTCGGCAGGTCGCGTTCCACCAGCTGGCGCTGCAGGGCCAGGGTGGCGGTCGCGACGACCACACGCTCCCCGTGCGCGAGAGCCGGCACCAGGTAGCCCAGCGACTTGCCGGTGCCGGTGCCGGCCTGGACCAGCAGGTGGGAGCCGTCGTCGATCGCCTCCGCGACGGCTTCGGCCATGGTCACCTGACCGGGGCGCTCCGTACCGCCGACGGCAGTGACGGCAGCATGCAGGAGTTCGGGGAGTGAGGGCTTCGTCATAGCGCGACCACCCTACGACCCGGCACTGACAAACGGGTGATCAAGGAGGGGACGGGGGGCGGGATCAAGGTCTGGGCTCCTCGACGGGCTTCGGACGGCGGGAACTCCGGCGGGGCGACCCGCGTTCAATGAGTGACGGCGCCGTGACACAGGGCTACAACACATGCCGGAGGGACCGGTCTCGGACCATGAGGGCGGCGCGCTTGGCGGGCAGGTCGACCTCGGCGGAGAACCGGAAACCGGCGGTCAGGAAGGCTGCGATGGAGGGGGTGTTGCGCATGTCGGGTTCCGCGATGACGCGTGCGCAGGAGGGTCGCCGCGCGAGAACGAGATCGGCCACGGCTCGCAGGAGCAGACCGCCGAGACCGCGCCCTCGGTCGGGGACCGCGCCGACAAGGAGGTGCAGTCCCGTGTCATGAGGCCGGGCCGGGTAGTGGCGGGCCAGCGGATCCAGGTCCGCCCGGTAGATCTCCCAGTAGCTCATCGGGGTTCCGTCGAGCGCGCCGATGCACGGAACGCTGCGTCCGTCGCCGTCGAGCTGGGTTCGCAGATGCTCCTCGGCCACCTTCGGTGGTCCGGACAGCTCCCAGAACACCGCGGCGGCGGGGTCGTTCATCCAGCGGCTGACGAGCGGAAGGTCGCGTTCGATCCGGACGGGGACGAGGTGGAAGACACCCGCGGACGTGTCGACGGGCCCCCAGCCGGCGACGCGGTCGAGGAGGTCGTCCTCGGTGGGGAGGAAGGGGAGAGCCGAGGGGACGAAGGTGTCAGGGTTCGCGGTGAGGGAGAGGGAAGGCTCAGGCACCTCGTGGCTCGGCCGTCGTGCTCCGTAGCCGTCGGCCTCGTCCTCCGCGATGAGGGCGATGAGCTCGTCCGGAAGGTGCAGGTCCATGGTGTCCTCGCCCTGCCCGTCCGCACCGGAGTCGGCAAGAGGAGCGGGCTCGGCGTCGGAACCGGAATCGACGTCGGGACCCGCACCGAGGTCTGCACCGGAACCGATGTCGGCACCGGAGCCGATGTCGGCACCGGGACCGGCGTCGGTACCCGAATCGGCATCGGGACCAGCGTCCGGGATGACGTCGCCAGTGACGGGGACAGCGGGACCAGTACCGGTGGTCGGGTCGGCAGGAGGCACCCAAACGCTCCTCTCAGGAAAGCGGGTGAGGCGGATCCTCGGGGATGAAGGAGGTCGGTTGTGGTCGGACGTCGGGCAGGGCGGATGATCAGGAATGCAGGGGGTTGGCGATGGTGACGTAGACGGACTGGGTGTCGACGGGGCCGACGAGTTCGTCGAGGCCGTGCAGTCGGGTCAGCAGGTTGGCCTTGCAGCGCAGGACGGGTGAGTCGAGCAGCAGAGCGGGCAAGGAGGTGCGCAGCCGGGCCGCACCGCAGGCGGCGCTTCCGAGGAAGCGGCGGAAGGCGGCCAGCAGCAGCCGCTCGTCGGCCAGTCGCTGGGAGCCGAACGCGCCGATGAGACCGAGCACGTTGTTGAGCCCGAGGTAGTAGGCGAAGCGCTCGTCGGTCACCTCGTCGCTGACGAACGTGTCGCTCCGCTTCCCGATGCCGGGCAGCCGCGCGTCGAGGTCCGCGCGTCGGGACTCGCGGAAGTAGTAGCCCTGGTTGTCGCGGTAGCGTCCGCCCGCGGGCCAGCCGTCGGCGTCCAACAGGATCAGGGTGTTCTGCTGGTGTGCCTCCAGGGCGATGCCGGCCTCGCTGTCCAGCCACAGGACGGGACGCACGACGCGCTCCAGGTAGCGCAGGAACCACTCGACGGCGACGGCCCCGAGGGGCCGGCCGGTCCGGCGGGCGAGCCGGGTGACGAGCTCGGCGAGCCGGGACCGCATGACCGGGCCATGGGTCCCGGGGTGGTGGTCGGGTGTGCTTCCGGACCGGATCCGGGGGCGCGGGCGCGGCGAGACGAGTCCGGCGAGGCAGGACACATCGTCCGAGGCGGTGAACGGGTTGTGGCGGATCACCACGTCCAGTCCGGCCGAGGGGGTGCCGTCGGAGGCGTCGACGGCGAGCCAGGCCGGGTCGCGAACGATGTCGAAGCCCGGGTGCGCGGCCCGCCACTGCTGCGTGAGCCCGCTGCGGAGCAGGCGGTGGACCTCGACGCCCCGGTGCAGTTCCTTACGGAGGTTCTCACGACGGGAGTTGGTGATGCGCAGGCCCAGCGACAGTTTGAGCATCGCGGGGGCGCCGGTCCGGTAGACGGTCCGTACGGAGGAGGTGGGGTGCCAGGGACAGCCATGGCTGCCGAGGTCGCGGAGCAGTCCGCTGTCCAGCAGTGCCGCGGCCTCCGGACGGTGCCGGATCTCGCGCGCCTGCCAAGGGTGCAGGGGCAGGAGGGCGTATCCGTCCGGGAGTGGGAGTGCGGTTCCGGCCAGGCGGGCGGTGAGCCGGGGCGCGGCGACACGGCGGCCGCGTTCGGTCCAGGCGGAGTCGGTGGCGAGGACGGAGGGGGCGACAGCCATCCAGTGCAGGGGGAAGGATCCGCGTGACTCGGGCGAGTACAGGGGTGCTTCGGACTCGGTGAGGCCCTCGCGGCTCTTCGGGGTCGGGTGCAGGGGGTGGCCAAGGACGAGTGCCTGTTCCGCGGTCAGGAAGAGGTCGGGGCCGTCGACGGGGTGTTCGCGGCGGTCTCGGACGAAGTCGGTGACGCGGCGGAGGGAGTCGGCCACACCCGCGACCAGCCCGACGCCGGGGTCGGACGCGCCGCTGATGCCGGAGGCACCGGAGGCCTCCCTGGCGAACAGGGCGGCGACCGTGACGGCGTCCGCCGGTGGTGCGTGTTCGGGGGCGTCGGCCAGGCGGGGAGGGCCGAAGCGGTGCCAGCCCGTGGGGGACCAGTAGTGGACCGGCACGAGCAGGGCCGTGCCGGTGGCGGGGAGGGAGATGCGGAGGACGCCGTCGCGGGGGGCGGGTTGGCCGGTCTCGCGTACCCAGCAGCGCAGCAGGGTCTCCACGGCTGCTGTCTGGGCGGTGGCGTGCGGGTCGGGGTGGGCCAAGGGGTCTGTGGAAGGGCCGTCGTCCTGCGCCCGGTCGTCCCGCACCTCGGTGTGCCGCGCCCCAGGCCGCTGCCGCGGAACCACCGGGTTGGCCGATGTCCCCTCGGTCAGGGAGTCGGTGTGGCCTCGTCCAGGCGTCGTGGCTCGGTCGTCGGGCTCGGGCGTGGCGTTCACGTCGGGTTCCTTCTCGGGTGGTTCCGGGTCGTAGGGGAGCGGACCGCGAGCCGGGGAGAGTTCCCCTCGGGGCGTTGCAGGAGAGCGAGGGTTCGTGGTGTGGCCGCACTTGGCGTGCTCGGACTCCCGTGGCATCGGGACTCACGGCGCGTACGGGGCGGCTGCCGGGACGCCACGGCGCCTGGCCACGGCCCCGACGGCGTCGGCCAGGCGGTCCAGTACGGCGGCTGCCTGTTCGTCGCTGATCGTCAGGGGCGGCAGCAGTCGTACGACGCTCGCGTGGGGGCCGCCGAGTCCGACGACGATCCCGCGTCGCAGGCACTCCCGCTGGACCGCGGCCGCCAGTCCGGATGCGGCGGTAAGGGGCGGATCCGCGTGGTCCGGCATCACCGACGGCCCCGCGTCGTCATCCACCAACTCCACCCCGATCATCAGCCCCGAGCCCCGGACATCGCCCACGCACGCGAACTCGTCCACCAGCCCCTGGAGTCGGCTCAGCATCCGCGTCCCGAGATCAGCCGCGCGCTGGGCGAGGTGGTTCTCGCGGACGTGGGCGAGGGTCGCCGTTCCGGCGGCCATGGCGAGTTGGTTGCCCTGGAAGGTGTCGGCGTCGGTGCCCGATGTCCCGGCGTCGAGGTCGTCGCGGTAGACCACGACCGCCAGCGGCAGGCTGCCTCCGATGGCTTTCGAAAGGACCATGACGTCGGGGGTCACTCCGCTGTGCTCCACCGCCCAGAAGGCGCCGGTCCGGCCGACGCCCGTCTGGATCTCGTCGGCGATCAGCGGAACGGACCGGTCGGCCGTGAGCTGCCGCACGCGCCGCACCCATGCGTCGGGGACCGGGATCACCCCGCCCTCGCCCTGGACGGGCTCGACGATCATCCCGGCGGGGAGGGGCACGCCCGGCCCGGGGCCGTCGAGGAGGGATTCGGTCCAGTGGGCGGCGAGGTCGGCGCCGCGCTCGCCCACGGTGTCGAACCGCCAGCGGTAGTCCTGCGGGGAGGGCGGGTGCGCGACCCGTGCGTCAGGGGCGGGCACGGGCCCCTCGAGGGGGCCGGTGGTCCTCCCGTGGCCGGTAGCGGTGAACGCGATGAGACCGGTCCGCCCGGTCGCCGCACGGACGAGGTCGCAAGCGCTCTGAAGCGCGTCACTGCCGGCCGCTCCGCAGAACCGCACACGGGCCTGGTCGGCGAGTCCGGGGGGCAGGGTGCGGAACAGCTCGGTGACGAAGGCGTCTTTGACGGGGGTGGCCAGGTCGAGCACGTTCAAGGGTGCGCCGGAGTCGAGGACCTTGCGGATGGCTTCCAGGACGACCGGGTGGTTGTGGCCGAGCGCGAGGGCGCCGGCGCCGGAGAGGCAGTCCAGGTAGCGGCGGCCGTCCGCGCCCTCGATGGTCAGCCCGCGGGCCCGCACCGGCACGATCGGCAGGGCC
Source organism: Streptomyces sp. NPDC006372 (assembly GCF_040612515.1). Taxonomy (NCBI): domain Bacteria; kingdom Bacillati; phylum Actinomycetota; class Actinomycetes; order Kitasatosporales; family Streptomycetaceae; genus Streptomyces; species Streptomyces sp. NPDC006372. The sequence continues at coordinate 12,449 of NZ_JBEXQJ010000038.1, read as the reverse complement.
CTGGCATAGGTGCGGGCCGCGGGCTCCCGCGCGGACTGGCGGCGCAGGATCCCTTCGTGCGTGGTGCGCGCGCCGGTTGCCGTGCGGTCGGCGGCACCATCGGGGAGGGTTTTCCCCGGCACGACCCCCACAGCGGCCTCCTCGGAAGCGCGTCCCCCCTGGGTCCGATCCGCCACGACTTCCCTGACCTCCCACTGGGCACGGGCACAGAGGACCGCACACGGACAGCAGGCCCCTCACCCCTACCAACCCGGGTCAGCTCACCGGGTTACGGGTTGCTTCAAGATCCTTGCCGTGACGGAACTGTTGCGGATCCGTCGGCCCTCCCCCACAGCCACCGCATAGTGTGTGGTGCCGTTCCCGGACGCCGCGCGGTCGGCCCGGACTTCCCGTCAGTCAGCGGAAGACGGGGCCGACGCACTGGTTCGTCCACACTCGTTCCACCTCAGGGGGAGTCAGATCATGCGATCCATACGGACGTCGTCCACCGCCGGCCGAGGGGGGAGGGCGCGCCGCAGGATCTCCCCCGTGCCGGCCGCCGTGGCTCTCGCCTCGGTACTCGCGCTGACCACCACCGCCTGCGAGTCGGGGGACGCCGCTGCGGGCGGTGAGGCCTCCGCGTCCGCGAGCGCCTCCGACGACGGCAAGCTGAGGATCCCGGCCGACATCAGGGACCGGCTTCGCGAGCACGGCATCGACATCGACAAGTGGAAGAACGGCGCCTGGAAGAACTGGGACCGGGACGACTGGCTGCGCGAGGCCAACGAGTACATCAACCCCATCATCGAGGGACTCTGGAACCCGGACCGCATGCGGGACGCCGAGGAGCCCGACCAGGGCGTGGACGACAGCGACCTCTCCGGTGACCAGGGCGTGACCGACCCCACGCCCGCGCCGGTCGAGGCCCAGGCCGTGCCGCCGTCGTACCACGCCAACGTCCCCACCGCCGGGAAGGTCTTCTTCGACTCCCCCGAGGGCTCGGCCGTCTGCTCGGCGACCGTGGTGAAGGACCCGGCTCACCCGGGCAAGTCCAACCTGGTCTGGACGGCGGGCCACTGCGTGCACGCGGGCAAGAAGGGCGGCTGGTACCGCAACATCGCGTTCGTGCCGTCGTACAACGACGACGGCAAGCCGGTCGCCGAGCTGGAGAACGTCACCAGGGAGGACGTCGCCCCCTACGGTGTCTGGTGGGGTGACTGGGCGCAGACCTCGGACCAGTGGATCGAGCAGGGCGGTTCGACGGGCGGGGACGGCGCTCCGTACGACTTCGCGGTGATCCATGTGACGCCGGAGAAGGGCAGCGGCGGCAAGTCGCTGGAGGAGACGGTCGGTTCGGCGCTGCCGGTCGACTTCGGCGCGCCTGCCGTACCGAAGGCGAAGAGCGTCACCGCGATCGGCTACCCGGCCGCGCCGCCGTACGACGGGCAGAAGCTGTTCCGGTGCCAGGACCAGCCGGGACGGCTGTCGCTGACCGCGTCGGATCCGACGATGTACCGCATCGGCTGCACCATGACCGGTGGTTCCTCGGGAGGCGGCTGGGTGGCGACCGGCTCGGACGGCAAGCCCGCGCTGGTGTCCAACACCTCGATCGGCCCGGTGAAGTCGGGCTGGCTGGCCGGACCGCGCCTGGGCGAGGTCGCCGAGGGCGTCTACGACTCGGTCAGCAAGAAGTTCGCGGGCCGGTGACGACCGGCTGAGCACCGTCGGCGGCGGGGCGGGACCACCCGTGGACTCACGGAAACCTTCACCGCCCCGCCCCGGTACGCCCCCAACTCCCCGGGCATAGTGGGGAATCGCACCGGGAGGCCCCGGCAGCCCCTGCGTGACATGCACACGCAGCACCACATTCGTACGTACCAACGGGGGTCAACGCACCATGCGTTCCACACGTATGCCCGCGGCACCGAAGCGCGGGCGGCGCGGCGTTCTCGCCGCCACCGGGCTCGTCGCCGCCCTGGCGCTCACCGCGACCGCCTGTGACGGTTCCTCGGACTCGGCTAGCGACAAGCCCGACGCCACCACCTCGCAGGCCGCGGACGGCGACGGCAAGGTCGAGATCCCGGCCGATCTCGCCGGCAAGCTCAAGGAGCACGGGATCGACGTCGACCAGTGGAAGGACGGCGGCTGGAAGAACTGGGACAGGGACAAGTGGCTCCGTGACGCCAAGGACTTCGTCAACCCGGTGATCGCGGGCCTCTGGAAGCCGGAGCGGATGAAGTCCGCGAAGGAGGCGAACAAGACGGTCACGACGAAGGACGCGTCGGCCGGCCAGGGCCTCAGCGATCCGGACCCGGCACCCGTCAAGGCGCAGGCCGAGAAGACGCCCTACCACGAGAACGCGGCACCGGTCGGCAAGGTCTTCTTCGACTCCCCCGACGGTCCGGCCGTCTGTTCCGGCACGGTGATCAAGGACGTCAACCACCCGGGCAAGTCCAACCTGGTGTGGACTGCGGGCCACTGCGTGCACGCCGGTGGCGACGGCGGCTGGTACCGCAACATCATGTTCGTCCCGGCCTACAACGACCTAGGCAAGTCCGAGGCGGAGCTGGGCAACGCGAACCCGGCGGAGATCGCCCCGTACGGCAACTGGTGGGCGGACTGGGCCTCGACCTCCAACCAGTGGATCAAGGGCGGCTCGGAGACCGGCGGCGACGGGGCCGCGTACGACTACTCCGTGCTGCACGTGAAGCCCGAGCAGGGTGCCAAGTCGCTGGAGGAGACGGTCGGCGCCGCACTGGACGTGGACTTCTCCGCGCCGTCCGCGGCCGAGGCCGCCAAGATGGGCGCCTGGGGCTACCCGGCGGCGCCGCCCTACAACGGCCTGAAGATGTTCAAGTGCGTCGACGTCCCCGGCCGGCTCTCGCTCAGCCCGAGCCTGCCGACGATGTACCGCATCGGCTGTGACATGACCGGCGGTTCGTCCGGCGGCGGCTGGTTCCGGGTGCGGGGCGGCAAGTCCGTGCTGGTCTCCAACACCTCGATCGGCCCGGCCGACAACACCTGGCTGGCGGGCCCGCAGCTGGGCCCGGAGGCCGAGGCGCTCTACCAGAACATGAGCAAGACGTACGGCGGTCGCTGACCGCACGACACCACGAAGGCCCGCCCCCGTACTGCTCGGGGGCGGGCCTTCGCACAGGTCAGGCGAGTGGTGCCGGAACGTACGGCGTGAGCTCCGCCGCCAGTTCCTCGTGCACCCGCACCTTGAGCAGGGTGCCCTCCGGGGTGTGCTCCTCGGAGATCACCTCGCCCTCGTCATGGGCACGGGCGACCAGCTTGCCGTGCGTGTACGGCACGAGAGCCTCGACCTCGACGGACGGGCGCGGCAGCTCGTTGTCGATGAGTGCGAGCAGCTGGTCGATGTTCCGGCCGGTGCGGGCCGAGACGGCGATCGACCGCTTCTCCACGCGCATCAGGCGCTGCAGTGTCAGCGGATCCGCCAGGTCGGCCTTGTTGATCACGACGATCTCGGGTACGCCGGTGGCGCCGACGTCCCGGATCACCTCGCGCACGGCGGCCAGCTGCTCCTCCGGGTTCGGGTGCGATCCGTCCACCACGTGCAGGATCAGATCGGACTCGCCGACCTCCTCCATCGTGGAGCGGAACGCCTCGACCAGGTGGTGGGGCAGGTGGCGGACGAAGCCCACCGTGTCGGCCAGCGTGTACAGCCGTCCGCTCGGGGTCTCGGCCCGGCGCACGGTCGGGTCGAGGGTCGCGAACAGGGCGTTCTCGACCAGCACGCCCGCGCCCGTGAGGCGGTTGAGCAGCGAGGACTTGCCGGCGTTGGTGTAGCCCGCGATGGCGACCGAGGGCACCTTGTGGCGCTTGCGCTCCTGGCGCTTGATCTCGCGGCCGGTCTTCATCTCCGCGATCTCCCGGCGCATCTTCGCCATCTTCTCGCGGATCCGCCGCCGGTCCGTCTCGATCTTGGTCTCACCGGGACCACGGGTGGCGAGGCCGCCGCCCTTGCCGCCGCCCATCTGCCGGGACAGCGACTGGCCCCAGCCCCGGAGCCTCGGCAGCATGTACTGCATCTGCGCGAGCGCGACCTGCGCCTTGCCCTCTCGGGACTTGGCGTGCTGGGCGAAGATGTCCAGGATCAGGGCCGTACGGTCGATGACCTTGACCTTGACGACGTCCTCGAGGTGGATCAGCTGGCCCGGGCTCAGCTCACCGTCGCAGATGACGGTGTCCGCGCCCGTCTCGAGGACGATGTCCCGCAGCTCCTCGGCCTTGCCGGAGCCGATGTACGTCGCCGCGTCGGGCTTGTCGCGGCGCTGGATCACACCGTCGAGCACGAGCGCGCCCGCCGTTTCCGCGAGGGCGGCGAGCTCCGCGAGGGAGTTGTCCGCGTCCTGCACGGTTCCCGTGGTCCAGACGCCGACGAGCACGACCCGCTCCAGGCGGAGCTGGCGGTACTCGACCTCGGTGACGTCCTCGAGCTCGGTGGAGAGGCCGGCCACACGGCGCAGGGCCGCGCGGTCGGAGCGGTCGAACTGGTCGCCGTCCCGCTCTCCGTCGATCTCGTGGCTCCAGGCGACGTCCTCTTCCATCAGGGCATCGGCCCGAAGACCCTCGGGGTGGCTGTGCGCGAAGCGCTTGGTGTCCTGGGAAGGGGAAGAAGAGGAGGTCATTGGATCCTTACGTAGCTGGGAAACCGTTTGCCGCGGCTGAGCGCTGCAGCGGACCTGCCGGAGCGGGTCCGTCAATCTCCACAACGCAGGAGCTCGCCGGGAGATTCCCGGCGCTCCGTGCCGCGCCGACCCGTCGATAGTCGCACGGCACGGGGCGTCTCGTCACCGTGTTATCGGGCGGCCGCCCGCTCGGAGGCAGAGGGCTTCCAGTCCGGGTGCCCCGGCATCGGCGGGGTCTTCTCGCCGTACAGCCAGGCCTGGAAGAAGCCGTCCAGGTCGCGCCCGGAGATCTCGGCGGCGAGCCGGATGTAGTCCTGCGTCGAGGCCGTGCCGTCCTGGTGACGGGCGACCCAGGAGCGTTGCAGGCGGTCGAAGGCCGGGGCGCCGATCTCCTGACGCAGGGCGTACAGGACGAGCGCGGCGCCGTCGTACACGTTGTGCCGGAAGATGCCGACCTTGTTGCCGGGCTCGGGTGCCTTGGGGGCGGCGGGGGGTCCGCCGGCCGTGCGCCAGCCGTCGGAGGCGCCGTACGCGTCCTTCATGCGGGCCCGCATCGTCTTGCCGCCCCGCTCCTGGGCGTACATCGCCTCGTACCAGGTGGCGTAGCCCTCGTTGAGCCACAGGTCGGACCAGGTGCGGGGGCTGACGCTGTCGCCGAACCACTGGTGGGCCAGCTCATGGACCATGATCGACTCGACGTACCAGGCCGGGTGGGCGGTCTCGGTGAAGAGCTCCCGCTCGAAGAGGGAGAGCGTCTGGGTCTCGAGTTCGAAGCCGGTGGAGACGTCGGCCGCGAGCACGCCGTACGTCTCGAAGGGGTAGCGGCCGAGCTTGCTCTCCATCCAGGCGATCTGGCCGGGGGTCTTCGCCAGCCAGGGCTCGACCGCCTTGCGGTGCCGGGTCGGTACGACGTCGCGCAGCGGCAGGCCGTGCGGGCCGGTGCGGTGCAGCACCGTGGAGCGGCCGATGGAGACCTGGGCGAGCTCGGTCGCCATGGGGTGCCGGGTGCGGTACGTCCATGTGGTCGATCCGCCGGACCTGCCCACACCGTCGGGCAGGCCGCCCGCCACGACCGTGTGGCCCTCGGGTGCGGTGACCCGGATGGTGTACATCGCCTTGTCGGAGGGATGGTCGTTGCAGGGGAACACCAGGTGCGCGGCGTCGGCCTGGTTGGCCATGGCGAGGCCGTCGGCGGTGCGCACCCAGCCGCCCTCGCGTCCCTTGGGCGGCCTGGGGTCACTGGTGTGGCGCACGGTGATCCGCATCCGGTTGCCGCCCGGCACGGTGGCCCCGGGGGTGATCACCAGGTCCTCACCGGCGGTGCTGAAGGTCGCGGGGTCGCCGTCGATCTCGACCGACCGGACCGTGCCGTGGGCGAAGTCGAGGTTGACGCGGTCCAGGTCGGCGGTGGTCCGGGCGTCGATGGTGGTGACGGCCTGCAGCGGTTCGCTGTTGCTGCCGGAGTAGGTGAAGGAGAGGTCGTACGAGGCCACGTCGTAGCCGGGGTTGCCCAGGTACGGGAAGAGCCGGTCGCCGATGCCGAGCGGTGCGACGGGGGCGCTCGCGGCGAGGAGGCAGACGGAGACGGCCGAGGCCAGCAGCGCCGCCGCAGCTCTCCGGGAGCGGGCGCGGGGGGCGTGGGTGTGGGGGGTGAGAAGCATGCCCCACGGCTATCAGCGCGCCGGAGCGCGACGAGGACGACACGCGTCCGGCCCACCCGAACCGGGGACCGGGGTCTGGGCCGGTGGCAGCCTTCGTGTGCCCGGGTCCGGCCCGGCTCAGCCGCCCTGGGTCTGCGGCTGGGCCCGGCTCACGTCGTACACCCCGGCCACGTTGCGCATCGCGCGCATGAGCGTGGGCAGGTGGCCCGAGTCCGGGAGCTGCACGGTGTAGGTGTGGCGGACCTGCTGCTGGGCCGGGGGTTCGACCGTGGCGGAGACGATCTCGGCGCCTTCGAGGGCCATGGCCTCGGTGAGGTCCGCGAGCAGATGGGGGCGGACGAACGATTCGGCGACCAGCGTGACCCGGCACTCGGTGGCCTCGCCCCAGCGCACGCCGACCTCCGCACGCCCCCCGTCCTTCATACGGGCCACCGCCGCGCACTCGACGCGGTGCACGGTGACCGCTCCGCCGCGAACGGCGAAACCGGTGATCTCGTCGGGCGGTACGGGTGTGCAGCATCGGGCGAGCCGGACGGTCGCGCCCGGCCGGTCGGTGAGGACGTGGCCAGGGACCGGTCCGTCCTGGTCGGGGGTGTCGGCGGTGGCGGGGCGGGGGGCCGGCGCGCGGTCATCGCCCTGCCGGTCCTCCCGGGGCTCGGTCCGCTGGGCCTCGGCCTGCGCGGGGTGGGCGGCCAGCCACCGCTGGATGGCGATCCGGGCCGCGGGGGTGTGCGCGTGCTCCAGCCATTCCCGGGAGGGCTCGGACGCCGGGTCCTGGCCCATGAGGAGCTGGACGGTGTCGCCGTCCTTCAGGACGGTGCTCAGCGTCGCCAGGCGGCCGTTGACGCGGGCGCCGATGCAGGCGTGCGCGTCCTCGCCGTACTGCGCGTACGCGGCGTCCACGCAGGTCGCGCCCTCGGGCAGGCCGAGTGTGCCCCCGTCGGGCCGGAACACGGTGATCTCGCGGTCCTGGGCGAGGTCCTCGCGCAGGGTCGACCAGAAGTGGTCCGGGTCGGGTGCCGCCTCCTGCCAGTCGAGGAGCCGGGAGAGCCAGCCGGGCCGGGTGGGGTCGACACGTTCGCCGTCGGCCGGGTCGTCGGGGGCGGGAGCGTACGGGTTGCCGAGCGCGACGACTCCGGCCTCGGCGACCTTGTGCATCTGGTGCGTGCGGATCAGGACCTCGACGACCTGTCCGTCCTCACGCGCCACGGCCGTGTGCAGCGACTGGTACAGGTTGAACTTCGGTACGGCGATGAAGTCCTTGAACTCCGAGACCACCGGTTTCATACAGGTGTGCAGTTCACCCAGGACGGCGTAGCAGTCGGCGTCCTCGTTCACCAGGACCAGCACGCGGCCGAAGTCGGAGCCGCGGAGCCGGCCGCGTTTGCGGGAGACGCGGTGCACCGAGACGAAGTGGCGGGGCCGGATGAGGACTTCCGCCGGGATGTCCGCCTCGCGCAGCACACCGCGCACCTCGTCGGCCACCTCGGCGAGCGGGTCGTCCGCGCGGGCCGCGTTGCGGACGATCAGCTCCCTGGTGTGCGCGTACTCCTCGGGGTGCAGGATCGCGAAGACCAGGTCTTCCAGTTCGGTCTTGAGCGCCTGGACGCCGAGCCGTTCGGCGAGCGGGATGAGCACGTCACGTGTCACCTTGGCGATGCGTTCCTGTTTCTCGGGGCGCATGACGCCGAGGGTGCGCATGTTGTGCAGCCGGTCGGCGAGTTTGATCGACATGACGCGTACGTCGTTGCCGGTGGCGACGAGCATCTTGCGGAAGGTCTCGGGCTCGGCCGCGGCGCCGTAGTCGACCTTCTCCAGTTTGGTGACGCCGTCGACGAGGTAGCGGACCTCCTCACCGAACTGCTCGCGTACCTGGTCGAGCGTCACGTCCGTGTCCTCGACGGTGTCGTGGAGCAGGGACGCGGTCAACGTGGTGGTCTCGGCGCCGAGTTCGGCGAGGATCAGGGTCACGGCGAGCGGGTGCGTGATGTACGGCTCGCCGCTCTTGCGCATCTGGCCGCGGTGCGAGGACTCGGCCAGGACGTAGGCGCGGCGCAGGGGTTCGAGGTCCGCGTCGGGGTGATGGGCGCGGTGTGCCTCGACGACGTGGCTGATGGCGTCGGGCAGCCGGTCGCGGGCGGCCGGGCCGAGCAGCGCGGCGCGGCCGAGGCGGCGCAGGTCGATCCGGGGGCGGGCCTTTCTGCGCGGGGCTGTCGGCGTCACCGCTCCTGACACCGCGCCCGGCATCGGGCCTGGGGTCACGGAATTCGTGGCCTCCGCACTCATGGGCACCTCCGGCTGCTGGACCGGCGGACGGGTGCCCCAGGGCGGACACGGCTCACGGGGCGGCTTCGGTCCCCCGTCCGGGCCGGTGCTTGATGCTACCGAGCCCACCACGCGCGGCTGACCGCCTCTCGCCGAGCGTGAAACTGATCACCCATTCGAGCGATGAATGTGAGGTTTGCACCCTGGTACATCACGACAACAGCAATCAACTTTCCGCCAAATGGCCGGTTACCAACGCTGATTCGGGTCGAGCGGCCAACGGCGCGCGACTGTTTCAGGCCGGATGCGGCCGGCTCACGGGGCCGTGGTGGCTTCCAGCCACGCCGCGTCGATCTCGCCCTCGGCGACGATCACCGCCGGGCCCGTCATCTCGATCTGCCCGTCGGGCCGCTCGGTGATCACCAGGGTCCCGCCGGGGACGTCGACGGTGTACGTCGCCGGCGTGCCGGTGACCGCCGGGTCGGCTCCGTCGCGGCGGGCGGTGGCCACGGCGACCGCGCACGCGCCCGTACCGCACGAGCGGGTCTCGCCGGAACCCCGCTCGTGCACACGCATCGCGACGTGCCCGGGGCCGCGGTCGACCACGAACTCGACGTTCACACCGTCCGGGTATGCGGCGGCCGGACTGAAGGGCGGCGGGGCGTACAGGTCGCCGGCGTGCGTCAGGTCGTCCACGAACGCCACCGCGTGCGGGTTCCCCATGTTCACGTTCCGCGCGGGCCAGCTGCGCTCTCCGACGCTCACCGTGACGTCACCCTCGGGGAGCAGGGCCCTGCCCATGCCGACGGTGATGTCACCCTCCTTGGCGATGTGCACGGTCTTCACTCCTCCGCGGGTGGCGATCGCCAGGTCCCCTTCGGTGACCTGTCCGGCGCGCTGGAGGTAGCGCGCGAACACCCGCACGCCGTTGCCGCACATCTCGGCGATCGAGCCGTCGCCGTTGCGGTAGTCCATGAACCACTCGGCCTCGGCCGCCATGCCCTTCGCCTCGGGGTGGGCAGCGGATCGCACGACGTGCAGCAGCCCGTCACCGCCGATGCCCGCGCGGCGGTCGCACAGGACGGCGACGGCGGCCGGGGGCAGGTCGAGGGTGTTCTCGGGGTCCGGGACGATCACGAAGTCGTTCTCGGTGCCGTGACCCTTGAGGAAGGGGATCCGCGTGCTCATGTCTCGATCGTACGGGGCACCGCGCGGGGAGGGCCGAACGAGGCCGGACCGTCAGCGGGTGCAGGCACGGTCGTGGCTTGTCGCGCCGTTCCCCGCGCCCGGAAGGAGGCGCCCTGCTCTAGCGGAGCCTGGCTACGCGCCACACCGCCAGGACGACCACTGCGGCCACCATCACGGCATAGGCGAGGACGACCCGCCAGTCGGGCTTGCGACCTGAGCCCTTGGCCGGCAGGCCCGGCCACGTGTAACCCACACGGCGGGCCGCCATCATGCCCCAGCCGGCCGCGCACGAGCAGATCAGCAGGCCGAGCATCGCGATGACGGCCCCGCTGTCGCCGAAGTCGAAGGCCAGCGGGAACGCGAACATCAGGGAGCCGAGTGCCGCGAGGCCCACGATGGGAGCGAGCTGCCAGATGCGCAGCCGGCGCTGCGGGCGCAGCTCGACCTCGACCTCGTCGGCGAACATCTCGCCGGGCTCGGGGCCGTCGTCGGTCACACCCTGCGTCTCGTCGGGCCCGTCGGAGCTGAGGCGGTCCGTCTCCAGCTCCGGCCCGTCCCGGTGCTCGGGTCCGTCCCGGAGTTCCGGCTCATCCCGCTCGGCGGTGATGTGATCGGTGCTTCGTGCGGTGTCGCGAGGGCCGGCCTCCATCGCCACGCGCCCTCCCAACTAGGACTCAACTCGGTCGATCGAAGCTCGATGATGGCACGCCGCCGAAGGCCCGGATGACGGCCTGGGCGTCCCGATGCCATGACGTGATCAGGCTGTAACCGGTCGTTCGACCAAAGACAGCGCGAGCTGCGGAAGTTCTGCGCGGTCGGCCGCGGCCCCACTCAACCAGTGCACCCGCGGATCGCGCCTGAACCATGAATCCTGACGGCGCGCGAAGCGCTTGGTGGCACGCACGGTCTCGGTCCGTGCCTCCTCGAGGGTGCACTCCCCGGCGAGCGCCGCGAGCACCTGCTGGTAGCCGAGCGCACGCGAGGCCGTACGCCCTTCACGCAACCCCTGCGCCTCCAGTGCGCGTACCTCGTCCACGAGACCGGCGTCCCACATCCGGTCGACCCGGTGGGCGATGCGCTCGTCCAGCTCGGGCCGGGCCACGTCGACGCCGATCTGGAGCGTGTCGTACACCGAGTCGTGGCCGGGGAGGTTCGCGGTGAAAGGCCTGCCGGTGATCTCGATCACCTCCAGGGCACGGACGACCCGCCGGCCGTTGCTGGGCAGGATCGCCCGCGCGGCCTGGGGGTCGGCGGCGGCCAGCCGGGCGTGCAGGGCGCCCGAGCCGCGCAGCGTGAGTTCCTCCTCCAGGCGGGCCCGGACCGCCGGGTCGGTGCCGGGGAACTCCAGGTTGTCCACGGCCCCGCGCACGTACAGTCCGGAGCCGCCGACCAGGATCGGCCAGCGGCCCTCGGCCAGCAGCGTCTCGATCCGCTCCCGGGCCAGGCGCTGGTACTCGGCGACGGACGCCGTGACGGTCACGTCCCAGACGTCCAGGAGGTGATGCGGGACGCCGCCGCGCTCTTCGGGCGTCAGCTTGGCGGTTCCGATGTCCATCCCTCGGTAGAGCTGCATGGAGTCGGCGTTGACGACCTCGCCGCCGAGACGCTGAGCCAGAAAAACGCCCAGATCGGACTTTCCGGCCGCAGTTGGTCCGACGACGGCGATGACGCGGGGGGCGGGGAGTGCACTGCTCACCGCCCCAGTCTCGCAAACCTCACACCCCGCTCTCGAACGAGTTACGTGACGCCACAGCCGCGGGGTCGTTGCCCGTTCGAGGTCCTGCCGCCGGATCACAGAGGCGGTGGCCCGGACCGTGCAAACGGACGCACCGGGCGACGCGGGATTTCGCCCGCACGAGTAACGTATGGAGTGGATATGGGCGTTTTTGCACGACTTCTCCGGCGGTCGAAGGCCACGGAGGAGGCGCCTGCCGTCGAGGCTCAGGCCGACGCGGCCGAGGCCGGCTCCGAGGCGGACAAGGCGGCGGAGGCGGTAGAGGCCGCGACGGAGAAGGGGCCTGACGGGGCAGCGGAGCCGGCCGAGCCGGCGGCCGAGGTCACCGAGACCGAGAGCGTCGACATCCCCAAGCAGCAGTCCACCGACAAGGCGGCCGACAACGAGGCCGGTGAGAGCGCCCGTACGTGACCGCCCCGCGCGAGGGAAGGTGAACCATGGGTCTCCTGCACAACGTGAAGGCCAAGCTGGGCCCGGCCAAGGGAAAGGTCTCGGACCTCGCGCAGCGGCACGAGGACAAGATCCACCACGGCCTCGACAAGGCCGCCGAGGCCGTCGACAAGAGGACCAAGGGCAAGTACAGCGACAGGATCCATTCGGGCACGGGCAAGGCCAAGGACGCCATGGGCCGACTCGCGCACCAGGACGACGGCGGACCGGAAGCGGGCGGGGCGACACCGCCGCCGGGCACGGGCGGCGCGACACCGGACGCGGGTGGCACGGCACCGGCGCCGGAGGCGAGCCGCACGGCGCCGCCGTCGAACGCGGGCCGTTCCGCGCCGCCGTCGGACGCTGCCGGCAGCACGCCGCCGGACGACGCCCCACCGCCCACTTCCTGAAGCGCGCACCGGCACCCATCCCGGCGCCCACGTCGGCGCACCGAAGGGCACATCGGCGGACGACCGTGGCAGTTCCACTACGCGTTCGCCAACACGTGCAGCCGGGAGGAGTCCGACGCGGCGTACGACC